>CAMVSQ010000005.1 GCA_947170225.1 uncultured bacterium | reverse complement strand
AAAGATATGTAGGTACAGTAGTGAGATGAATTAGGACACCTGTAATCAAAGAGTGAGATGATCTGGCAAATATTGTGGTAGATAGTCTAATGAAAGCCAAAGAATCTGAATGATTTCAATTTAAAGATCGCGATATCGTAGCCATCACAGAGGCTGTAGTTGGGATTGCTAGCGGAAATTATGTGACCGTAGACCAAATTTCTCAAGATATAGTTTCCAAATTTGATACTGATCATATTTGAGTTTTGTTTCCCATACTTTCTCGCAATCGTTTTGCTGTATTGCTATCTGCTATGGCCAGAGCTATGGACAAAATCACTTTGCAAGTAAGTTTTCCAAGTGATGAGGTAGGAAACGACATCATGGATAGAGAAAAATTGAGACAAAGTGATATTGACCCATATACAGATATAATTTCTGAAGAAGAATATTGGAAATATTTTGGTGACTGGAAACATATATTTACATGAGTAAATATGATAGAATTTTATAGAGATTTGATAGAAAAAGAAAATTGTGAAGCTGAAATAATTTTGGCAAATGATCCAAAAATTATTTTGAATTATGTTTCAGATGTACTAGTTTGCGATATCCATACAAGAGATGAGACAAAACAAACTCTCAAAATGTATTCTCCTGGAAAGATTATTTGACTGGATGAAATTATGACCTCTCCAATATGAGATAGCGGATACAATAGCAAATATGGGCTTTTGGGATCAAATAGAGCCACACAGGAAAAAGTAAAATTATTTCCAGAAAATGGACAAAAATTGGTGGAAGAAATCCAAAATAAATTGAGAAGCGTGACGGGTAGAGAAATAGAAGTGATGATTTATGGAGATGGAGCATTCAAAGATCCTGTTTGAAAAATTTGGGAATTAGCCGATCCTGTAGTATCTCCAGCATACACAAAATGATTGGAATGAAGTCCAAATGAATTGAAATTAAAGTATATTTCAGATAATAAGTTTGCTGATTTGAAATGAGAAGATTTGAATAATGCTATAAAAAATGAAATAAAATGAAAAGAATCTAATTTGAAATGAAAAATAGAAACTCAATGAACAACACCAAGGAGGTACACGGATTTGATTTGATCTTTGTGTGATTTGACTTCTGGGTCTGGGGACAAATGAACTCCAGTAGTTTTTATTCAATGATATTTTGACAATTATTCAAGTGATTAAAAACTGAAATTAAGCCATTTCAAATTTATGTGACTTACTTTACTAATCGCATGTAGTGGATTTCTCCCCGCTAAAGCGGGATCGAAATGACCTAGTTTATTGGACAAATCCCCCTTAATCCCCCTTTATCAAGGGGGAAATGTCCAGATTATGGAAAGTCTCCCTTGATAAAGGGAGGTTTGGAGAGATTTGTTCAATAAAGAGGGGATGAGGGCAATTTTTTTTATTCTCTCAATTTTGCTCAAGTGGATTCTACTTTTTTTATTACTTTGTCCATTACTGCATTGATTTCTTCTGTCTGCATATTTTCTCATTTAATTTTTATCTTGAATGCTATAGATTTTTTTCATTGTGGCAAATTTGATCATTGATATAAATCAAAAACTTCCAAATCACTCACTCAATGTACATTTTTTGCTACATCAAGCACAGTACCGTAATCCAAATTTTCATCTATCACAAAACACAAGTCTCTCCAAACTATCTGATCTTGTAGAGTTTCATATCACTCTACCACATAACTTGTATTTTTTAGTATTTCGTTGATCGTGTGCAAATCCAATGAAAGGTAAACCAAATTTGAGGATTCTGATAATTTGTAATTTTTGAGAATCAATGGATGGATAGTTCAGACAAATCAGACTACTTGATTTTTGTAAACTATATTTCACTGTTTTTTTGGATGATAAGCTTTTTTGGCTGTTTTTTCGTAAGAAATTTCTCCTGCTAATCAAAGAGTTATAAACAATTTTTCTATATCTCATTTGGCCAATAGGAGCAAATCATCTGACCAAGTTTTTGTAGATTTTTGGTAATACATGGCAGAAATCCACAATCTTTCACCTACAAATTCGTTTGCAAATTTGGCAGTTTCATTTTGGAGATCATATTTTTTGGACCAAATCCTACCAATATCAAATATTTTGAAATCATCAAAAAATTTACTATTTTTGGTTATATAATTTATCATGATATAGTCCATATCATCTCTCAAATACGGCTTATCTGTATCTATAGGATTTTTTAGTCAATACAAATCTGTAGTATCTATACCAAACAAATTCAAGCTTTTTTGGTCTACTCGTGGATAAGTTTCTACTTGATCAAATCCAAAATCTCTGACAAAACTTTCTTCAATACTTCTGGAAAGTTTTACCAAACTTGGAGTTTTTGGCAGAGATACATCTGATTTCATAGCTATATTTGGAATTTTTTCGTATCAGTAAATCCTTGCCACTTCTTCGTAAATATCTTGGACTATGGTAATATCGTCTGGAGATCTCCAAAACGGTACGGAAACTTCATTTCCATTTACTCCAAATCACAATCTGGTCAAAATGCTTTGGGCAGTAGATTCAAATCAATCTACGGTTTCTCCAAAAATGAAATTTTGCAATAAATTGTAATCTAGTGTGATTGTATTTTGGAAATATGAAAGGTTTTGATTTTTGGAATAATGACTAATTCATCCAATTTCATAATTTCATAAGTCTTTTGAATAATATTTCAACAAATCCAAAAACAATATGAATACATATTGGCTAAATGATGGACTGATATTTTTTTCATATCTCAATTCAGCATCTGTCCTCAAACCAAGTCTTACTCAAGTTTTCCTAACGCATACTGGATCAAAATTTGCTATCTCAACTAAAATATTTTTTGTACTGTCCGTAATTCCAGAGTCTAATCATCATACAACTCATGCCAATGCCAATACTTTTTCTTCATCAGCAATTACCATATCAGAAGCCTGTAATGTATGTTCTTTTTCAAATAAATCTACAAATTTTTCTCATTCTTTTGCTTGTCTGACTATGATACTTCATTTTATCTTGTCTGCATCAAAAAAGTGGACAGGCTGTCATGTGATATTCATAAACAAATTACTGAAATCTACCCAATTTGAGATTGGTTTGCTTCATAAATCATACATATGTAGTCTAGAAAGCATCTGTCATGGGCGGACAGTTACATCGTTTATTTCCATCAAAATATATGAATTTACATTGTCTGTTTCAGCTTTTAATCAGATTTTTGTAGCTCATTTATTGTTTATCAGCTCCAATATGTTTGTATTTTTCAATTCATCAAAATATTTAGTCAATCAGTTGTAAGATATCTGAGTGTCATCATACATGGCGTTTAAATCTACAGCCATACCGAAATGACCTGTCAAATCAGGTCTATTTGTGAGTCATTTATTATCTACATCTATCACTGCAGAATCCAATCGAGGATATTTATCAGTCAATGGCGTTCATAAATCAGCATCTGTGATATCATCAAAATCTTTGTCTAATTCCCATATTCGAGGTTTATCTGTATCTTCTGGTATTCATAATTCATTCTTTGAACAAATCATTCCATTTGATTCTACTCCACGAAGTTTCCTTGGTGCAATAGTAATTCCTGCTTCTTTAAATTCTGCTCACTCCAATGCAGCGACTACATAATGTGCTCATTGTACATTTGCAGCTCCGCAAACTATCTGAAATTTTCATTTTGATCCACAGTCCACTTGGCAGACACTCATGTGATCTGAATCTGGATGATTTTCAGCAGATAATATTTTTCATATTACGATGTGTTTATCGATTTGTCTTTGAATGATTTCTTCTACTTCTACAGTTTTGAGTGTAATTTTGTCTGCAATATTTTGTATAGAATCATTGATTGAGATAAAATGTTTCAAAAGATTTAGTGAATATTTCATTTGTGATTAAAATAAAATAAAAACATATGCTTTTACTTTTATCTATTATGTATAAAAAATAAAGAGGAAAAATCAAAAAAACCTCCCCAAAGGAAAGGAAAGTTTATTTTAGTTTATCAAATTCATTTTTGCTTATATCCAAAAGTGATATAATCTTTTTTTCTACTCATGGTGAAATGTCTTTTCATCCATGATTTGGAACTGGAAATATTTTCTTTCAATTGGAAAATAGGACATGGGATCATTTTTGTCTAACGACAACAAATCATAATTTATTTAATCTTTTTTCAATATCACGAAAATTATATGGCATATGAATATTGTTTTTCATCTAATAAATGTTTAATCATTTTTTGTGCTAATACTTCTTCGTTATAATAATCTATCATCATATCTACCACATTATTTAATTCTTGTATAGCTTCTTGTTTGGTATATCAAAAAGCATACGCATTTGGTTTTCAAACAACTTCAGCTATAAATCATTCTCAATCTTTTTTTATTATTATTTTCATAATTATGTAGATTGAAATAAAACAACATTATTTATTTTAACTAACCGATTTCGTGAGTATTTTTATCTTAATATATTACGATCAATTCATGCTTGGTCCAATATTTTCAAAGTTAACCATATTCAAAGGTCTTTATTGTGGCATGGCACTACAACATATTTTCATGTTTTTATATTTTTTAGCATACAATGGCTTCATTTTCGGTGGTGTTCGGCATATCAATAGTCTTTCAATATTTTTATCAATTCTTTGGATGTAATTACTTTAGGCATATTGTTTGAAATAATCATATGAAACAGCTTCGTTTTCAATATCTTTTTGCATTCATTCCAAGTAGCATGATATGGATTCTTTTATATTAACTTTCAATTCATCAATATTTTTTCAAGAGGAAAAACATCCTGGGAGTTCTACAACTTCTGCATAAAAACTTCCATCTTTTTCTTGAAATACTTTTATGGTATATTTCATAGTTCACATTTTATTTTATGAAATATAAAAATTATAGTATATTGATTATAGCTATTCATCAAGCCTTTTCAAGAAAAAACTCAACAAAAAAAAACCTCCCCGGAGGAAGGTTTTTTTGTATGGTGTATACAAAGATACTAGTCTTTAGCTTTGAAAACTTTTAAGTATTCAGAACCAACTTTGAAGTAATCTTTGTATGTTGTTTTATCAATATTATGATTTGTTGTTCAATCATCGTATTGAATTGAAATGATGAATTCAGCTGTTGTTCCATTTTCTGCTTCGAAAGTATCTCCATCTGCTACATCACCAATATTTCGAACTCTTGCAGATCATGACAATACCAAACTATCAGCATTTACTGTATCATCATATTTTTCTACACCAAATGTGAATTTAGTTGTATCTCACAAGTTTTCTTGTTTTGTAACTGTAACCAATGCGTCAGCAACTCTCTTGTTGAATGTCTTTGTCGCATTTGTTCCATTAACTTTTGTAAGATTCAATGAATATGAATCTACAGGAAGTTCGTCTCTATAAGAGATTTCTACAACTACTCCATCATTGTCTAATGTTTCAGCTAATCATGAAACTGTATATGTATTTGATGATTCAGTAATGTTGTCAGAATCTATTTCAGATCCATCAACTTTTACAACTACATCCAATGGATTAGGTACTACTAGACCAAATACAAATGAATCTAATGTTGTTCATTCTGTTTTTGATGGTTTTACTGTGAATTTAGCCAATTTGATGTTGTTGTCTCTCAATACTACTGTGTTAGCAGCATCAGCGTTTGCAACAGATATTGTCACACCACCTTGATCAACAAAATTCATTCTTACAGTTTTAGCTGTAGCTTCTCCAGCTTCTGTTCCATCCATATCTTCTCCTTTTAGAGTAAGATCGTATGTATAGTTTCCAGTATTTGCAGCGTATACTTCAGCTACCAATTTAACTGAAACTTTGTCTCATTTCTTTACTTTTACATTTGAGAATGTCATACTATCTCATGTATTACCTTCATACAAGTCTATAGATGCCACATCTCTTCCATCTATTGAAAGATAGAATGTAGCTGTATCTCATGCTTGTAATGCATTTGTTTCAGCGATAGCAAATTCATTTAAGTACAAATCTCATTTCTTTGCTGTATATTCTCCATCAAATACTGTTTGTCTTGTTGTTTGATTTGTCAAGAATTCAACGCTCTTTGATGTATTATTTGTCAAAGCTCATTTAGCAGCTTGAACTTTGATTGTAGAGAATGAGATAGATCCAATAACAACATTTCCAGTTACATATTGATTTGATTCATCGTATTTAGCACCAGAGAATTGTGCTTTGTTGAATGAAGCAGGAGTCATTGTAATTGTGTTTCCTGTTGCTTCAGAATCCATATTTACTCTAAATCTCAATTTTCCAGATTTGTCTATAGTAACTCATTTGAATGTGAAGTCTGTTCATGCAGCTGTAGCATCTCAGATAACTACACCATTCAACAACATATCTATGCTATCGATTCATGTAGCACTAGCAGTCAATGTGAAGTTAGCCATATTGATAACTTGTCCATTTAGTTCGATGTCTCATTCTGCAAATACAACTTCTGTAGCTCATGCAGCAGCATCGATTGTTCCTAGTTTTGTGCTTGTCAATTTGATTTGTCCTCCATTAAATGTGTATGTAGGAGCTGTAGATGTATCTCCAGTAAATGACAATCTTGTGTTTGTTTTGTCTTCTACTCATCTGATTTCTTTAGCTTCTAATTTAACAGTTCTTCCAAATACATCTAAATCATCAAAATTCAAGCTAACAACGAATATAGTGTTTTTCTTTGCATCAATGCTTTGAGCATTTCTCAAATTAACTTCTATTTCGTCATTTTTGTTGATAGATACTGTAGCTGGAAGGTTTGTTCCATCAACAGATACTTTTATGTTCTTTGAATCAACATATCTATTTAGACTCAAGTCTCCTCTGTTTTCCAATGTGAATCCATTGATACTGATGTTTTTGTTTGGAGCAGTAACTTTTAATCTAGCAACATCATAAGTTTCGTTTGCTGTGTAGTTGTATACTACGCTGTTTCCTTTGTATCCAAATTTTGCTTCAGATCCATCGTAAATAACCATTTCGTAAGTAGCTGGTTGGTAGTTAGCAAAATTCAATGTTTTTGCAGAACTAGAAACTTCTGTTACTTTAAATCAGATAGTAGATCCTTCTGTTCCAGAAGCAATAGATGTAACTATAGTCAAAGAATCAGTCCTATCCATTTCGCGGTATGCAGATTTGATTGTCAAAGAAACTTCATCTTTTGAGTTGATAGTTTTTTCATTTGTAACTTTAGTTCCATTTTCATCTTCCAACCAAACTGTCACACCACTAGCATTTGAGTATCCGTATCTTTCCAAAACGATTCTGTCTACAGATATTCCAGCTTCGCTAGCGTTGAAGTTGATAGTATCAAGATCAGATATACCTCCGATAATAGCTTTTGCTCCGTTGTTTTCAGATACAGTAACTTTTAGAGTTCCTGATTTTGAAACTTCGTTGTTTGTGTTGTTGTCTTCTTGTTTAGCACATTTAGCTGTACAAGCATCGAAATCTTCAGCTGTCAAACAAGCCAACAATTCTTCAGCTGTACATCCTTCTACAGGTTTGTATGTGTTGTCAGATCTCATCATCATCAACATTACATATCCTCTAACTTCTGTCATGAAAGGATTTGAAATATCTTTCATAATTCCTTCTTTGTTTAAGAAGTTTAAGTGTTCTTTGTAGTAAGGATTTGCAGCATTCATAGAAGCTAATTCATCAGAGTTAGCATTTAATGCTCTAGACAAAGTTGTACCAAATTCAGCTCTTGTAACTAAGTCGTTTGGTCTAAAAGCAGTGATGTTTTGTCCCATCAAACCTAATTGACAAGCTTTTGTCACTCAATTATCGTATTGAGCATCCAAAGCAGCTGTCACATCTGTAAATGTACATGTAGCAGATGTGTCTGGTTCTAATCATAAAACTGTTGTAGCGTAGTTAGCTATCATTTTAGCCATAGCTACTCTTGTCAAACTACCATACATGTCAGCATTTTCTATGCTGTTCATAGTAGTGATTTTGTGTGCGTATGCGTAGTTGTATGCGTCTTGTAATTCATCAGAATAAGTCGCACCGAAAGCATACATAGGAGCCAATGTTCCTAGCAATGCAACGATTGCAGAAACAGAGAATAATTTTTTTAATGTTTTCATGTGTACATTATAAAAAAGATATAAAATAGTACCACAATCTTTAGGTTAATCGTGATTATTGATCGGTTAACATGCAAAATAAGTCTCCACTTATTGATTGTCTGTTAAAGATCTACACGGTGTAAATAAACTAATTTGTAGGATGTATCAGATTGTACTAAGACACGACTAATTTGTTTGTCATCCTGAACGAAGTGAAGGATATAATTTACATTATATTATTCGATTTCACCTCAAAATGACAGTTGATATTGCATATTCTCATTCCTCGTAGGTTTAGGAAATATGAATTACACAATACCTATATAATAGTCAATATCTGACAAACTGATAAATAACCGACCTACTTATCGTGTCTCCACACGACAAGATCGACAGAAGGAATTTTAATCATCTGAAAATAATTTTCAAGACAAAATGGACATAAATAGACAGAAAATTGACTATGTAGTCAAATTTCGCATTTCTACTTATTTTTCATTCGTTTTTCAAATCACGATCAGACAAAAAATTTCTGTCCTTCAATTTGGTATACGAATGAGTTGTCATTTTGTGACAAAAAAAGTTCTTGCCATTTTGTGTTTTTGGGATATAGTATATAGATTGCGATTTGTGATCGGCTGAAAACATCCGACAAAAACTGATATTAAGCCAAAAAAACAAATATACAATTATCTCATTTGTTCAAAAATTTGGTCATCATTTAAGCGGAAAGAATCTTTTCCATACAAATTTGCCAATGCTGAGACCATACTCAAACATGAAAGGTGGAAATAATGATCCATATATAAGGTATCTGAAATTATTGTGGCATCATTTTTTGATTCTTTTAGATTGTCTATAAGCGGGTTTAGGGCCCTTTTGTCTACCACATCTTTGATTTGCTGTATCAAATTTTCTATCTTATTTACTATAGATTCATCATATCATCTGCCTATTATGGTCAATACATGTTGATACAATTGGATCAATATTTTTTTGAATTCTGTATAGATATTTATCAGGTATTCATTGTCACTATCTTTCAATTTTCAGATAGTTTTGTGCACATCTTTCATATATTTGGTAGCATATACGATACTGGATAGAGATTCTTGGTACAGATCTAGTATATCCAAATCATATTTATTGTCTATATTTTGCCTAATTTTTGTGACAAAAACCAAAATCAGCTGTTCTATCTCTTTTATTTCATCATACTGTATCCTAAGTTCATCATTTGAATACAAAACAAAATACTGATCTATCAGATTCAAATTGAAATCAGATTCTATTATCTTTTTTTCATCAATGTTTCGGGTATTTAGACAGTGTTTAAAGACTCTTTTTAGTATAGATACCAAATCATCGTGCAGTGCTGTAAATGCTGCATCAATTACGGTTGGCGATGTATTTTTTATATGCAATCAAAAATCAAAATCTTTTTTTGGAAATAGTTTTTTTATTAGGGCTGTAAATTGCTTGATAAATGGTATCATCAGCAATACACAGATTAGTTTGTATCATATAGCAAATATGGAAAGTCACACAAATATGCTAAATGAAAATTGGCTTAAAATCCGGACAAACACTGGCAATAATATTGTTCAAATAGTAGCTACAATTAAATTGAAAATTATTTGAGTAGCTGCAACTTGTTTTTTCAAATGTCCTCACTCCAGACACCCCAAAAGTGCAGTAGCCGTAGTTCATACAAAAGCTCACAAAAGCAGCATAATTCACATACGATAGTCTATCAGACCAGCATTTGCTGCTGATAAAGTCAAAACTATTGTAATTGAACTTGACTGTACAATAATTGTACCAAACAATCATATAATAAAAAACAAAAATATGGAGTATTCTGCCCATGCTGCAAAATTTGCGTATTCGGCTACGACTCACATACCAGTATTCATAAAATCCAACCCCAAAAATATCAGACATAATCAAATCAATATTTTTAATACATTTTTTATTTTATCTGATTTGAGCAAAAAGTGCAAGAGCACACAGATTCACAGCATAGGAAGTGCTATGGTCAGCAAATCAAATTCCAGTCCCAATGTTCACAAAGCCACTCCAACCACCGAACTACCTATATTTGCTCACAAAACGACTTTGACAGCATGAGAAAATTCTATCATACCCGCTGATACAAAAGACTCCAAAATAAGCAATACTGCAGAGCTTCACTGAAATAGCAATGTCGCTACAAATCCAATTCATATTGATTTAAAAACACTATTTGTGGCTTTTTTTATCACTTTTTTGATACCACCAGACACAACTTTTCTACTCGATTCATCAAAAAATATGATACCTAGCATAAAAAGTCCCAATCATCATAGAAACTGTGCTATATTTCCAAATGTCATCCAAATTTTGTAATAAAATAAACTATCAATATTTTACTCCAAAATACAAAAAAAACAAATTTATAGTCACTTTTGCAAAAAAAATGCTTGACAAATCAAAACTTTTCAATAATATCTCAAACTGGAAGAGAAAAACCGACTTTTTCATAATGAACTTTTTATTTTCAAGAGCCAATTGCTTATCTTTGGCTCTTGTTTTTTTTAATAATAATTCGAAAAATAAAGAGAACTAGCAAAACATACACTATCCATGATCAGTTCGCATTTAAGTAGACTCACCATTGGGCCGTAATCTGTGAAATTCAATAAATATAATCAATTAGCCATTTTTCGGGCAATAAAAATATATTTCGCGGTACTATATGAAACAAAATTGTGCTAATAAAACCGTAGATCATCACAATTGCTATGATTGGACTGACAAAAAAATTTGCCACAATCCCCAAAAGATTTGTACTTCACATAAAAAATAGCATGACTGGCAAAACTCCCAGCGTCGCTCCAAGCGTAGGGACAATATAATCTTTTGCACTATTTTTTATGAAATTCAAAATTTTTGTTTTTGCTGTCTTTTTTTCATTTTTGTTTATGGTTTGTTTTACTTTTTTTTCTGCTATTTTTTGCTTCAATTTTTCCAAAAAATTTGAAAAATATACTATTCATACTATAGCTGAAAAACTCAGCAAAAATCCCACATCATAAGCCAAAAAATATGGATTTACCAAAATCATGACTACGAAGGCGATACCCATAGCTCTCCACACATCTATCTCTCTTCACCAAAAAAGGGCAAAAAGAGACAATCATCACATTACAGTGGCTCTAAATACAGAACTATCTAATCAGCAAACTAGCGAATACAGTATCACAGTGACTAAAATGATGGTATTTCTGAGATAAAATGGAACAAAAAACAATATTGCAGACAAAAAAACCACTATCATCACTATATTTCCACCACTAACTGCAATAATATGTACAAGTCATGAATCAATAAATGTCTGATAATCATCGCTAGGAATTTGAGACCTATCTCATACGAGCATTCACAAAACTAGTCCTGCTTGTGGTGTCTCTCCATAAGCTGAAATTATCATATCTTGCAAATTTTTTCTAATTTTTTGGATAAAAGAAATATTTTTGTCGCTACTATCTATTTTTATAGAATTTTGTTCGTAGATAGTGCCATAATATCATTTCATCATTTCCCATTTGTGGTAGTTGAATTCATAGTGAAATATTGATTGGAAGTCGGGCTTTGTTTTAAAAATTTCAAGCTGTTTTTTAAAATCAAAAATATCCTTTGCTCCAGTATAGCCAAATGAAACATATCAATTTAACCAAATTTCATCTCAGATTTTGTATGATTTTTCTGATTTCAAAAAATATTCACGACCTCAGCCATCTTGAAAAATATATTTCTGGTGAGAATAGATATCTGATATAATTCATGTTCAGACAAAATACGGTCAATGCGGTCATTGCATATTTTCATAAATCAGTCCTGTGGATGTGAAAATTGTTGATAATTTTTGGTCGTATCTGTGTACTTTGATAAATATTGCCAAAATCGCCAATACAAAAGCCAAAAATATCAAAGATATTTTTTGCCAAATTTTTTGTTTTTTGGTCAAAAGATTTGAAATTATGATCCACAAAATCAGCAAAAACAAAGCAAAAACTGCCAAAAAAATATTTTCTGTGATAGTGAGTATTGTGGTAAATATTGCTAGTGAAACAATGAAGAGCATATATTTTGATTAGATAAATATAATTACTCAGCCATTCTGAATTTATGCCGTTAGCGGTACGAAGTGAAGAATCTATTTATATATATTTAGATTCTTCGGCTATTGCCTCAGAATGACGATATTGTTACTCAAAATGACAATTATATATTTTTAAATTTATACAATTCTACTCCATTTATCATATCATTTTTTTCATCTTTTTGTCGTTCATTGGACTGCACTATCACTACTTTGTCATCCAGCGATATATTTCACTTGAAAACTATCCTAATCATCTCCTTTCCGATTCTTTTCAAATTTTCGTAGTCAAAAGATTCAGAAATTTTGTATCATTTTACTCACCAAATCATATTTAGATATCTATAAGTTTCATCAGATTTTGTGAAAGTAATTACAGGTACTTTTGGGGACAATGAAGACAATCTGGCAGAAGTATACCCATTGTCTGTAAAACAAACAATTGCTTTGATATCCAATTCTTTTGTAATCCTGTATGCGTTGTAAATTATATAGTCTCTGACCACAAAATCGTCGTCTTTGTCAAATCTATCTCTGGTGATTTCTGGACTATTTGGTTCACATTTTGTCAATAAATCGTAAACTTGTGTGATAATATCCAAGGTGTCATCCTCTTTGATTATCCATTCTAATACAAAAGAATCTATGGCACAATCACAAAATTCTTGTACAGATTTTGGATCTCTAAAAGGATATTTTTGGGATTCTAGTCATGAAATAAATGTCACAGAAACTGGTTTTCATGTACTTTTTACTCTCTGGATCAGATCTTTCATTTCCAAATTGTGTTTTGCCATTTCGCTTTCCAGCTTGTCAAATACAAAAATAATTCAGTCAGCAAGAGAGTTTATCACATCTAAATTTTTTAGTCATTCTGGAGTTTCTATTTTTGCCAAAATTTTCATATTTCATTTATTATTTTCTGCCAAAAATGACTTCAACATCAAAATGTCGTCAGGCTCATTTACTCCAGAAAGTGCTATGATGTGTATTCAGTGTTCTATTCACCACAAAATGTCTTTTTTGTCTCTTTCTGTCAGCACTCCAAAATCAATATTATTGTCCAAAAATCTCACCCTATCAAACTGCAACAACTCTCATCATTCAATTACTTTGCAGTCTACATTGTCTTCTTTTTTTATCTCTACAATCTCAAGCAAAATATTACTCTGCTCAAATTTTATTTTTGCTCAAATTCAAAGTTCAGCTAATTTTTCATAGTCAACAAAAATAGTTTTTTCACTTTCCTGTGCATATTCAGAATAATCGACATTTATTATGTCTCATTTTTTCAAGTTTATATTTAGCAAATTTTTTACTCTGACATCACATCATTTTGTCTCCATCATGATAGTTTTGCTGTTGTCCAGTTTCATGATTGTGTCTATATATTTTTTGTTGTTGTCGTCAAATCATCCAGACAAACTTAATCTAAAAACATCTACCATATTTATCACTTTGGACAATACGGTTTCTTTTGCCAATGTTGGTCAAACTCAAGCAACAATCTTTGAAAAATTGAAATTTCACATGTGAAAATTTTATAAAATAAATTTTAATCCATCTGTCATTCTGAGCGTAAGCGAAGGATCTATTTTAGATTCTTCGGTCATTTCATTCCCTCAGAATGACATTTTAAATATCAATTAAATTCTATCATAATCAATCAAGGTAAATCATTTTGAAATGATACTTTTTACAATATTTTTGTTTTTTACTACCACTTGTGCATGACTATTTGTCTGTGTATGTAGCAATTCTTTTCCAATCATCACATATACATTTCTATCTACATAATGTTTTGGGAAATAAATCACGATAGTATTTCCATTTTTTTCTGTCTGCACATCTATATCTAGTATTGGCAAATCTTCAAAAGTCTGCACATTTATCCTAAGTCACAATTGATCTTCTAGTGATTGTATGTTTTGTCATCATTTTCATACTATAGCTCATTTTTCAGATCTTGGCACAAAAAGCTGCACAGTATCTCATGAAACTTTGGAAATAAAGCTACATGGCAATAATTCTTTTAAAATACTGTCTATAGAAAGTTTTGCATAGTGGCTCAATTTTCATCATTTTTCTTTGGTTTGAATTTCCTCTCCAAGTGGCATCACTACAATTTGCTCTCCAAACGAATATATTTCATATACAATTTGCTTGTCAAAAAATGAAGAAACTTGGATTACAGGTCTGGCCAAATCGTCAGATTCCATTCATTCTGGCACTTTCACAGTCAAATTTAATTGTAGTATTTCTTTGATTTTTCATTTGTCTATAAAAATTACTGTATCGATTACTTGTGGTACTATTCACATCTCGATAGTTCCCAAAAATCTTTGGATACTATCTACAGGTCTGGTAGCATGTATCACTCAAATCAATCAAATTCCAGTCAATCTCATATCTTTGTATAGCTCAAAATCGCTGGTATTTCTCACTTCGTCATATACTGTATAATCGGGTCTGGAAAGCAAAAGGATATCTCTCACTTCATCGTGAGATCAGTATGTAAAACTGTACTGTACCACATTTTCTGGCACCATCAAATCACGAGGCGATTCTATAGTTTTTATTATTTTGTTTTGCTGCTCGTATAGTTCTACCAGAGCTTGTGCAAAAGTGGTTTTTCCACTTCATGGAGCACCAGAAACCAATATTCCCTTGGCTGAATTTTTGAACAAATCCAAAACTTCTTGATCCAAATTGTAATCTTCCAATGATAGTTTTTTGATAGGTTTTACAGCTGTAATTTCCAACCCATCAGACAGCGGAGGGTAAACAATTACGATCCTATATGGTCACAGTTGGATTACTTTGGACATTTGCCTATCTATTTCCAGTATTGCATCGTCTCTTGTCTCAATTTCTTTAAAAATTTCATCAATCAATTTGTTTACCATATCTTTTGTCATTATGTCTTTGCTGATTATAGGATTTCGTCCATCAGGTCATCCATTTTTTTTCAAAAAAGGGTTTCATTCTTTGATATGGATTGACATAGTATTGTCATCAAAATACTGGTCCAAGATACTTCAGCATCATTTTATTTCTTGCATTTTATTATATTTCAGATCTAAAAATTTGCTTTTTAAAAAATTTTAAATAAAATTAAACAACTCTATATATTGATTTTTTTTAATTTTTCAATAAAAAATCTATATATTGGGAATTTTTAAATTTTAAAAACTGGTATTTACTTATGATATTTCATGTGGTAGCTATAAGAGAACTTTTTGGCACAAACTATAGTGTAGATTTGCTATTTTTTTGAGTATCAGAAGAAAAAATTAGAGAAATATTGGGTGAATACAAGCTAGTCATACTGCAGCTTTATGAATACAAAAAGCAATACGTAGAAAGCTATTGAGTTTTGAAAATATTGATAAATTTCGCTTGACAGGAGATCAAAATGCTCTCAAATGCAAAAGATTTGGCAAAGACTATATATTCATTGTCCATACTTTGATTTGATATAAAAAACATAAATTATGTAGATAATCGTAGTTTGGAGCAGACCAAAATTGATGAAATAATAAAACAAGAAAAGGATAGAGCCGAAAAATGGACACAAAACCAAGAGGCACTTTTGAAACAAAAAAAGGCCAAAGATGAAAAAATGTTTAATGATCAAGAGCTAGAAAAGGCTTTGGTACTGGTAAACGATTTGCTTAAAAAAATTCCTGATTTAATAGAAAAATCAGAATGATATGTACCAGATATAAAACTCAAACACCTTTTTGAACAATGACAAGAGCTTTCCAAACTAAAAATGTGAAGTAATACAGAAAAAATAGTGGCTCTTTTGGAGACGGTGTACAATGAATTCAATGAAATAGAGCAAGAATATCTATCCATACAAGACGCATCTCGTATAGATGTAGTTGGATCAAAAGTATCCGATATTTATGTGATGAAAGAAATCCAAAAATTAGAAAAAGCAAAATGATTGTTTTGAGCATGATGAGCTAGGAGTGGAGAAGATGTGTGGTATGCAAATTTGTGATGATTTTTGCTGTACCTAAAAATGGTAAAAAAAGATCTTTTTGCCAAAGCACAAAAATTTTCAGCAAAATTTATCAAAATATTTTGGTATTTGTTGCTATGATTGATTTTTACTATTTTGCTTTCTACCATATATATCCGAATAAATAAAATAATGTATTCACCAAATATGAATGATTATGCTTATGTCATGTTGGTCTATTTTTGAGTTTTTTGACTTGTACTATATGGCGCAAACTTTCTAAAAAGAGAAAAAATATTTTTTGATATAATATTGTTGTTGTGATGGATTTTGATTTCAATATCATTAATATTTTCACTGAAACAAAATTTTATCTTTTAGCAAATACAAGGTGATCTTATTTGTATCTATATTGTCTGTAAGCATGTTTATAGCATATTTCTATGCTATATGATTGTGGTATCTGTGATTGATCCCACTAATTTTATTGATTTGAATATTGGTTTACAGCATATGAGATATATCTATAAAAAACAAAGTAAATAGCCTAGTCATCAAATACTGATTATTTTTGGCTTGGATAATTATCTTGCTATGATTCTTTTTGTCAGCTAAATTTTTTGATGTATCTACCACAAATTCCATCTTATTTTTGATAGCAGTAAATATAGTATTTTTTTTGGGATCTTATGTATTTAAATACGAAGATGGAAAAAATATTGCCCATATATGATTTTTGGTATCGGCAATATCATTGCTAATTTACACGCGGATTGTCTATGGAGCCAGCACCACATTTCAGATTTTTTCTCATATATGGACACTATACTTTGCATTAATTTGATTTACCGTTTTTGTTTTAAGCATAAAATATGATGTACACAAAAATTTTCAGTACTTATTTTTTATACTTGCTGGAGGTGTAATTGTTTTGGTACTGCACAAGCTTATCCCAAATTTTTATGTCTTTTTGATAGTTTTGGTATTGCTTTTGCAACTGTTGTACTCCACCATATATTATATCCTAAACCACAAACCACCCACACTATACGAACAAAAAGAAATTTCTGTTAGGCGTATTTTGGCATGAGAGAGGATTTTAAAAAAACAGCCAGACTGAAAAATAAAAATTGCTCAAGAAGTTTACGATTTTGTATCAGATATACCACAAGCCGTCAAATACTGTTTGGAGTGAATAAATACATTTATCATATTGCTTTTGATTTATCTTTATTTCAAAAATACTCTATCATTGAAATGATCGGTAGAACAGCTATCTTATCGAGTGATCATGTTATGATTTATAGTAAATGTATATTCGCTCAAAAAGATAAATTATACATCTGTCATCCAGAGACTTATCACATTTTTGGTCATAAATTTTGCTATATACATCAGCCTATTCTCTGCATTTAAATGAGATATAGAATCAGTTGCTTTGTTTGCCATAGTGCGAAATATTTTGTCCACTAGCATGGTATTTTCTATACACAAAACCAAAATTTGATCTTACCTAAAAAAAATTGATTATTCATTTTGGATATTTACCACATTATTGGCACTAATAGTAAATATAATATTGCTACTAAATACACAGATACAAAAAGCTTTTTTGTTTCCTATGATTTTGTTGTATGTGTGAATACAATGATTTATGGTGTATTATTCCATCAAATATATCAAAAAAATCCAAGAAGTAAATATTGAATCATAAAAATCTATCCAAAAATTTGCAAAAGTTTTTCATTTTGAGTATAATTGGTATATGATTTATATATTAATGATCTCAAATGAAAAATTTTACAAAGATAATGCTTTCTATATTTGCTATTTTGTGTGCGTATTCTTTTTCTTTTGCTCAAGAATGAAGGCGATGAAATCGAGGATCTTCGCCTATACAAGTTTTTGAAAATGTGGTAAATGAAGCCAATCATGGAAATTATAATATCCAAGAAACAGCATTGGATGGGATTACAGATTTGCAATGAAGTTATCCTAGACAGTACAAAATTTCAAATACACTAGATTACTTGAGAAAAAATATTGATCCATATATACAGTGGGCAGCATATATTTGATTAGTTTTGTCCACCATTTGATTGATCGTGGCTGGATTTTTGCTCGTCACTGGATGAATATCCAAATCAAGCTGATTTGAAAAAGTAAAATGAAAGATAATAAATGCTCTGCTGTGAGTCTTTGTATTGAGCTGATTTTATCTCATCATCAAGCTAATAGTGTGAGTGATAAACACCTTTTTTGGAAACAATATATAATTTAGATTATAAATAAAAAAAATGAAAAAAATTTTAAAAAAAATATTATTATTTAGCCTACTGTTGCTACCATTTGCCACTTCGTATACAAATGCAGCTATCTGAGATGCACCATCGTATTATGACAATTTTTCCAAATATTTTACCAGTGGTATGCCAGATGAAAATTGAGAAATTGTCGATGTTTACAATATAAATTGAATATCCTCAGAAAAATCATTTCAAGAAAATATTAGATGTTTATTTTATCCAAATAGCTACAATGTACCATGATGTAGTAGCGTCAGTCGCTGATGATCTATCCGAGATTTGCTAAAATATATATGATATGCTATAGTTGTCTTGTTTATCATAATTGCTTGAGCAAATTTGCTGATATCATGATCAAGCCCAGACAAAGTAAAATCTTCGTTGTCATCTCTGCTATACATAATATTGTGAGCTATCCTATTTTTTTGATCGATCCGAATTTTGTGATCAGTATTACAGCTGGAAACAGCAAGATGAACGGCTTGATTGTCCGAGAGCATCCATGGAAATCAAGGGTCTTTGCTTTTCATTGTATTATCATTTGCAAAAACTTTTGCATTTATAGCAGCCATTTTGATGATAGTGATCCATGGACTCAAAATGATGTCAAGTGTAGATAAATCTGACAAAGTAAAAGTTTGACTAAAAGGTCTGATAAATGTAATTGCTGCTTTGGTTATTATCAAACTGATAGATTATATTTACTATATCGCACAGCTACCAGATTTGGTATCTCAAACTACAGATCTAATCATCGAAATAGCCAAAATTATATGATTTATTATATGAGCTTTGATGTTGATTATGTTGTTTTATGCTGGATTCCTTTTTATCACAGACCAGTGAAGCAGTGAAAATATGAAGAAAGCAAAAAATATCATAGTCTGAATTTTGGTGACAGCATTGGTAATATTCTCATTATTACTAATAATTTACGAAATATTTAACGAATTTGGCTAAAATTTTTACTGTCTCAAAATTTCCAAATATTCAGATTCCAGTTGCTTGTATTTGTCGACAATTTCTTTTGGGAGCAAAAATTTTATAGCATCTCACAGAGTTTTGCTAGCTGTTTTTTTGTACTTTGCTTCGTACATTTTTTCAAAATCTGATATGGCGAATTTAGATCAGTCAATAGCTAGACTCGTTCATCACTGCGAAATCACATCTTGAATTTCATCCAATAATTCAAAATAATTTTTTATCTCCGAATCATAATACATTATTTTCCAGTTTTGTTTCATATATGTTTCAAAATTTTTGAAAAAGCTTTTGTACATTTTGTTTTCATTTACTCTTTTGGTAGACAGTTTGGAGTAGGGCATGTTTTTGCAGTTAAAAGTCTGTCCAGCATAAGTCAAACAAACTTTGTTTCCCATATTTTGTAGTTTAGAATTTTTTAAAATACTCAAATCCAAGGTGCTAATACTCTCTATCACACCATTTGAGACAAAAAATTTTTGTCATTCATCAGGCTGGCTGTAGCAAAATTTATCAAAAATAAATCATTTATAACCCAGTTCCACACATGCTCATTTATTTGGAAAAGTAAATGCTCACTTCAAATTTACACCTTCATTTGTAGAAATTTCTCATTTTAGATACTTTTTTGTGGTTCAAACCTGCAAATAAAATCAATCTGATAAATTCAAATTTTCCAATTCTGATTTACAAAACAATTCTATCTCTTCATTTGCTCCATCTGCTCCAAACGGATTTGGCAGTATGGACAAAATAGAAAATTGGCTTATTTTGGCCAGTAAATCATCTCAAGTAGACAAGGTAGACCCTGTATCGACAAGTTTGTCCAATTTTGGATTGTACATGTAGGTATCCAAAATTTCTCAATTATAAAGCAGTGAAACTGTAGTCAATTTACTATTTGGAAATCAAAAAGTTCACATTAATTTCACTGTTTCTCATGGAGCAATAGCTCCATATTTTTTTAAACTTTTTTTTGTATCGTTTACAAGCAAATAAAAATCTGTACCAAATTCTGTGGTAATTCCATCAATCATTTTGATCCAAATTTCTTCTTTGCCATTGTCATCTCACTGTGGATCGTAAACGATATTTTCTATATTAAGTACAAAATTGTATTGCTTGTTTGTTTCATCCACTGGACAAAATCTAGCTCATTTACACTGATTTCACCACAATCCTAGATTGTTGCTTTGTGCAAAATTTTGTGCAGATTTAAAATCCGATTGATATTTGTATTTTTGGTTTTTGTATGAATATTCTCGAGCATATCACTCTTTGATCATTTTTTCGTTTATATTTTCTCAATCCAAAAAAATATATCATACAAATCTATCGTATCCATCTATAGATTCTGGCTCAAAATATATTTTTTTTCATTCAAGCAAAGATGTCAAATATTCTTTGGATTCAGGACCAAAACACTCTACTTTTCCACACCTGAGAGCTGAAGATTCTGGGGCATCTGTTCCAGCAAATCTGATTGTAAATTCTTGTCATTCATACTCAATTTTGATAGTATCTCAATCAATTACTGAAATTACTTCATATTCCCCAGCTGGTATTTGTGTAATTTTGTTTGGATTGTAAATATAGGTATCGACTACTTTTTTGTCTGGTCAAATCAAATTTACAGTGACAGAATTTTTGTCAGTAGTGCTATTTGGAAAAGCAAATCATCATTTGAAAGTTTGCTTATTTCCATGTGACAAAATTCCATTTATTTGAGCTTTGGTTTTTTGGGTTTTGCCATCTTTTGTATAATAAAAATTATAACCAGATAAATCCACAAAATCTCCGCTCAAAAGCAACAAAGTCACACTTTCGTTGTTTCAGTCAGCTCCAGGAGGATCATAATCTATATCCACAATTTTTATCACATTTGTCTGAAATATATTTTCATCATTGGTTTTATTTTTTTGTTCGTCATCTTCCTCCTTTTCTTCAATATCTTCATCATCAGATATATTTTCTTCATTTAGATCTTCCCAAAATTTTAATTGATTTTTTATATTTTCCTCATCTTGTACACTGGCTTTTGTCAGAGAATTTCTACAATATCTATCTATCACTTCTCAATTTTTCATCAAATTTACACAAAAATCCTGATTTTTGGCCAGTCAATAATTTCAAACAAAAGACATAGTTGATTTGGCAAAAAGGGTATTTCACTGTATATTTTCATTTGTTCAATCCAAAAATTGCAAATAGTAATCGTGTAAATCTATGTCATCTTTTGTCCTATTTTTTAGTTTTAATATTTGTCTGTCTTCATAATACTTAATTGCCGAGATTTGGATTTCAGAAGCTTCAAAAGTTGAACTATCAAATCTTGGTTTTTCCTCGCCAGCACAAGATCCTCATCATCACAGACTGACATATTTTACAATAGGATCTGGAGTAATCTGTATAAATTGGCTTTGTCAAAGTGTTATTCAGGGAGAAAATTTGTCCTCATAATCAAAAACTCCAGCACAATCCAAAATTTCACTTCCCATATAAATAGAGTTTCCAGTATTTGATTTCGTGATATAAACAATATCAAGCACATCTTCTCAATAAGAATCTACTCCATACACAATAAGCCATCATGAAGCATGTAAAGAAAAATCATTGTTTATTTTTGATTCTCGTCATTCATTATACCATACATCACTATTTGTAAGCAACACAAATGTATTTTTTTTAATTCATCTTGTATTGAAATATACAGGATTTGATACAGCACTTCCAGACAGTAAAATCTGCTTGTAATCTGAAATATCGTCATCAATTTTTAGCTCTACATAGGATGGATAAATATCATTTCAAAAGTAAATTTCAGATATTTTTGCAGTATAATCATTCCAAAAATCATCACAATCAATAGGCAAATCGTAATCATTACCAGTATATATTTCAGATCAATTTCTATTTTGAGTCACATCTTTTATATTTTCTCATGCGGTGAAATACTTGGTGGGATTTGCGGCAATTCATCGATTTATATTGTATCTTCTATCATTAAATCACACATAAGTGGTCGTCCAATCGCTTCAATTTCAAACTTTTTCAAAAGAAGTTTCATACTCTTGCAAAAAATCTACTCGTGATTCATGCACAAAAAATGTATCCAAAATCTGTCCAGACCAGATCAAATCCAAATCGATTTCTTCATTTGCAAATGAAATATTATTTTCAATTATTTCAATATTTTTTCATGTCTGAAACATGTCCAAACTGTTTGCAAAGACTTTGGAAATTCAGGCTTGAATTTGTGTCGAAATAGTGAAATTTAGATTTCAGTTCAAAATTAAATCTCATGAAAAATTATTATCTCAAAGGTTTGTGATTTCAAACCAATTATCGTTTCCATCAAAGTAGATTTCTGTAATCTTTAGATCTGGTACTTGTATTGTATTTCAGGTCAATGTTGGATCTTGTGGTTCCTCTGGATCAGGTTCGTCAGATTCAATTTCTTGAAAAAATACAAATCATGGATTTGCCAAATAATTGTCATCCACATTTTTTGAATAATCTAGCGTTGTAGCAAAAATTTCCCTTGTTTCTATGATTTTGTGAAATGAAATATTTTTGTCCAACTGTCCAGCATCTCCAAAAAATTCATCCAAAACTTCTCCAGAAAATAGTAGTTGTATTTCAAATTCCGAACTATCTCATATTTGAAATTTTTTGTCAGGAATCAGAAATGGAATATCTCATAAAATAGCAATTGCGGTAGAATTTCCAAAAATTTTTGACTCTCAATTGCCAATTTTCACATCCAAAAAACTTCTAGTTCATCAACCATTGTAAACTCCAGCAAATGTCAAATCTCACAAAAAATCTTCTCATGCATTGTAAATTTCAATCCATTCATTACTTCATCCAAAAAACACTTCTGATATTATCAAATTGGGCTGTTCTTGTGTGGCTAGTTCTTCGCTGTTGTCCTGCATTTTCACTTCTCCGTCATTCTGAGCCTGCGAAGAATCTGAATTATATCCTTCTCTGCTAACCCCGCTGAAGACGGGACTCACTTCGCTTGAGCCGAGTGCTGTGCTTTCAGCTCAGGATGACAAATTATCGTCATTCTGAGAGAGCGAAGCGACCGAAGAATCTAATCCATTATCTTTTCAAATTTCCAAATCTTCTGAAATCTTGGAATCTTCCGAAATCTTCAAAATTTCCGCAAATTTTGGTTCATCAGCAAAACTATAATAAAAAAAGTTGCTAGAAAAAATTAGCAACAACATGACAATAGACACAATTTTTTTCATCATTTATCAGTTCTGATAAGGATAAATAATTGCTTATAATTTTTTTGTCTACTTTTGTCAAGTAAAAATATTTATAAAAAATTAATATGTATTTACTCAATCTCTATCCATCATTTATATCTATCAAGAATATATTCATACACATTTACTCATTTTGATTTTAATTCATCTTTTAATTTTTCAATATTTTTAATGTTAAATATTCTTATAACATTGCCATATTTCGATACTTTTTTAATTCCGTATATTTTTTTTATTATTTTTTCTTTTTCAAACATTCAATCATCAATCGCTGATTTATCTTTTATTTCAAACCAAATTTCAATTTTGTGTATGAAATAAACTCACAAAATGTTGCTATAAGAAAATTCTGCTGTTTGTATTTTAGATGGTTTTCTCCTTGGAGTTTTAGTTATAGCTATGGAATTGGGCTTTACTTCTACTAGTGTCTTCTTTCTTGATTTTATTTCTGGTAAAAAATAAAGCAGAGGTAAAAGAACCATAAACAATATAATTAAACCATAATCTATAACATCCTGTAAAGCATAATTTATCTTATCAGAAATTGAAGATCACAAAAATAATATAATCCACAATAATACTGAATAAAGATAAATGGATAAAAAAATAGTTTTTTGGGCTGTAAATTTATTTTCTTCACTCATTTTTTATTTTTTTAAGAGATAAATTTTATTATACAACATTTACTAAATAATTAAAAGCTAAACATAAAGAAATAAAAACTAAATCATGTATATTTTAGATATTTCAAAAAATTTGTCAAATTTTTAGCCTTGATTTTAGTAAAAAAATGATTAAACAGAGATTGTGTGAATGATTTTTATTCCATATCAAGTGAAATATGATGCATCTTGGAACAACTACAACAACTACTACATTGACCAGCTAAAATTGGTAGGAGTTTTGTATTGTTTCAATCAAATATTCCTACCAGATGGTAGGATTTTTTTTATCAAATTACTATTATGAAGATGTGTGAACATGAAGATTCATTATTATTTAGACAGCGCCATACACTGGCACATGTATTGGCAGAGGCTGTACAGAGAGTCCAGCAACGAGATGTAGAAGTAGCCATTGGACCTGCAATAGATAATTGATTGTATTATGATTTTTTGTTTAGTCCAGAAAAACAAATTTGAGAAGATGACTTGAAAAAAGTACAAGATCAGATGGAAAAAATCGTAAAAGAAGGACAAGAATTGATCCGCATCGATGTACCAGCAGAAGAATCAGATTATTTGGTAAATACTCTCATGAAACAAAAATACAAGGATGAAATGAGGAGAGAATTTTTGGCTGCTGGAGAGACCATTTCTTTTTATGTAAATACTATCGTAGAGGCTGCAAAAGATAGAGTTTTGCAATGAGTGGATGAAAACTATATCAAATATTATGAATGAATCACCCAATATCTTCAAACTAAATACCCAGAAAAATTTGCTGGAAAATTTGCTACATTTTTGGATATGTGTGAATGACCACATGTAGAAAGTACAAAAGAAATCGATCCAAAATCTTTTAAAATCGACAAACTGGCTGGAGCATATTGGAGATGAAATAGTGATAATGTAATGATGACAAGGATTTATGTTTGGGCTTTTTCAAACAAAGAAGAATTGAAAGAATATGCAACTATGATGGAAGAGGCAAAAAAGAGAGATCATAGAAAATTAGGAAAAGATTTGGATTTGTTTTTCTTTGATGATTTAACTGGAAAATGACTTCCAATGTACTTGCCTCGTGGATATATAGTTTATCATCTTTTGGAAGAATATATCAGAGAAAAAGAGACAAAATTGTGATACTTTCATGTAATGACACCTTGTCTAGGAAATGTAGAATTGTATAGGACCTCTGGACATTTGGCTCACTATCAAGATGGAATGTTTCCAATCATGGAAAGAGAATGAGAAGAATTTGTTTTGAGACCAATGAACTGTCCACATCATATGATGATATATGCAAACCAATTACATTCATATAAAGATTTACCAATCAGAATAGGAGAAATAGCACATGATTTCAGATTTGAATCTTCTGGTACATTGAAATGAATCGAGAGATCAAGACATTTCTGTCAAAATGATGCTCACCTTTTCGTGACTCCAGAACAAATGAAAGAGGAATTCAAAAAAGTAGTAAATTTGATTTTTGATGTTTACAAAGATTTTGGAATTGAAAATTATAGATGTGTATTATCTCTCAGAGATCCAGAAGATAAAGTAAAATATCATCAAGATGATGAGATGCGAGAAAAAGCAGAAAATGCCTTGAGAGAAGTAATGAACGAAATGTGATTGGACTACACAGAGGAAATTTGAGAAGCTGCATTTTATGGTCCAAAATTGGATGTAAATGTAAAACCAGCTGTATGAAATGAATACACTCTTTCTACTTGTCAGCTCGATTTCTGTTTACCTGCAAAATTTGATTTAAAATATACAGATAAAGACTGAGAAAAGAAAACTCCAATAGTATTGCATAGGGCAATTTTGTGAGCAATTGGAAGGTTTTTTGCATATATCATCGAAGAAACGAAATGAGTTTTCCCAACATGGTTAGCTCCTGAACAAGTGAAAATCATTCCTGTGGCTGATGCTTTCAATGATTATGCACAAAAAGTTTGTAATGAAATAAAGACTCATGATTTTAGGGCTAGTGTCGATGAATGAAGCGACAGTTTTAATAAAAAAATCAGAAATGCAGAACTTTTGAAAATTCCATACATCTTAATCGTAGGAGAAAAAGAAGTGGAAGCAAATACAGTTTCAGTAAGAGAATTTGTATCAAAAGAACAATATGTATTGAAATTAGATGAATTTGTAGATAAATTGGACGAAATTGTAAAAAACAAAAAATAATTTAGTCAAATGTCAACAGTCGACGGTCGTCAGCTATGTATTAATGGTATTCTGACGACTGAAGGCTGTCGACTAAATATTTTCTTGCAATTTTTTTTGTTATTTCTAAAATCAAGCTATTCATTTGCTAGCAAATAAAATGAAAATTTATCTAAAAGGATTTTATGGATACAAAAATTTTTGAGATGAAGTACTACTTTTTTGATTGCTAAATTATTTGCAAAGCGAATACAACCCAGATGAAATTGTAATAGAAGTATGAGATATTGGACGGATACAAAATCGGTTTGCCAAAAATAAAGAATTTTTGAAAGAGTGAATTTTGGACAAAATTGATTTTGTAGAAAATAAAGAAATAAGCAAAAGATTTAGTCAAATTTTGTCTTTTTTTTGAATAAACAAATATAAAAAATATTTCAAGGTTTTTGGTGGTTGAGAGGTTTTGGATGAAAGCAGGAGTTTTCCTCATGATGGACGAAATTTGGTATTGCTACATCATTATAGTATCAGGAAATGAAATTTCATTTTGGCTGGATGAATTTGAACAAAAGAAAAATTTAGGACAAAAAGTTTGTTTAAGTACATCATACATAGAGCAAAAAAAATAGTTTGTAGAGAAAAAATATCGGGCGAAAGAGCAGTTTCTGGCTGATGCAAAAATGTTGTTTGTTATGAGGATTTCTCGAAAGAAATATTTAAAGATTCTTCGCCATGCTTACAATGACATAGTAGAGTCATTCTGAACGAAACAAAGTGAAGTGAAGAATCTATAAATGTTAATAAAGATTCTTCGCTATGTTCAGAATGACAAAAGAAGAATATTTTGATCAATATTTCTCCAAAATATTTTGATGAAACAAATATGGAAAAGATCAAAAAATTTGTATGAAAATATGATGATAATTTAAGAAAAATATTTTTTCCAGCAGATATAAATATTGACAAAGAATTGTTTGCGAAAGTGAGAAAAATAGTGCCAAATTTGGAGATTTACGACTGGACAAAACACAGTCTAAAAGACAGTATCCAGCTATTTACTAGCTGTGTTTGATGAATTGGATCCAGATTACATTTTTTGTATCCACTGCAGACGTTTGGCAAGGATTTTGAAAGTATATCAGATTCGGATAAAGTAAAGAAAGCGATTAACAATTGATAATTTTTTATATTTATCTCTTGTTGGTTCTTATTTTCCAAGTTTTTTTATGCAGTCTTTATATCACATATTGTATGCTTTTTGCATTTTTTCTTTGTCCAGAGACAATACTCAAATAGGCACTTCTCTATAAAATAATGTATCTACTTTTTGTGTATTTTCCAAAAGCTTTGACCTCAAAATCACTTCAAAACTCAACAACAAATTGTCTTTTACGGTCTTGATTTCTTGATTTTTTTCAAATCGATTTAGTGCAATTCAGATGGTTTTATCGTAAGGATATATCTGTTTTGCCAAATCTACTGGAAAATTATTTAAAACTCATCCATCTACCAAGCAATAATTTTTGTATTTTACTGGCGGGAAAACTCATGGGATAGACATGCTTCCAAGGACTGTCTTTTGTAAATCTCAAGAATCAAAAAGATGATACTGTGCTGTATTTGTGTCCACTGCTCATACATACATTTTTTTGTCCAAATCAGCATATGATTTTTTGATATGCTTTTCTATCAATTCTTGGATTTTTTTGTTTGAAAGCAGTCATCATGTCTTTTTGAAAATATCGTTGCTATAAAATTTTCATAGTGTCATACTACTCAACAATTCATATATTGTATCTGCTTTGGTTCATCAAGCTCGCAAAGATCAAACTATTGCTCAAATACTGACTCAAAAAATAGCTTTGATATATTTATCCAGGCCCAATTCTTCCAATCATTTGAGTACTCAAATAGTATAAAATCATCTAAATCATCATCCAGAAAGGACTAATATTGTGTCTTTTTTAAATCGAGATTTAATTTTGTTGAAGATGCTTTTTTTCATGGTTTTTATTTTGATGTAAATGGGTAAAATATAAATTTAATTTGTCAACAATGCTTTTACTATTTGGTCTTTTGCGATTGATATTTCGGACAAAATATCTTTTTTTGGTTTTTCTTTTTTGAAATTTTGATATTTAGTGAATATTGAAAGCATATTTTTTTTATAATTTGAGTCGTTGGAATCAAGCAAAATATCGTCGAAATGCTGAACATAAAATTTAGCATTGTCGTACTGATCGTGAGTTCGAGGAATTGGTACCATCACGATTTTTAAATTGTAGAGTTTTTGTTCTGCAAGTGACGTAGTTCACGCACGAGTGAGTGAAATGTCACAGAATTTCAAAAGTAGACCCATATCATGCTGGGAAACGAAGTCAAAAGTATGTACGTTTTTAAATGAATCAAATTTTGATTTCAAATCTTGATTTTCTTTTCCAAGGACGAGAAATATTTCATAATTTGAATATATGTGTTTATTTTCAGACATTGATTCAATTAGATTTTCGTACAATCTCTTTGAACCTTGGGATCATCCCATGACGAGTAAATGTGTTTTGTTTGGATCAGAATAAAATAGCTGTTCTGACATTGTCAATTCCTCTCAAGCTTTGTCGTGGACTGGGATATTTCTGATACTTTCATTTGAAACTATGTCATCTGACAATATTTGTCAAACTGTGACAGAATTAGGTAAAACGTTGTCGAAGCCTGTAAATACAGTCGTGGCGAATTTAGCTGCGATTTTGTTTACGAGTCCAGAATGGACATCTGATTCGTGAACTACTATCTTTTTTTTGAGTATCCTTCATGCAATAACTACAGGTAATGCTACATATCATCATTTACAAAAAATTGTGTCGATTTTATATTTTCTGAGATAATGAATTGACTGACAAATTCACCGACCAAATTTAAACATATCGCGAACGTTCTTTAATTTTGATTTTAATGGTGTTTCTCTACGATATTTCCCAGATACTACCGTTTGAAAAAATAAATTCTGGTTCGTTGTCGACATCTTGTCGAATATTTCATGCTCCAATGAATTTTTTTCTCAAAATCGAATTATTTTTGATATCTCTTGGCTGTATTCTGGATGTTTATTTATGTGTTCTATGATACTTTTCACAGGAAAAACGTGTCATCAAGTACCACCTCCGGCCATTGCCAAATTTATTTTTCACATATCGACAAATTAGAAAATAAATTTATTTTATGGTATGAAATATTTTTGCAGTTTCAAGAGAAATTAAAAGATTGACTTTTTGTGTAAAATTAATATAATATTCTTATTAAAAATAAGAAAACTATGAAACAAATTATTATTAATCTTAATGATGAACAGGCAAAATTTTTAGCCGGTACTATTGCCACACACAAAGCTACCTATGGAATCAATCAAGACAATGCTGACGAAAAGAAGAGTTTGTATGAGTTTGTTATCGAACAATACAGCAAAATGCTCTCAATCCTTTCAAGCGATGAAGCCGCTGTGAATGTGGACTTGTCGCAATTCGGTAGCGATTGTACGATAGGCATGATTGCAGATTCTATTTCTGAATTTGCTTGCAAACTATTCTATTTACATCCAGGCAGCGGTGTGATTAAATAGTACAAAAAACCAACAAAAAGCTACCATATTGGTAGCTTTTTCAAATTAAAAAATTTCTTGTATGTACAAATAAATTTATTATAATCTCACCAAAACAAAATCGTAATATTATGAGCTCGCATTACTTTATCAAAAACGGGTACCACTATTTTTTGGTTTCAAAAAATGATGGTTACTACTGGCTCTATTCAGATGCAGACTTCGCTCTACAATATCTGAGAGCTAATGAAACAAATAAGGTTATCACCTCTATCACAAAAGATGAAACCATTCTACTTACTCTTGGACAGAAATTTGGAGATATGATCGTCACCGAAATCCAGAGGATTCAAGACAAAACTTCAATGTTCAAAGTAAAACTCGAAAAAATTTAACCGGAATTTTCCGGTTTTTTTTATCTAAAAAATAGACACAGAAAAATAGATTGTTTGACAACAAAATTCACTATTTTTGTGAATTTATTTATACACTATGTCGACATAATTTTTACAAAAATTTGTGTCGATAACCAAAGGTTGTCAGCATGTTTATTTTTTAGGTCAGAATTAGCTTTTTTGTTGATAAAGTTTTTGTCTACTTTGACAAAGTGGACAAGTTTTGGACATAAAAAATTCACTATTTGTGTGAATAAAATTTTTAATTTTTTTTGAAAAAAAGATGTGATTTTGTCACATCTAATATTTTTTGTTTTCTGGAATATTTAGAAATTTAGAAATATGTTTTTTAGTTCTTTTATCTTTTCTAAAGGAAAAGGTGTATTGTAATCTATTGTATCAGTTGTCATTTCTTGTCGGGATGTTTCATTTTTATCAATTTGAGGCTGTGAAAATTTTATTATATCCTTCACATTCGTTCAGGATGACATAGCATTCATTCATGATGATAAATTATTGGCTCAAGATGGATCTTTTCTGTCATTTGTGGAAATATGTACAAAATCGTCTGAAATATCCTCTACCACCTCAAATTCTGGCTTTTGATTTGCCATTTCTTTTTTTCTTTGGATTTTCATTTGCTCGTAATCATAATCAATTTGCATGTTGATTCGGTATTTTTCTGGGGTTCAAAGAATCTCTGACAAAATCAAATCCCACTGGATGGTGATATTTCTTTTTCATTTGATCAATTCATTTACTTCACTGTTTTTTTTTCACACCAAAACAGCAAACTGCTTTTGTGTCCAGTTTCTATCTCTGATTTCTTCTATTAGTTTTTGTCATGGATGTATCATTTCACTGTTTTAGTAAATTTCATAAATTCTATGAATTAGTGAAATTATAATCAAAAAAATTTTTCTGTCAAATTTTTCGATATAAAATTTTTATTTATAAAAAATTCTACTTTTCTATGAATCTGTGAATAAATTATATAAAGTAGTGAATTTTTGTTTTGGTGAAAAATTTTATGGATTTCTCACCGTTCGCCGTACAAATCCCCCGACCTTACGGCCACCCCCTTTATCAAGGGGGAAAAAGAAGATTTTAAATAAATATAAGAATATGGGATTTTTTATAAAAAATCATCTATTTTCATTCAAATAGAATATAAGTGTAAATTTTCTTTGGATGGAGTTTTGATATATAGTTTTTCTCAGACAATTGGAAATCAAATACTAGACAAATGAGCACGGATTTGGTGTCTAACTCATCTGGAAATTTGGATAAGCAATGTGGATGTATTTGAAATTTCGTCATAATACAAAATTTGGACATGGGTGGTTGCTTGTTGGATTCTTTTTTTGTCTATTTTTGTGTTGATTTTGTCAGTTTGTTTCGTGTCAGAAATTACAACCATGCGATCTGGAGAAAATTTGTGATGAGTTATCGGATATAAAATTATTTTTGATTTTTGTGAAAATTTGCCATAAACATCTGCTAGATAATATTTTTTTACATTTCCAGAAATTTGTGCTTGTTTAAATTTAGATTTGAAAAGGGGAGTTTTGGCGAAATAAAGCAGTCAAGTAGTATCATTGTCTAGTCTATTTATCAAACCGTATTCATCTTGAGCTGAAAAAAATTCTGACTGTGCTTGGATTATTGATTTGATGTCTTTGTCATCTGACTGTAATAAATAATCGAGAAAACATTTTTCTTTGCCATATGTACTAGGAATTCCAAATGGTTTTCGGAAATAGTAGAAATATTTATCTTCGTATCGATTGATTTTCATGGATTTTTTTTAAATAAAAAGTCAGTAATAAATTATGTCGTTCTGAGAGAGCGAAACAACCGAAGAATTTTGTAATTTAGATTCTTCGTTTCGTTACACTACACTCAGAATAACAAAAGTATCGATTGATTTTCATGGATTTTTATAAACAAGTTTATAAAAAAAGTCGCTAGTCACCAGACACTAGTCGCTAGAATAAATCTAGAGACCAGCAACCAGAAACTAGCGACTAAATTTTGCTATGCAAAATTTTATAATTTTCCTTTTTCTTTGTTGTATTTTCATGTAAGTAAGTATGCTATTGGTGCCGCTAAGAATATAGAAGCAAATGTACCAAATATTACTCAAATTCAGATGGTAAATGAAAATGTCTTGATCACTCATGTACCAAATATAAACATAGCTACTACAACCAGTATAGTAGATACAGATGTGGCAATCGATCTACGCAAAGAATCTTTGATACTTTTTTCAAAAACTTCTCCATAAACCATATCTTTTGATGATTTTTTTGTAGTAATATTTTCTCTAATCCTGTCAAATATAACTATAGTATCATTTATACAATACCCCATAATAGTGAGCAGTGCTATGATAAAGATAGTATCAACTTGTACAGTTTCGCTCAATGCCATCCAAATTCAGTATGCTCAAATTGGCAATGATATGTCAAATATCATAGTAATTATGACGATAAGTCATAGTGATGCTGGAGAAACATAATTTCTAATTGTAGCAAATGAGATCAGCAAATATATCACTATAAATATAAGTCAAACTATCAATGCTGTGACTGTAGTTTTTTTCATATAAGATCAGACGCTTGGTCATGTAATTTTTTGCTGGATGATATCGTCTTCTTCTTGTACTATATCGTGGTCTGACAAATATTGTCTAAAACTTTGAGATAGCTGTGATACTTGAGCATCGTCATCCATTTTTGTCTGGATTTTTATGGTAGTGATATCATCTTGAAAATCTACATATACACGAGTATCATTGTATCCATTTGTTTTCAAGAAATTTTCAATATCTGCCTTTTGTGTGTCGCTGGAATAATCTCACTGTACAGAAATAGTCACTCAACTGGTAAACTCTTCTGAATATCTAGCATTTGACAAAAATACTAGCCAAGAACCAATAACTAAAACGATAGCAATAGCTATCCAAGTCCATACATTTTTGATAATACTAAAACCTTTTGTCATTTTGATAAAACATAAATTAACTAAAACAATAAGTGATTTGTAAATATTTTATTGACAAATTCAATAGAAAAAGTTGAATATTTGGAGAATTACCAAAATAATTGTGAATGAGATCAAATTTTAAATTTTTAATCAAAAAAATCCCCCTGTTTTTCAAAGGGGGGATCTCTATGGATTTCTCTCTCCTCGCCACACAAATCCCCCTCCCCCGCAATTCTGCGGGGGAATCCCCTACCGCAAAGCGGCATAAACTTTATCAAGTTTACCACGCTATGCGTGGGGGGAAAATCCAGCACTTTCAAAAAGCCCCCTCTTGATAAAGAGGGGGTTGGGGGAGATTTGCTTATTTACTTCTCATCAACATCACCATTACATATCCACGAAGTTCCAACATCTCTGGGTCTAATACTTTTACTATTCACAAATTACTCAATAATCTCATATGTGTGCTATAATATACATCTTCTCCATCTGGTGTTCCATATTTCATCCTAGATAGTGCTGTGACGAACTCTGCCCTACTCACCAAATCAAATGGTCTGAAATTATTATTTGGCATATTGATTCACATAATTCATAGCTGATATGCTAGACTTACTCCATTGTCATATTCAGAATCTAATTTTTCATCTACATCATTAAATTGATTTATTTTTGTTTCATCTGGTGTTTTTCAAAGTACATTGATAGCATATTTGCTGAGCATCTTTGCCATAGCGATTCTAGTCAAGTTTCCGTTCAAATCAGCTTTTTCTACTGTATCCATTGTGGTGATTCAGTTTTCATATGCTCGTTCGTAGGCTGTTTGTAATTCATTACTTTCTAGTCATTCTGTGGAATCTATATCCTTCGCATTCGCTCAGGATGACAGATTGTCGTCATTCGACGAAGAATCTTTACTTCCACATGTTCCGTCGTAATATGAGTCTGAATAATCTCCATTTGGACAGTCATCTTTTTCTTTCTTTACTCATCCTCATCATGCTGTTCATCCATTATTTAGTGCATTTCTCCAGATAGCTTTCAAAGTCGCTCATCCAAGTGGCATAGTATCTGGAAATGCTGGACTCCAGCTATCAAACACTGCCCCTGCTTTTGTAGGATTTGCTGGTGCTGATACTGGTGCATTATATGGTGCTGTGATTGGACTGATTGCAGATCATCAGTCTGTGTCAAATGTGATTGTATATTCGTTTGCTGTCCATGTGGCAGTATATGTGAAGTCTCCCGTCACGCTCTGTACTGCTGGATCTCGAGAGCTGAAAATATATCCTGTCTTTTCTGGTTGAGTTCCACCAAAGGCTGGACTAACTCCGTATGCAAACTCTCCAGACCAAACGAAGTTTCCGTCTCCATCTTCTCGTGTGATGATGAAACTCTCTTCCTCGTCTGCTATTCAGTTGTTGTTGCTGTCTGTGTTTGGTGTCCAGCTTGCTACAAGTTCTAGTCATGTAGTGATTGGATCTGAAAGGTTGATCGCTGTATCATTACTGAAATTTTGTAGTGGGTATGTTCAGTTTAGTGTTATTTCATTTGATGTTGTTCATGTCCAGTTTGCTGACCATCGTTTCAATATTGTTCATCGTTCTCATTGACTTGGTATATGATATCAATCTGGACATGGTCACTGTCTTCCTGTCACAGTGTAGGCGACATTGTTTGCTATATCATATCATCGATTATTGTGTTCGCTATCTTCTGCTCATCATCGCAAATTGTCATTTCTTACACTTGACCAATCAGAATATCATTTATAAAATGTACCACTGCTATATGGGTTATTTGGTCAATAACTACTAGCGTCTGTTTGTCAGTTTACTGCTGAGGTTGCTATTGAATCGATTTCACCTACTCCTGGATTTGCAAATCAGTAGTTATTTCATCGCTGAAAATGGTCTCCACATGCTCATGTATCTGTTGCACTACATCATGTACCACTTTTTGTAGCTCACAAGTTACGATCCATCATAGTGATACATTTGCTAGAGGGTTTATGGTTGTGGTTTTTTGAATGAGTAGATGGAATTTTTTTGGCTAAAAACTGGGAAAAATAAATATCAAGCTTTGATTGTGGTGGTTTTTTATTTCCGATAATTTTGAAAATAGATTTGCAAAAAATTTAATTTTTGGTAGAGAGATAGTAATTTTTGGCTGCGTCTTCTTGGGCTTTCTTTTTGTTTGTACCAAATCATTCTGAAAGTTTTTTTCATCAAACTGTGAGATCTGACCTATATTTTGTGATATTTCATCTACTGTCTTTGACTTCTTCAAAATCTATGTACACTGGAGTTTGCTTGGTATGGTGCTGGACATATTCTTGGACCATAGTTTTGTAGCTTTTTACTGGATTTTTCTTTATTTCACTGTACATAGAGTAGACATATTTTTTTACAAAATTTTCTGCTTCTTGGTATCACATATCTACAAAAATATATCAGATGAGAGATTCTAGTGAATCGCACAAAATAGCATCTTTTTTTCTTCATTGAGTTTTTTCTTCTCATTTGCTGATGAGTATTTGCTCATCTAGTTTGATATTTCTGGCTACTGTGGCTAGAGTTTCCTCTTTTACTAGTGCGATTTTGTACAGTGTCATACTAGATTCTTGCATTTCTGGATGATCTAGAAATAGGAGTTTGCAGATCACAGCTCACAAAACTCCGTCTCACAGAAATTCCAGTCTCTCGTTGTGATCTCATATTTCTTTGAAATCTGCGGCAAAAGATTTGTGCACAAATGCTTGGAGAAAAGTATTTTCATTTTTTATCTTTTCTACTGGTATATCTAGAGATTTAGCGTAATTTAGCAGTTTTTCTCTATTTGCTAATGTCTGTGGTGGCAACATGTTTTATTTTTCATAACTAAATGGATTTTCTTTGATGAAATCTATGAAATCATTTCAGATGAAAAGCTGTATATCGTAGCCTAGATCTTCTGGCTCAAATTGCAGTTCGTCTCAAGTATTTTCTATTGACAAAATTTGTCAAGATTTGACTACATTTATTGGGAGAAATTTTTGCAATGTTTGGATAGTATTTGGGTAATCATTTCCGTAGACTATGGCTGTAGTTTGCTCCAGTGGTTCATTTGCATTTTCTGTACCAGCGATACTAAATCAGTATTTTTTCATTTTTACTGCTAGTTTCATCGCTCGTCAAGTAGGGCTTTTCCCGTTTTGGGAAGCGTAGGATTTATCGATAGCGTTTTTGACTACTATCCTAGGATTTTCAATCAAATATTGCTGATCGTGAGCTACAAAAGAAACAAAATTTTGGATATAATCGTAAAATGAAACATTTGATGGAGATCATCCATTTGGTAGTATGGTCGCCATACCATTGAAAGCTTCTCTATTTCCATTGTACAGGAAGCAGGCGGTATCTGTAAGTTTGTATGAAGAATATGTACAGTAAGTATTTAGTCCAAATGAAAATATTTTTGGCGGATTTGATATATATTTGACTGCTCAAATCATTTCTTTGGATGAGATATTTGTATTTACCATCCTAGTGTATGTGTCGTACAATTCTCTCAGTGTGCTTATATTTGTGATATTTTCTTTTTTCACAGCCGTGTCTATGATAGCTTTGATCAGTTCTTGCTGTCTCTGGGATCTGGAAAAATCTGATGTAGTGTGTCTGGATCTGGCGTATTTGAGTGCCGTGTCTCCGTCCAAAAATTGCTGTCATGCAGAAATATGGAAAGTTTCGTAGCCAATTCACTCATCTGGATAGTCTGTATCGTGGATAGTATAAGGTATATATATTTCTACTCCTCATATAGTGTCTACCACTTCTTTAAATCACTTGAAATCTACTACAGCATAATATGGGATATCTAGTCACATCATTTCTTGTAGTTTGTCGGTGAGGAGTTGAGCCCCAGAAACTATAGATTTTTCTTTGTTGTATCCACGGGCAAATAGTCCATTGATTTTTCAGGCATAGCCTGTAGTTTTTACATACAAGTCTCTAGGCACAGAAATCATAGTGACTGCTCATAGATCTTGATTTCGTGAAACTACTATGATAGTATCTGATAGGTATCATCACTGATGTCAGTCTCATCATATTCATACTAGCAAAATATTTACATTTCAGTTTTGGTCTCTTTTCATCTCTTCTCCAAATTTGTTGCTGACTACATTTACTGTTCACTGTCAGATGGATGGAAATTTGATTTTTTCGCTTTTTACCAGATATATACCACCAAATATGACTATGCAAATACAAGCCAATATGGTAAAATATTTTAGTACTGATCAAAAAGTGATTTTTTTTTGTTTTTCACTGAAATTATTTTCTCAAATTTTTTTGGTTTTAAAACTGTTTCACATCATTATTGTATTTTAAATAAAATTTTTGATAGAAAATTCATCTCACAAGATCTGGTCTAGCAATATATAGCTTTCTGGCTCTTTTTGTGGAAAAGTTTTTCCAGCAAAATTTTCACCAAGACAGTTTATGTTTATTTTTATCTCATTTTCAAGATCTGATCAATAAATAATATTTGGAGATATGGAAAAATCTCATTTGATTTCATAGTAATTTGTGTCTTTGTCTTTTGGGTTTGTGGTATCTAAAATGACGAAATTTCCAGCCCAATTTTGTTTGTAATTTTTGGTATTTTTTATATTTAGATTTGTAGTTTTTTTGTAGTTTTCAAAATATATTTCTGTATTTTTTCAGTCAATGATGATATTGATGATTCATTTTTGATTTGAGATTGTTCAGTTTATTTTTATGTCTTTTTGTAAATACGAGATGTCTATATTGTTTATTTTAAAATTTACTTCATCTGGTCATACCACCACAAAAAGTCAATCAAAATTGGATATTTGGCCATGTATATGGCTATTTATGTAGTCTAATACTGATTGTGAGATAGTAATTTTGTATGCTAAATTTCACTCGTATGTCACCTGATCTATATTTTGAAAACTATTTTGTGAAAATATGGTATTTAATACAAAATTTATATCATTTTTTAGACTTTTTATTTCGTCAATTTTTTTGGAATCGTAGGATATTCGTTTATCTCACAGATTTTTTGTGATCATAGAAAGTAAATTTGATTTGTAGTTTCATGTTCACAGATCTACGATTGGATCTGAAAATTTGATGAAATTTTTTTGGTTTGTAGAGATGTTTTGTATATCTCCAGATAGTAATATTTCTTTGTTTGACTTTTTGTCAAAAAAGTAGGTATCTAGCAAGATTTGTGTTTGAGAATTGTGGAAATCTCCAGATAGGTCGTATGTGGGTAGATCTGTAAATCATGATAAATTGATGATGGAATCAAATTTGACACTATCATTTTCAGAAAAAGTTTTGCAATTTAGCAAAAAATAATTTTTTTGAGAAAAAGTTTCCAAATTTTTTAGCAAAATATTTATATTTTGAGATACTATGGATTCAGATTCTTCAAAAGACAAAAAAACTGTTTCTTTTTTTGTGAAACATCATGAAACCAATATCAAAGATGCTATAATAATTACTGCAATTTTTTTCATATTTTTTGGTATAAAATATATAGTTGTTTACTTGTATATTTATTGGTTTTTTATTTTCAATAGTATATTTTTTGGATTTTGTCAAATTTAATTACAAAAAAGTGCTTGAATTTTTGACAAATATAATTTTTTGATTATAATGTATATGTTATAGTTTTATTTCATAAAATTATTACTATGGAAACTAACTGATTGGACATAGAAAAAATCTTGCCTATAATCGAGCAAGATCCAAACATCTCTGATCTACATTTGTCCAGTGGAGAATGTGTATCTTTTAGATTAAATTGAGAAATCAAAAAAAGGGAAGATACATGACGCTTGACTACAGAATGAATGGAATTGATTTTAAAACAACTCTTTCAATGAAATCCTCAAAGGTTTGAAAAATTTTTGGGAGACAAAGAAGCTGATTTTGCTTATGTTTCTAGAGAAGGTACAGCATATAGAGTAAATGCTTTTTTGAAAACTGGAAGGATAGGAGTAGTTATGAGAAAAATTTTGAAAACTCCAATGAAATTGGAAGATATCATACTTTCTGGTGTGGCTGAAAGCATTAGGAGAAATATTTTGAAAAAGAAAAAGTGACTATATTTGGTGACTGGACCTACTGGAAGTGGAAAATCTACATCTATTGTTTCCATACTGGAAGAGATAAATCAAACCAGAAATGAAAATCTGATCACGGTAGAAGACCCTATTGAATATGTTTTTAAACCAAAAAAATGTATAATCTCACAGAGAGAAATTTGACATGATACTTGGTCTTTCCCAAATGCTTTGAGAGCATCTATGAGGCAAGATCCAGATATATTGTTTATAGGAGAAATCCGCGATAGTGAAACTGCAGCATCAGTTTTGGAGTTGGCAGAGACTGGACATTTGGTGTTTAGTACTTTGCATACAAATTCTGCATCCAATACTATCAGTAGATTTATGTGATTTTTTCCATCTGATAGGCAAGACAGTGTAGCTGAGAGGCTTGGAGATGCTCTAGTAGGAGTACAGTCACAGACTCTGGTAAAAAGTAAAGATGGAAAAAATAGAGTAGCTTTGTTTGAATTGATGATAAACAATAATTCTATAAAAAATAATATCAAAAAAAGAGATATAAATCAGATAGACAATATCATCAGTACTTCAAACGGAAACTGAATGATAACTATGAAACAATATGCAAATTTATTGATAGAAAAGTGAATTATAGACAGAAATGATGTAGAATGGTTGTATGATCAATGATTGTGAAACAAAAATATTTAATTTATTAAAAAAAAATTATTATGGCAAATTTGCAACTTATACAACAAAAATTACCTCAAGATTTGTGGAATTTGGCAGCACAGCTAAATATTCCAGACAATTTTTTGGATACAGAGACAGATCTGACTGTGCTAATTTTGAGGTCTAGATCTTTGGCAAAAAATGAAGAAAAACAAAATTGGTTTAATTTGATCCCTATGATGAACCAAGAACAAATAGAAAAATTGAGGGATATTTTGACCAGAGAAAGAGACAAAATAGCTGAAATAGAAGCTAAATATGAACAAAAAAAGCAAGAAATTAGAGCAAAATATCAGATGAAATTTGATGCTGCTAACTACAATGATAGAGTAGCTCAACTTCGTAGTAATGAACAAAATGTGATAGAGCAAGATTCTAGGGATGCTGATGATTTATTAAAAGATCTGTAAAATATGCAAAAAAAAATATTAAAAAAAATATTTTGATTATTATTTATGCTGGTTATACCTGTTTTGACCTACTTTTCTTATAGTTTTTGAGCTGATATACTTAGTGAAGTTTTTTCACCTTCAAAAGACAATATAATATATATCTGAGACAACAAAAATGATGTTTGACATGCTGTTTTGAGACAATCAACAGTATTTGAACGATGAACTGGATTTTATCAGAGAGCTCCTCTTTTGGTTAGAATTGTAAAAATTATTTTGAGGCTGACTATAGTTTTGTCTGTGACGATGATAATTTTTTATGGTGTGAAATTTATGATACAGGTATTTAATGGAAGTGATTATAAATCAGCTGGTGCAAAAAAAGATCTAATAAATGTATTTGTATGACTTTTGATAGCATTATTTAGTGTCACTGCTGTAAATTTGGTAGTTTCTATACCAAAAAGCTCTATGACTACTAGCGAAGATTTAAATGCTTCTGAAATTTGATGTCGTATAAATGGAAATTTGTATTGATGATTGGAATTTAGAGAATATATCTGCAAAAATCTCAGCATTGGCTATAGTGATGAGCCATCTGCTCGTAGTTGGCAGTATATCAGAGCTTTGTCAAATTGACCAGATCATATGGATGATCGTCTGATTTGAGCGTATAGATGTAGGGTAATTGAAGATAGTGGAAACTGGAAATGGATTAGGATAAAAAATAATACTATACAATCATCATGTAGTCAATTGTGATGACAAATAGTAGGCGGATAATTTATATTTTAAATAATTGATATGAAAAATATAGTAAAAAAGTTTGTATGATCATTGTTTGTATTATTATTTGGTGTAGTATCAATTTTGGAAGTATCTGCTGTCAAAGTTTATCTACCAGACTGAAACTGGCAAGAAGATATAAATATCGACAATCCACAAGTAAATACAAATGAAAAAACATTATTTGAATATATACAATTGATAAATTCTTATCTGTGGTTTAGTATTGCATGAATAGCTATGGCTATACTAGTATATGCATGAATACAGCTAATAACTGCATGATGAGACAAATCAAAGGTAAGTAAAGCAGGAAAATTGGCTTTTTCCTGTATAATTGCAATTGTGATTGCTATGCTTTCTTATCTATTGGTAAATCTGATAATAAACTTGTTTTAGAAAAAATTTTTTTTAGGCATTGTATTTGGATAAATCGTATCACAGTATATTTTCTGTATTTTGGGATATATTTATACCATTGTGATTTAGTATATTGCTTGTAATATTTACTACATATTTTTGTGTTTCAGTAGGTAATTTTTTGAAATTATTTCAATTTAAATTTCAGTTTATATTTTTCTGGATATTTCCAGATCATCGATTGTAGCAGGCTAGAGATGTCTGCAAATTATATTTTTTGGCATTTTGAGAAATGAGTAATCCAGCTGATCGAGCAGTAGCGAGTGGATCTTTTAAAAAATCGTCCCTGGAAGAAAAAATTTTTCAATAATTTTCATTTAATTTTTGATTTTTCATATAATGATCTGCCGTACTTGGCATAAACTGAAACAATCATTTTGCACCGGCACTGGATCAAATCAAATTATTTCATTTGTACAATTTTCATCCACTTTCTTGGAGACAGATGGATTCAAGTGTTGATTTTGGTAGATTTAGTTTTGATTCAATGATATTTAAATATTTTTTGTATGTATTATTGTCTAGATAATTTATATTATTTGGATTTTGTGAATCTTGTAATAATTTTTGTAATTCTTTATTTTCGCTTTCTGTAAGCTCTTTTGATATATTTTCAATATTTTGGTAGTACTCCAGAATTGTTTGAGAATAGTCTGTGTTTTCCGTCTGTAAATCTCAAGATATATTGTTTTTCAATTGACTTAGTTCTCTATTTAGTGAATCTTTTAATTCTTGTTCTGTTTTTGATTTTTGTAGACTCTCGTACAGCAAATCCAAATTTTTTTTTCATTCATCGGATATTGGGCTGATTATTTTTCCTATTTCATATCCAAGTTTGGTCCTTTGTTTTCATTTTTCGTTAAATAGTATTTTCATGACATTATTCAACAAAAAATCTTGTTTTGTATCTTTTGTAAATTCACTTGTTTTTTGTGGTTTTTCTGATCACAAAATATTGAAATCTATATTTTTTATAGATTCTATTTCTTGTTTCAGCAAATTTATTTCTGACAAAAAAGATCATTGAGTTTCTAGTAATTCTTTATTTAGTATATTTTCTTTGATAAAATCTTTTGCTATATCTTTTTTTCGTGATTCTGCCATTTTTTGTTGAATTAGTAAAAATATTATTCATCATTATTTTCTGATTTTTCTTTTAATTTTGTAATTATTGCGTCTTTTGTGATTTTTGAAATATCTCAATTATTTTCATTCAAAAGTTCGTTATAAACTTTTAATATCTCAGTTTTTGTTTTTTTGTCATCTGGTAAATTTTTGATATCTTCACTTTTTAGCACTTCATCCAATAATTCCATTTTGTTTTTTGTCTTTTCTCAAAGTTCTTTTAGTTCTTGTTCTGTTAGTTCTGATTTGGAATCATCATTACCATCTTTTGATATTTCTTTTAAAGATAATAATATAGTTTCAATTTCTCGAGATTTTGTATCTTCATCGTCAACATCTTCAATCCATTTAAACCATGCTTTTATATCTTCATTATTTCTTGCTAGCATTCACAGTATTGTAGTTTCGTCATTTATATTTCATTCTATATCATTTTTTATTTTTTTGTCTTCAAGTTCTTCTAATTTTACAGATATTATTTTTTGTGCTAAATCGTTTAATTCTTTTTGGGTTTGTGATACTACTTCTTGAGTTTCTTTTTCTTTTTTTAGTCACAAACTTTTTAAAAGATCACTCCGTGTATTTTTGATTTTATCAAAAAATGATGATAGTTCTGTTTTTATATTTTCCAATATTCATCATAATGAATTTTTTGATTGTTCTACATTGTTTGTCATTTTTTTGTAGTTAATTTATAAAACTAATATAATTATACTCAAAAAAACAAAAAAATGCAAAAAAAAGACTACAAAAAGTAGTCTTTTGTAATTTATTTGATATTTAAAAAATATTTGTTATGCTTCTATAATTTCTAGATCTCTTTCTTTGAGTTCTTTTTTGGAAGCTAGGGCATTTGTAGGTCAGATAATGGTCAATGCTACTCAGATCAAGCATAGTATATCTCCATAAAATATGGAGTCTACACCAGAATTTGCTACAAAATACTGACTGATAAATATGATCAAAAGTCAGACAAGTGTATTTATTATTTTAAATCATTTGATAAATGTAGGTCTGATAATGTAAAAAATGAGATAATAAAAAAATATAACACACAAAGTAATATAAATTATCAAATTAGCTTGCTCAAATTCTGGTTTAACTATCTGAACTCATTTGATAAATAAAAAAATTAAAGCACAAATAAGAGCTGAAAATAGTACTCAAAATATAATTTTTTTTAAGTCTTTCATTTTTTTTGTAAATTAAAATAAATTAGTTTTTTTATATTATGAAAAAGAAAAATGTTTTCAACATAAACATTTTGTTTTTTTTATATTATTTAAAAATAAATATAATAAAAAAAGTTAATAATAATTATAATATTTTTGTGTATGTTGAAATGTTGAATAAAATTATACAGCTTGTAAACTGATGTTTTATCAAGAGACTTTTGTGTTGAAATGTTGTCAAAATGTCAAAAAATGACAACTTTTGTCTAAAATGATTTTTAGTATGTCTGTGAAAAAGTTGAAAAAATGTTAATTTAAAAAATTTGACAAAATAAAAAATATATTTATAATATAATATATTTATATAAATTATATCTCTGTATATGGATAAAAAAGAAATAGATTTAAAATTTAAAAATTATCTACTTGAAAACTGAAAAAAACAAGAAAATTTAACTAAAACTACAAATAGATTTGGTTTAAAGTTATTTGATGTGTTTTTGGATTGATTAAATAGTTATAGAAAAAATTTTAGATGATATGAGGCTGTATTTTATGAAGTTGTATTGCCAAAATTAAAAATGATAGTAGAACCAAATTTTTGAAATATATATATCAAGCAAAAAAATTGTGATTTATATAAAAGTTTATTTGTAAGTTTTATGTGATTTTGTAAAAAAAATAAAGAATATGTGGACTTATTATTGTTTGAAAAAAAGAGAGAAAAATTTGAAAAATTGTATGACTGAAAATGGAAATATTTTTTGGAAAATTGGCATAAATATGTACAAAATGATAATTGAAAAAATGGTGATAAAATACGCAAATATTTGGTAGGTCTGTACAATAAGTTGGATGAAAAAGAATTAAAAATACTGTACAATGCTTTTGTGAATGCTTATAAAATTTGTAGCAATGTAAATCAAAAAAATAAATGAAAAGAAAATGACTGAAAATTAAATGCTTTTGAAACTTCTTTTTCAAAATTGTCTGAAAATTTGAAATTACTAAATATAGAAGAAAAAAGTGTGTCTGAAATTAGGTCTATTTTTTGAAAATTTTTGCATTTTGTACCATATTATAGAGAAAAAATTGAAGAAGCAATTTCATCTGATACAAAGTCTTGAATAAATGTACAAGAAAAAATTCAAAAAAGTTTGTTTGAAGGTTTGGGAGAAAATGGAAGAATTTCGATTGAATGAGACTGATTTTGACCAATTGAAGTGATAAATGAAGTACGCGATCCGAAATGATGAAATTATGATGAGATAGAGCGTGGAGATATAGTAGCTCCTATAGATAATTTTTGAATTTTCCCAGAATCAGAAATAAATATAAAACCAAAAAAAATTTCTAAAAAAAGAAAAAATAAAAAACAGATAGAAATAGAATTTTAGTTTATTCTACCATTTGTATTCATTTTTTCATACCTCACAAAATATTGTTTATAGTGGATTTTGTATCTATTTGATTTTCTAATTTATTTTTTGTATCCAAATCTATATCAAAAATATCCAAATAATTTTGTAAATTTTGTAGATTTTTTGTATAGTTATTTGGAAATAATTTTGACAATATTTTTAGAGTTTTTTGAGATATTTTGAGTACTGTCTTGTTTTGTATCAATTCTGATGGAAATTGATCTTTTATATATATTTTAAGATTATTATTATACCAATTTTGTATTATATTTATGATTTCATTTGAATTTTGTAAATTTGCTGAAATTTCTCATGTAAACATAAAATTATTTGGATTACTTGGATAATATTGTATATTTCATGTTAAAATTTCTATTTGAAAAGTTTTGTATATATTTATGGCTGATTGTGGCTCTATCTGTACAAAATTTCATCATCTAAAGACAATAAATCAATATGTATTTTGGTATAAATTGTCTGATTTAAATATGATTTGAGAGCCAGAATTTGGTATTTTTATATCATAAGTACTTAGTCATTGAGAAATTTTGTAATTTTTTTGATCTTTTTGGATATATGCTTTATCCTCATTTATGCCAATATTTGAATATATAAGCAATTTTGGACTAAATTGTTTTTCAAATCAGGAAATATCTGGTCACTGATCAAATAGTGGGATACTTCACAAAAATAAAATAATCAAACTTCAAATAATAGAAATTGATATTATTGTGTATCAAAATCGATTTTTCATGTATATTCCAGCAAATCACAAAATCAAAAATCATAGTATAATTAGTCATAGTGTCTGGTCTAGTCAGATATTTCATACAATAAACAAAAATAATAAATACAAACAATTTATGAGTAATAAAAAGTATGAAATAAGTTTTGATTTACTGTCTTGTTTTCAATACAAAGAAAGATAGATATCTATCGATAAAACCAAAAAAATTAGATAATATCTATTTGATATGATCCAATTTAATGTATTTCAGTCAAAATCGTATTGTTTGATAACAAAGAAAAAAATTATGCAAAAAATGGACAAAAGTAAGGTATATATTATAAATTTTTTGATTGTATTTTTCAAAATGTCGATTATGTGGATGTAAAATATAATTATTTACCAAAATCTTTGGTTAAATTTTCCAAATTATTGATTAAATTTTGTCAATTTAGTTGATCAAGTAAAGTCGAAAGATCTCATTGTCCGTAGTTTGTAGAAATATCTGAAATTTGGTCTTTTGTATTTTGTAAGGAGTTTATTATTTCGTCAACTTTGTCCAAAAGATCGTTTAAAGTTTCATTTTCTCATATTCTTCATTTTAATTTTTCTATTTTTTTTCTAATTTTTGTGATTGCTTTGATAGATGCAGCACAAGTTTGGTCCATAGATTCAATAGATTCTGGAGTCATAGTTTCTTGTAATCACTCTATATCGGATCGGCAATTTGCATACAGATATGAAATTTTGTTTGTAAATCTTTCTAGCATAGCTCAGTCAAAATTTATAGAAATTTTGCATCCAGTAATGATTGCTATTATAGGCAAAAATATCAAAAACTTTTTCATGTAAAAAATTTTGTATATAAAAGATTATTTTTAATATATAATTATTTTTATTCAAATCTCAATGCGTCGATAGGTTTTAGTTTTGCAGCTTTTCTAGCTGGGAGAATACCAAATACAACTCATATTCAAGTAGTCAAAATCAGAGCCAAAAATATTACATCCACATTTATCACAGCACTGAAACCTGTAGCGTTTGACAAAAATTTATTTATGAAATATACTGCAATATAGCTTAAAAATATAGCGATAATTCATCATATGATGACTATGATTACAGATTCCACCAAAAATTGTACGATAATATCGCGATTTAATGCTCAAATAGCTTTCCTGATTCAGATTTCTCTAGTCCTTTCAGTCACAGAAACTAGCATAATATTCATGACTCAAATTCATCATACAAGTAGAGATATAGCTCAAATAGCTATGAGCAAGGCATTCATTGTTTTGATTCCAGATTTCATTTCATCTGCAAATCTAGCATTGCTATATACATTAAATCCTGCACTTTTTTTGTCAGTAAAATTGTATTTTTTTAACAATAAGTATGTAATCCTATCTTGTCGTAGTTGATTATCCATGCTTGGATCAAGGTGTATGACCATATCTGATATATTTTTGTTGTAATTTATCCTTTCTTGCATGGTAGTGATGGGGATGTAGATCATAGATCATTCCCATTCTTCTTTTTGTTTCAAAATTCAAACTATGGTCAGTTCTTTTCCTGAAACTCTAATTTTTGAGCCAATTATTTTATTGAAATCAATCTTTTTTTGAGATCTTTGGCTGGTTCTTTCCAAATCTTTCAAAAAACCATTTGAGACGACAGCTACCAAATCTTGATTTGAGTAATTTTTGGCAGAGAGCATATTTCATTTTTGTATTTCTAGTTCTTGTAGGTCAAAAAAATTTGTAGGGACTCATATTACTTCTCCATAAACATCAAAACTTCCAAATCTTATAGAAGAGTAATTTTTTATCCTACTAGAGTATTCTACTTTTCCACTCAATTCTGGAAAATATTCTTGTATATAAGAGACCAACTGTTCATCAAATGTGATTTTTTTGATATATTTTCATGGTTTGTTGTTTTCATAATCCCAAGAACTATAACCACCACCTGGTCTGATACTGATACGATTTTTCATCATATCTCACATGGACTGCAACATCTGTATTTCTGCTCATTTTCAGATTGCCATCATCACGACTACAGACATTACTCATATTATGATACCTAGCATACTCAGTCCAGATCTCATTTTGTTTGCTATTATGGTTTTTAGTGCTGTAGTGATATAGGAAAAAAATCTCATATTTATAACAAAGCAAAAGTAAAATTATTGGTCAAATTGACCATCTTTCATATGGATTATATTTTTTGCAAAAGAGGCGACATTTGCATCGTGAGTAATCAAAAGGATTGTCCTTTTTTGTTCAGCATTTAATTTTTTGAAAAGCTCCATCAATTCTAGTCAAGTGTTTGAATCCAGAGCTCATGTGGGTTCATCTGCCAAAATTAGACCAGCATTTGTCACCAAAGCTCTAGCAATACAGACTCTCTGCTGCTGTCATCCAGACAATTGATTTGGCATTGCCTTTTCTCTTCATTTTAGTCAAACCATCTCCAAAGCTTCAAAACTCCTTTTTTTTGCTTGTGATGGAGAAATTCACATATAAGACAAAGGCAGTGCAACTTGCTCTCGTGCACAAATCCTTTTTAGCAAATTATATCACTGAAAAATAAATCCAATATTGTTTCTACGGATGAGTGATTGTTGGTTTGTATTCAAATGTTTTACTTCTTCTCCACGCAAAATATATTTTCATTCACTAGGGACATCTAGTAATCATACTATATTCATCAGTGTGGATTTTCAGCATCCAGAAGGTCCCATGATTGCTGTAAAATCTCAGTCTTTGATAACCAAATCTACTCCTCTGAGAGCGTGTACGGGTTCCATATCTTTTCAGCCATATGTTTTAGTAATTCATTTGAGGACTATGAAATCTGTCATTTAGATTAATACCACATATAAAAATCATCGTCACCATTATTTTCTTGACCTAATCCCATCCTTGACATAGAATCATCCGTGATATACAATCATTTTATCACATCTCATTCTTTTAGTCATGAAGTGACAACTGTATTTATATCATCTGATGGTCAAGTTTCTATCACTTGATCAATCCAGTTTCCATTTGATGTTTGCAAACGAACTATTTTTTCAAAATTTTCATTTTCTACTATAGCTGGATTTGGTACGACGATAGCATCATTTACTTCATCCACAATAATCCTGACATTTGCATTCATTCATCACAAAATTCTTTCTTCGCTGTTGTTTTTTTGAAATCTTACTTTTGCTTTATAAGATCATCAGTATTCACCTCCACCATCTGGCATAGTGTCTACTTCGTAGAAAGTACCTGTATATACAGAATTTGGAAAAGCATCCAAATAAATTTCTACAGGTAGTCAAACAGAAATTTTGACAATATCTATCTGGTCTACACTCAAATTTACTTCTAGCAAATTAGGAGTTTCTACATAAATATATTGTTGCTCTTGAGATGAAGAAGAATCTATATTGTCTCAAATCTGCATATTTATTTTTGTCACGATTCAGTCAAAATTGGCTATAATTTTGTATTCATCATATCTTTTCATGAGAGTCTCCAAATCTACTTTTAGACTATCTAAGTCATTTTTTAGCAATTCCAATTCTTCGTTTTGAGAAACTCAATTTTTGGCATCGGACAGATCTTGTAGAGCATTTTTTATTTTATTATTTAGTTCTAATTTGTCCAATTCTGATTTTTGTTTGAAAGTATCTAGTTCCAATTTAGCTTTTTCGTAGTCATTTTGTAATTTTACTAGATCCATGACATATCTTTTTAACAAATCTGAAGATTCTCATTGCAAAGAATCCAAATCTTTTATATTGTCTAATTTGTCTATGATAGAAGAGTATTGATCTTGGTATTTATATCATCTGGACTGGTATTGCGTACCATAAGTAGTAGAATTTTCTGTATCGGCTCTAGAAAAAGCATCACTATTGTCCATAAACATATCGTAATTGATTTTTCATCGTTCAATAAAAGTATCTCATAGTAATTTGTAAACGATTGCTCCAGATTTGATTTCGTCTTTGGATATCTCATCCAAACTTTTGTCTCCAAATTGTTTATTTAGATTTTCCAGAGTAGTTAGGCAGTCTTTTACTATCCAAAATTGTTTTTTTGATTTACTTAATGCTGATTCATCATCTATCTGGATATATGGTGTAGCTATAGAGTATGCTTCTGTCATACCTATGATACGATCATATCAGTCAAGTAGTAATTGTAGAGATTTGGCATCGTCAGCAAATCATCTGATGATAGATTTTAGTTCCATATTTCTATTTTTTAGTTCTCCAGAGTATAGAGCTATGAGATTTTCTGTTTTTTCTCATCAAGATACCAACTTATTGTATTCTGTTTGCATTTGGTCTAGCTTTTCTTGCCTTTCTTTTATCTGTTTTTCCATTTCTTGCAATTCAAATTCTTTGTTTGTTAGATCCAAATTTTGTTCTTTTGGTTGAGTTTGCTGCTGAACTACTAGAGTATCATATGCGTATTGGGCTTTTAGGATATCTAGCTCTTTGTCGTATCATCAAGCTTTTTTCAATTTTAATTCTTGGTTTTTTATATTTTTTTTCATTTTTTCTACTTCTGCGTCCAATGTATCTGTACTGATGGTAGCCAAAACATCTCATTTTTTTACTTCATCTCAAATATTTACTTTTATACTAGTCACTTTTCATTTGTTTGCAAAAGTCAATTTTTGAGCATTGGCAAATTGTGTAGATCACATCAGAGAAATCACATTTTGTACTGATCACAAAGCTACTACATGGTCATTGCTGACAAAAATTTCATTTTGTGGTTGTTTTCATGTTTTTTTGAAAATTAGCACGATAGCTACTAATATTACAATTATAGATGGTATTGTCCACCATTTTTTTTTCCATATTCGAGTGAAAATTTTTTTGAAAAAAGATTTTATGGATGTAAGTTTTTCTTTTACAAACGACATTTTTTTTGGAAATCAACTAAAAAAGCCCATTTTGGATGGATATCATATCTTTCAAGATATTGAAACAAAAATATATTTCAAGGGAAAGTTGGATTATAGTCAATAGTTCCATGGAGCGGGGAAACCCCGTATGGCGGAGTAAACTTGATAAAAAGGAGGTTGGGGATTTGTCTAGCGAGAAATCCGTAGATCGTTTAGTGGATTTCTCACCCGCTAAAGCGGGATGTGAAATGACAAAGAATTGGATTTCTCGTTGCTATGCTTTTTCGAAATGACCAGCTCTTTTGAGTAGCTTGCAGTGAAATTGCATGAAGTGTAGTTTTTATACTAGAAAAATCAGGCTAAAAAAAGAGGGGAATCTTGTTTTTCCCCTCTAAAAATATTATTTTTTTATATGATTTATTGAGCCATTTTTGCCATTTCTTCCATTTCTGGAGTTGGTTCAAAGTCTGGGTCTGGATCAAATCATTTATTACATCCAGCTACAAACAAAACCAAAGCAAATAAAGTTCAAAATACAAATAATTTTTTCATAATTTCTAATTTAATTAAGTAAATTCAAAATTTATTTCATATCTTTGATTGCAGCTTGTGCAGCAGCCAATCTAGCGATAGGCACTCTATATGGACTACAAGAAACCTCATCTAATCCAATTCTATGACAGAATTCTACAGAAGCAGGTTCTCCACCATGTTCTCCACAGATTCATACATGTATATTTGGATTTACAGATTTAGATTTTTCCAAACAGATTTGCATTAGCTGTCCTACTCATTCTTGGTCTATACTTTGGAATGGATCTTTTTCGTAAATTCATTTTTCTACATATAATTTCAAGAATTTACCAGCATCATCTCTAGAGAATCCACATCCCATCTGTGTCAAGTCGTTTGTACCAAAAGACAAGAAATCACATTCATCGGCAAATTGGTCTGCTGTGATAGCTGCTCTAGGTACTTCTATCATTGATCAGATTTTGTAGTTTACTCTACCATTTACTCATAATTCTTCTGCTACATCCAAAATAATTTGTTTCAAAATTTTGTATTCAACAGCGTTTCCAACCAAAGGAATTTCGATCCATGGTTGAGCTCACTGTACTTCCAATGCAGCTTTGAATATTGCTCTAGCTTGCATTTGAGTGATTTCTGGGTATCTAACTCCCAATCTACATCACCTAAATCCAAGCATTGGGTTAAATTCATGTAAATCTGCGATAGTAGCTTTTAGATCTTCTACTGATACATTGATTTCACGAGCAACATACTCAATATCTTTTTCTTCTTGAGGCAAGAATTCGTGCAAAGGAGGATCTATCAATCTAACTATCATAGGTTTTCACTCCAATATTTTGAATAAGTCAACGAAATCTTGTTTTTGGTATGGTTCGATTTTTGCCAATGCTTTTACCCTTTCTGGAGTTTCTTTTGCCACTATCATCTCTCTAACTGCTTGGATTCTAGTTTCTTCAAAGAACATGTGTTCTGTCCTACAAAGTCCGATTCATTCAGCTCCAAATTCGATAGCTTTTGCAGCATCTCTAGGAGTATCTGCATTTGTCTTGATTTGTAATTTTTTGAATTTGTCTGCCCAAGACATTAGTGTACCAAAATCTCCAGACAAATCAGGGTCGATAGTATTTAATTCTCATTGGAATACTTCTCATGTAGATCAGTCCAACGTAATTACATCTCATTCTCTAAACAATTTTCCGTTTACTATAAATGATTTTTCGTGTTCGTTTACTTGGATATCTGAACATCCAGATACACAGCATTTTCACATTCATCTAGCCACTACAGCAGCATGAGATGTCATTCAACCTCTGGCTGTCAAGATACCTTGAGAAGCAACCATTCACTGGATATCTTCTGGAGATGTTTCCAATCTAACCAAAATAACTTTTTTTCATTTTTCTCTCCATTCGTGAGCGTCTTGAGCTGTAAATACAGCTTGTCATACAGCAGCTCATGGAGATGCAGGCAATCATTTTGCCAAAAGTGTTGCATCTTTTTTTGCACTAGGATCGATTTGTTTGTGCAACAAAGTATCTAATTGGCTTGGTGAAACTCTCATTACAGCTTCTTTTTCGTCGATCAATCATTCGTGTACCATATCTACTGCCATTTTGATAGCTGCGGCAGCTGTCCTTTTTCAGCTTCTAGTCTGTAGCATGTACAATTTTCACTCTTGGATAGTAAACTCCATGTCTTGCATATCGTGGTAGTGCTGCTCCAATTTTTTGTATATAGCTACCAATTCTTTGTAGCAGTCTGGCATAATATTTGCCAATTCATCAATCTTTTTTGGAGTTCTGATTCATGCAACCACATCTTCTCCCTGTGCATTCATCAAAAATTCTCCATAAAATTTATTTTCTCATGTAGATGGGTTTCTGGAAAAACAAACTCATGTACCAGAATTTTCTCCCATATTTCCAAATACCATTGATTGTACATTTACAGCTGTTCAAAGCAATCATTTGATATCATTCATCCTTCTATAAATGATAGCTCTTTCGTTGTTCCAAGAACCAAATACAGCATCTATAGCCATTTGTAGTTGCTCTCTAGGATCGTTTGGAAACAATTTTCCTGTAGATAATTTGATAGCTTCTTTGTATAGTCAAACTACTTTTTGTAAATCGTCTACATCTAGCTGAGTATCGTCTTTTACTCATTTTTCATCTTTTACGCTTTGCAATTTTGATTCAAATAAGTGATGCTCTACTCACATTACTACATCTCCAAACATCTGTATAAATCTCCTATAACTATCCCAAGCAAATCTTTCGTTTCATGTTTTGTTTGCTAATCAAACTACACTAGCATCGTTTAATCAAAGATTTAATACTGTGTCCATCATTCACGGCATAGAAGCAGCAGCTCCTGATCTTACTGAAACCAACAGTGGATCTTGTGCATCTCACAATTTTTTTCACATAGTTTTTTCCAATTTTTGCAAATGATCTTCTATTTGGTCCAATACTTCTTGTGGATACTTTTTGTCGTTTTTGTAGTAAATATCACAAGTTTCTGTAGAAATAGTAAATCAGTCAGGAATAGGTAATCCTAAAGATTTCATTTCGGCCAAATTTGCTCATTTTCAACCCAAAATGTCTTTTCAAACTCCTTTACCCTCTGCAAAAGAGTAGACATACTTGGTTGATCTTTTGTTTCAAAACAATCACATTCGTCTTTTATTTAAAAAATAAATATTAACAAAACTGTATACAGACAAAATTTTCGTCATGTAAATCATACTTATATGATATTCCTTGCATTTTTCAATACAAAATTGGACAAAAATAGACAAACAAGACAACCCTTATACATACCTAAATTTTTATGTTTATTTTATTTTTGAAAAAATTGTTTGAATTTTGTTTTTATATTGCTAATTATATATCTGTAATATTTATTTTTTGTGAAAATCAAAATGGATTTGATAAAAAAAATTGATGCTGATTATGTATGAAAAAAAGTAAATTTAGCAGGTTGGATAGTGCATATCAGATTTTCTGGGAAAATTGGTTTTGTAGAATTTAGAGATGGAACTGGATACATCCAATGTATCGTAGAAGAAAAAAATATATGAGAAAATAAATTTAATGAATTAAAAAATTGTGGTATAGAATCTTCAATCAAAATTTCATGAACTGTAAGCAAACATCCAAAAAAAGATGAATATGAAATCCAGACAGAAGATTTTGAAATAATTAGTGTGGCAAAAGATTATCCTCTTGGACAAAAAGAGCATGGAGTAGAATTTTTGTTTGACAATAGACATTTGTATTTGAGATCAAAATCTCAACGAGCTATCCAAAGAGTTAGAGATGAAATTGTACATGCCACATACGACTGGATGAAAGAAAATGATTTCACAAAAATAGATTCTCCTATATTTACTTCTACTTGTGCTGAGGATAGTACTTCACTATACGAAACTACACATACAAACTGAGAAACTATGTATTTAAACCAGACATGACAAATGTACATAGAAGCCACTATTGCATGACACAGAAATGTGTATGATTTTGGGCCAGTATTTAGAGCTGAAAGGAGCAAGACAAGGAGGCATCTAAATGAATTATGGATGATGGATGCAGAAGAAGCTTTTACAGACAACGATGGAAATATGGATTATCAAGAAGATTTGATCTGCTATATTGTCCAGAGAGTTTTGAAAAACAAGAGAGCAGAATTGGAAATACTTGGTAGAGATATTTCCAAATTGGAAAAAATTCAAAAGCCATTTATCCGCAAAACTCATGCTGAAGTAGTAAAAGAATTGCAAGCAATGGGATCTGATATCAAAGATTGAGACGATTTGTGAGCAGATGATGAAACATTACTTATGACCAAATATGAGCAACCAGTATTTGTGACAAATTTCCCACTTGAAATAAAAGCATTTTATATGCCAGAAGATCCAAAACATCCATGAACTGCAAAATGTGCAGATCTTTTGGCTCCAGAATGATATGGAGAAATTATAGGATGATCAGAGAGAATTGGAGATTATGAAACTTTGAAAAAGAAGATTTTGGATCACGGATATAAATTGGAAGACTATGAATGGTACCTAGATATCAGAAAATATGGATGAGTGACAACATCTGGATTTGGTTATGGATTGGAGAGATTGGTAATGTGGATTTGTGGATTGCAGCATATACGTGAAGCTATTCCATTTCCAAGGTATCACAATAGGATTAAACCGTAAAAATAATAAAGAATTAAAAATGGATGGCAAAATAGTCATCCTTTTTTGTTATACTAAATTTTTTCTATACCAATTTTGCAATAATGTTTTTGAGTTCTTCAAGTCAAATTTCATTGTGAACTGAAATGAAAATTGGATTTTGATCTTTATAGGTATTTTTTAGTTCGTTTAATTTTTCTTGGTCTATCAAATCAATTTTGTTGAAAATCATGATTCTTGGTTGATTTGCTCAGATATCGTCCAATATTTCATTTACTACATTTATCCTTTCAGATACAAAAGGGTCTGAAGCGTCTATGATGTGTAGTAAGAATTTACTTTCTATACTGTCTTCCAAAGTACTAGAAAAAGCATCGATTAATTTTGGTGGTAGGTCGCGAATAAATCAAATAGTATCATTCAAAAGCACTTCTTTTCAAATTCATTTTTCTGGGTCTGTGAAGACGTACATTTTTCACACATTTGTTCCAAGTGTCGCAAAAAGTTTATTTTCAGCTAGGACTCATTTTTTTGTCATAGCGTTTAAAAGTGAAGATTTACCCGCATTTGTATATCAGACAATTCAAATTACAGGCAATCATTTTTTGATTCTGCTTTGTCTGTGCAAATTTCTCATTTTCTCAAATTCTTTTAGTTTATCTTTGATTTTTTGCTGTTTGTCTTTTAAGTGTCTTTTCATCCTTTCTGTATTGGTTTCTCCAAGTCACCTTGTAGCACCACTTCATCATCCGCTATTTCATCACTGTCTACTTAGCTCCATTCACATACCAAAAATTCTGGGTCACATGTGCTTGATGGCAGCAAGTTCTATCTGTAGTTTTGCTTCGACACTATCTGCATGTTTATCAAAAATTTTTAAAATTAGATCGATTCTATCCCAAGCCTTGATATGTTCTTTTAATCATGCTTTTTCGCTTTCTGCACGGAGATATTCATTTATTTCAAAAATTTGTCCAGGTTTTAAAACATTTCAAATAATCAACAGATTTGCTCATGATCTAATCATTTCTCTGGTAATTTCTTCCAATTTTCATGGTCAAATATAAGTTTTGGTGTCTGGTTGGTCTTTTTTTTGGACTTTGGTCAAAATTACAATTCCACCAAATGTTTCGACTAAATTTTCCAATTCATTCATCCTATCTTCCAAAATTTCTTTTGGCAAATTTTTTGGAGTGATATCTGCTAGAAAGACTTTGAGTTCTTGAGATTCTTGCTGTAATGAGTCCAATGTATCCATGGAATTAATTAATAATTAAAAATTAATGATTAAAAATTAATGATTTTGTGCTATTATTCAATGAGTTTTTATTTGTTTTTGTCCTCCTTTTTAATGGAGGCTCCGATGAATCGAGAGTCCTCGCAAAGCGGGAGGGACCACAAAGTGGTGGAGGATTTTTTGTTTTTGTGCCTCCGGTGGGCCACTTTCGTCCAGAGTCATCACGGAGTACTCCGTGATTATATCCGATTCTATTGGACTGCTTTGGCATGTTTATATTAGTAATTTCAACGCAGTCTGACAAATAAAAAATTTTTGGTTGACACCTTTTATGGAAAATAGAGTGTGTTTCTGTTATTATAAAATTAATTCAATGAGTTTTTTATCACGAAAAAAGCATCCATAAACGATGAATGCTTTTTGAGAACTACATTTTTTCACACAGTTCGTGTAATTCTTCTTTGGCTTCTTCTAATTGAATCTTCTCGATATTTACCTTATGTTGGTGTCCTTTCTCTTTTTCGCACCATATTGAAAACATCTTTCCAGTTATCAGTGCCACAGTATTAATTATTACCATGATAACAATGTAGATTGTTTTGTAGTAAACTTGATAGTGGTTCCAAAACATCACCATAGCAAATAGTATCAAAACAGATACGACAGAGATCAAAAAGTAGGATCTAGTGATTTTTTTTGCTTGTTTCAAGGCATTTTCTTGTTGTTGTACAACCCGTTCTCTGAGGTTTACAACTTCTCGTGAAAGTTCATAAGTTGATTTTTCCATATTGTTGATATTTTGTTCTTTGTTTTTACTTTTTTTATTTTACATTAATTGCTTTTGAAAACGGTTTTTTAGCTCGAGCAAAAATGTAGTAAGTATATGGTGGATTTCTTCTTCTTCTTCAGTCTGTCTTACCATATAGTCCATTTTGCAACAAGTTTTTCTTCTTTCATAATCCTCCCAAAAGAATATGGCATCGTTTATATCGTTTATGCCAATAATTATGATGTCTGGGAATTTCTGCTTGATTCTTGCGGATAATCTAAATCCTTGTCCGTTGAATCCTGGCCATGCAATCCTAGTTATAATAATGGAGGGATGGTTTTCTTCCACTAATTTTTGGACCTCCATAATTGTATAGTCGCATTCTTTTCTTGTCAGAGACTTGGTTAAATACTCGAGGATTGAGAACTCTCCAACAGTCTCAACTACTTGTTTAATTTGTTGTATTGCTGTTTTTGAGCAGTCAACAATTAAGATTTTTGTATTCATATCATTTGATGTTTTGTTATTATATATCTTTATATAGATTTTTTGTTTTATGTCAAGTGTTTGTGAATATGTCTTTTGTGTGGTATTTAAAATATCTTGAAAAGATTGATTCTTTGATTATGTTTATATTACTTTTATATCCTTTGCTATGCTCGTGATGACATTAAAATATATATTTTCATTTTTGTTTATATGTTTGATTTTTGTTGCTGGATGGTTTATTTTCAAAAAATGAAAAGTACTGGATAGACCGTGAGCAGATTTGAAATGAGTTAGGTGACCTGTACCAACTTTGATGTGAATTTTTGCATATTTGAGTTTAATTTTGGTAGTGTTGGTGTTTTTTCCAGATATATT
>CAMVSQ010000004.1 GCA_947170225.1 uncultured bacterium | reverse complement strand
CTGCTGTTCCAGCATATTCTCCGTCTGGTGTTCCATATTTCATCCTAGATAATGCCGTCACAAATTCTGCCCTACTCACCAAATCAAATGGTCTGAAATTATTGTTTGGCATATTGATTCACATAATTCATAGCTGGTATGCTAGACTTACTCCATTGTCATACTGTGCATCAAGTTTTCCTGAAACATCATTAAATTTTGGGACGATTGTGCTTACTGGTTTTTTTCAAAGGACATTGATAGCATATTTGCTGAGCATCTTTGCCATAGCGATTCTAGTCAAGTTTCCGTTCAAATCAGCTTTTTCTACTGTATCCATTGTGGTGATTCAGTTTTCATATGCTCGTTCGTAGGCTGTTTGTAATTCATTACTTTCTAGTCATTCTGTGGAATCTATATCCTTCGCATTTGCTCAGGATGACAAATTGTCGTCATTCGACGAAGAATCTTTATTATCGTCTATAGATCCTTCACCTTCGGTTCAGGATGACGGTATAACTCCACATGTTCAATCATATAAACTATCTGAATAATCTCCATTTGGACAATTGTCTTTAGTTCTACTACTACTTCATCCTCATCATCCACCTCATCATCATCCACCACTCAAGGCATTTCTCCAGATAGCTTTCAAAGTTGCTCATCCAAGTGGCATAGTATCTGGAAATGCTGGACTCCAGCTATCAAACACTGCCCCTGCTTTTGTAGGATTTGCTGGTGCTGTAATTGGTTCATTATAGTTTCATGTGATTGGGTTGATTGCTGATCATCAGTCTGTGTCAAATGTGATTGTATATTGGTTTGCTGTCCATGTCATCGTGATTACTGTGTTTTCTGCTGGGACTGTTGCTGGAATTGTTGTATCCCAACTTCCTGTATATCATTCTTTTGTCCAGCTTGGATAAGTTGCTGTCACTGTATCTCAATAGTTTCATGTCCATACTACATCTGTCTCTGTTCAGCTTCAGTCTTTGAATGTGATACTATACTCGTTTGCTGTCCAGTTTGCAAAATATTCTCTGTCTCATGTACTTCATTTTGCTATTGTCACTGCAACTTCTGGTGTAGCTAAGTCTGTTCATGTCCATCATGCAAATGTATATCATTCTCTCACTGGATTTTTGAGTGTAATATCTTCACTTTCTACATTATAGCTTGTAGGATTTGTCTCTCATGCTTCCAGTGTTCATCCATCCAACTCTATTGAAAGATTGTATGTATCTATTTCCCAGCTTGCTACAAGGTCTAGTCATGTAGTGATAGGGTCTGAAAGGTTGATCGCTGTGTCTGTTCAGCTGATGAACCAACCGTTGAAGCTGTATCCTGTCTTTGAGTTCTCGTATCCTGAAAGGATAGCTGTGACAGTCCCAGAGTCTGCAAGGACAGTCCCAGATTCTACTTCTCCAGACCAGATTTGACTTGTTCCATCTTCATCCCAGAAACTTACAAGAAGGCTTGAGAACTGAGTGAAAAGGTAGGAATCATAGAAGCAGCGGACAGAAAAGCCGTAGGCACGACTATCGCTGGATCCCAGGTTGATGCGACCAGCATCCCAGTAGAAGTAGCGAGCCTTGGTGCCGGCAGTCGACGAAGACCGCAAGGAGGCGGCGGACCCCAAATTGTAGACGCCGGCATTGGTGTCGTAGCGGCAGCCAGCAAAAGGGATATAAAATGCCTCTTTAAATGCTGTTCACAATCAACTTTCACTTTCGAAATTTAATGTTCATGTAGTCAAGCTTCATCATTTTTCTGCATTATACCATAGCGTAAACAATTGATTCCATTCTCATGCACTTGGTACATGATATCAATCTGGACATGGTCACTGTCTACCTGTTATTGGATTTTCTGATGTCAATCCATATCCATTATCTGCATTATCTCCACTTCATCATCGTAAATTATCATTTCTTACACTTGACCAATTAGAATATCATTTATAAAATGTACCACTGCTATATGGGTTATTTGGTCAATAACTACTAGCGTCTGTTTGTCAGTTTACTGCTGAAGTCGTTATTGAATCGCTACCATTTACTCCTGGATGAGCGAATCAATAGTTGTTTCATCGTTGGTAGTGGTATCCACATGCTCATGTGTCTGTAGCACTACATACTGTACCGCTCTTTGTTGCTCATACATTTCTATCCAACAACATAATCACATTTCAATTTCCATCATCAAATTTTAGTCAACTATACCCTGGTGCATTTGGTGCTTCAATAGTCTCTATTGTCGCTGCTGCATTTACAGAGCCCAATACCAGCATTCATGCAAACAATGCAAGTAAAAATTTTCTTTTTTTCATTTGTCTGTTATTGTTTAGAAAGTAAAAGGCAACTAAATTTGCATAGTCGCCAAACTAGTGATATTATAGTCAAATGACAAATAATACAGTGCAAATCTAATTGCCCAATCATGTCACTTAACTATACATTAAATTTTTTATATCACTATTTTGGCACACACAAAATAATCTTTTTAAATAAAAAATCAAGAAAAATTTTTCATTTTTTCACTTTCATACCAAAAACTTGTTTTTTGTCTCATATTGTTTATAAACTAACTAATTTTACTTCACAAAAAATTTTTTTATGAACTGAAATATCGTCCTTGTCTGAGCAGGTGGAACCGGAATGTCCGCAGTTGCAGGAATCTTATTTGATCTTTGATATACCAGAGAGCTGATCTGCCTAGACAACAACCAAAGCGAGCTGACCGACAAACTCCAAAACAAATGAATCAAAGTCTTGATCTGACAAAATAAATACAAAGTTTGACTTTTTGATCATGTCATTTACTCCGAGGCTTGTGCAAATTCTCCAGAAGTTCAAACAGCAAAAAACTACGAAAGGACTCCAAAACAGATGAGATTTATCTGAAATTATTTTCAGTTTTTGTGAGAAATTAGCAAATATTTCACTACCATCTGAATTGCAGGGACAAACGGAAAAAGTAGCACCACAGCTATGCTAATACATACCGCCAAACACCATTTGCCAGATTTGTGACTTGGTATTGTGGGGGCTCTCGTCCCAGATTTGGACTGAAATAATTATCTTTTAAATCAAAATAAAAAACAAGAACTAAAAAATATTTTTGATTACATTTTCACTTGAAAATGACTGGACTACACTTTGATCAAAAAAAATTATTTTATCATAGAATCTTGCGAGTACAAAAGGCATTTTCTGCTACTGGATACAGATTTTTGAGCCATTACAAATATAGAATTGGATCACACAGATTATTATAGAGATTTACAAGACTACACCGATGCTTTTAGAGAGCGGACAAGCAAAATCAAGCACACTACAATTTCTACAGAAAAATTGGATATCTCATGAATTAAACAGATTTCCACCACACATTTTGATTTCAAAAAAATTTTTGGTCAACACAACGACAAAAACTGATCTTTGGTTTTTGAAATTATCAAAACACTAAACCCAAATACAGACAGCGAAAAATTAAAAGAGACAATCCAAAATTTTGGCTGACTTTGGAGGAGACTAGAATTTTTGAGAGAAAACAAAAATTGAGCTATGATTTTTTCAGATTATGGGCATATGGCCAGCTCTATCACACTTTGTCACCAAGCACTCAAACAGTATTTCCCAGACAAAAAATTTATTGCCATTTTTCAGCCACACCAAATAAATAGGATTTTGAGAGAACGAAACAAATTTTCAGAAAGTCTGAAAAAATTTGACAACATCTATATCTACAATATTTATGCAGCCAGAGAAAATTTGGACGAACAACTGGCAAATTTTCAGCACTTAAACATCCAAAATGCCAATACAGTCACTGAATTGTGAAATATTTTTGCCAAAAATTGTGGCTGAAAATATCTGACTGATATCGATGATGTAAAAAACATCATAAACAACGCACAAAATAATGAAATCGTCACCATTTTTTCTGCAGGAGATTTGGATTATCTCATCAGATAAAATATTATCATCCAGACACCGTTCCTAAATTTCCATAAAAAAAGACTTGACTTTCAAGCCAAAAAATATATTATCATAACCGTTAGGTTTTGTAATTCGGTTTTTGCTAATTGCACCGACAATTGTATTGGTGACTGCCGTCAACTTGGAAACCGTCGTGATGACAGCTATGAAAAGTTGACCCAGAGGCACTCACCCTGCCATTTTCAGGGAAGGTTTTTTGCCTTCCCTTTTTTGTATTTCCATTTGATTTTTCATCCAAAAATATTATCAATTAAATGATTTACTTTATATATACAAAAATGAAACAAAAATTTCTTCTGCTGGCATCTGTGCTTCTACTTGCATGATGTGCCAATCAAAACATAAACAATCAAAACCAAGCACCAAATCCCGCATCCCTTTTTTGTGAACAAAATGGCGGTAGTCTGGAAATCGTACCAGATAGCTGATGACAGCGATGAAAATGCAATTTTTCAGATGGTAGTTTTTGCGAAGAACGAGCATACTATCACGGAGAGTGTAGTCCAAACCGATGAAATTGAAATATAGTAGATGTAAACGAAATTCAAAACAACCAAGAAATTGACGAAGAAACAAAAGATGAATTAAATACACTAATAGACGAAATTGGATCACAAGAAAATACAGGAGAAATAGTTTCTTGTCCACAAGATATACAAAAATGCGACGATTGAACATATGTCTCCAGATGATGACCAGATTGTGAATTTTTACCATGCCCATGATATTATTTAGACGACGAGAGTATCCAAAACACATTGAGACAGCACGAAAGCACTTGAGCAGACCTAGCACAAAGCGACATAGATCTCATGAATGAGATAATTGATATTATGACTCAAAACTAATTTTATATCCAAAATAAAAAATGAAACACTTTTTTGAAATTATTACATGATTCTTTTTTTTCTTGAGTATATGTGTATGAATCTTTTTTTTGAGATGAGACATGCTACTATCCCCACAAGCATACAACATAATCAAAAATATACTCATGCCATGATATCTCATCGTAGCTGGACTTATGATTGGATATTTAGTAGCCAACATACGATCTAAACAAAATCACGATACCGAAAAAGTCTACTCCAAATCTTTTATAATTGGTATCATTACCGGAGTAATTTTAGCTCTCTCATACATGTTTATCTAATGCACAAAAAGATTTTTGTCATAGCAGTATTACTTTTTTCTACCGTAGTTTTGTACTGATGTAAACAAAGCGAGACTTTTCAGTACGAATTTGAAAACTTTTTTGGTACATTTGATACCCAAAAAGAATTTGAAGCAAACAAAAAAGAGTTAAACTGACTTTGATACAACTTGCTAAAAAATAATATAATCAAAATTTATTCTCAAAAAGATGCTGATGAATTTACCGAGTCCATCATAATCAGCAAGCAAGGTAGCGACCAAGATGTAGAAACTTTTGCAAAAGAAAATATAAACAATATCGATTCAAGCGACATCAGGATATCCAGATGAAAAAATGTAGAAATAAAATGCAACGAAAATACATTTAAACTGGTATATTACCAGTGAAAATACAATATGAATCAGTACAACATATATTTGACAAACTGATTTATGAAAGTGGACCAAGATATTTATATTATATCTTATGCCACACTGGACGAAAAACAGCGCAATGAATTTTCATCCAGCCTAAAAACTATAAAATGTAAATAATTTATTATTTAAAAATCAAAATGACAGACTTCAAAACAGAATTAACCGCAAAACCAAACCAATCATCATGATGAGAGATTTTTGGTAAAGTATTTATAGGTATCATAGTATGACTCATAATATCTGGATTACTATTCATAATTTTGACCGCTATTTGAGGATCAATCACCGAAGTAAAATCCACCACTGCCACAAATCCGATTTTACCACTATTATTGATAGTTTCATGATTTTTAGCATCATTTATAGGAAATTTATGAGTAGCTGGATTGTATAGCCTATTTTTTAGCAAAAAATATTTTAATATGAGCAAAACTATATGAGTATTGCTACTGACAAATTGACTCCTTTTCATTTTCCTACTATTTATCTACATTATGTTTAATGGAAATCTAAATACTTTATTTATGGTACTATGATTTCATATCATAATTGCCACATTTTTGTCTTCACAACAAATGGAAAGTATGAAAAATCCAAATTATAGCTCATCATCGCTAATTGGAAACACATTGAGCTTGGCAATCATCATGCTAATTTATGGAATAATACGAAAAGTGGCAGCTGTCTGATGAGAACTACAAAATCAATTGTATTTATTATTGCTCATCCCACCAGTATTAGCATTTTGAATCACGCCACTATGATTGTGAATCTGGGAGATCATTTACTACAAATTTTTTGAAATAGGAAACAACCCATTTTATGCAGAATCTAAATGAGAATTAAACGAAAAAGAATTAGATTATTTACAAAAAGAAGAAAGCTTAAATGAGATAGAAGAAGACATAAATGTCGATCTAAAATAAATTTATCCGATAAACCAACCAAGTGAAATTAAATTTTTATTATACTACCGCTATTTTAAAATCCATCCTGTGAATAGCTATACTGACAATCACATACACTTCAATAAATGTTTATGAAGATCCAATTATAGCACTCAGTTTGGGATTTTTATGAATTTTTGTATTGGCTCGATGACTCAGTTTTTTTCTGTTTTTGTTTGGCCAAAAATTATTCAACAAACTAAAATCTGAAGACGATGCTATAAAAGATAGCTACAAATTATCATTATTATTTTGATTTTTTTGTATAATCAATGTTTTGCTTTTGGTTTTATCTCGCCGAACCAAAATCACAGGGATAATATTACTAATTATATTTATTTGAATGCAAATATTCTTATTTGAAAAAAAAGATGGAAAACAAACTAACTAACGAAATTATAGACTGTCTCAAAACCGTATATGACCCAGAATTCCCAATGGTGGATTTGTATACTCTATGACTCATTTATGATGTAAAATGTGATGTAGAAAAAAAAATTATAAATATAATCATGACATACACCACTATAGCCTGTCCAATGTGAGAAATGTTACAGCAATTGTGCAAAAATGCTATCTGGGAAAAATTTCCAGATTATGAAATAAATATTGATATCACTTTTGAGCCTCTGCGAAATCCAAATATGATAAAAGACCCAGATATACAAAAATTTTTTAATATGTAATAGATTTCAAATGTTATTTTTGAACATATCAACCGACAATATGGTTTTGGAAATTGAATGAGAAAAAGTACTCTTGAACCGCAACGACATAGAAAATACTTTAGGACAAAAATTGGTACAAATATACAGACAATACCATTTTGACAAAGTTTTCATTTTAAATTGACCATGATGATTTACTAATTTGAGAGTCTGAACTTTAGCAGTAAATTTATTAAACTCACTGGAAAATGGAAAAATCGATGCCTACTCTATTACAAAAATTGATTTCTTCAAATATTTTGTAGATCAATGAATTTTGCCAAATAAAGGAATAATTTACATCTGACAGAGGAAAAATGTTTGGCTATATGATTTCACCAAATGAGATTATGAAACCATAAAAAAAGATGAAATAGATTATAATGATGAATTGTTTTTTGATTTAGTACATGAAGAAGAATATTTTGAAGCTGAGACCATTGATATAAATTGTGAAGATGAAAATATTGTTTTAAAATATAAATGACAAGAATACAAAACAAACATCGGAGAATTATGATTAAAAGCAGAAAAACTTGTTGATGCAAAATATTTTATCAAACCAATAATGTGAAAACAATGACAGTAAAACCTCAAAACATCTTGTGAATTGACCGATGAAGCAAATACATCGGAGTTGCTTATGCTCCATTTGATCAAGATATCACTTTCCCAATAGGATATTTATTAAATGACAAAATGGTATATTTCAACCTATGAGATATTATCCAAAGGCACAATATCAGGAAAATTGTCCTATGATTTCCTCATACACAAAAAGATACCCAAGAAAAAATATTGGATTTCATCAAACATTTGGAGCTGATTATCGATACAGAAAAAATTTCTATCGAGACCATCCAAGAAGATTACACCAGTGTCCAAGCATGAGAAATCGTCTCAAATTTCAAAAAGAATGTAGCAGAAGATACAGTCAGCGCTATGCTAATTTTGGATAGATGGAAAAAAGAAAACAAAAATTAATTATTTTTCTGCAACAGAAAAACATTGTTCTATCTTAGTTCACATACGTTTATATCAAGTGTCTCAAGGATGCCATCAATCATTTGGTCTAAATATATCTGGTTGATCAATTTTCACAAAATCAATAAGAGACCGTGTTGGATGTCTCTGTTGCATATCCTTAATAGCAGCATTATATTCTTTCACATAAGCCTTACCTGTTGAATCTTTGTGCTGTGAGATATCTTCTCAAATACATGTAGCCAATACTGGCTGAATACCTCATTTTTCTAAATATTCTCACCATTTTTCTATATTTTCTAATGCTTTTTGGCGTTCAACTTCTGACTTTTCATTTCAACCAAAATAAAACATAAAACTTTTTATATTGTGATTTTTACAATAATCTATCAATTCAGATCTAGGTAAAATAAAAGTTTCTTTTAATTTTCAATTTTCCTCTTCAAATCGAGACCCATCTGCCTTTCAAGAATTTTTTCATGCCATATTTGAAAATCAAAAACTTCTCATTCCATATCATTGAAATCAGTACATAATAGAAGATCATATTCCTCAAAGTTCCTTTCTATTTGTCGCCTTCAATTTTGGTCAAATCAAAATATCTGCTGTTTCCCAAGATTCTTTTTGATTATTGTCTTCTTTTGTCTCTACTGGTTTTTCTTCAGGTTTTTCTTGATTATCATCAACTTCATTATCTATTTCTAAGACTTTAGTAACTTGCTCATGTTTAAGATTTTTAGGCATAATTTTATCCAATTTTTCCATCTCTTCCTTATTTTTTACTAAGTCTCGAACAACTTTTGAATCATATCCTTTTGCTTCAATTTCATTATCAGACATCACTCTTCATCTATAAATTTCCAACGCAAACAACTTAACCAAATCATCTTGCTTGATATCTAATTTTTTCAATTCTTTTTCTAAATCATCATTTCATTTTGGATTGTTCTTTTCTATCTTTTCAGGTGTGCTAGAAATATTTCACAATAATTCCAAAATTTTTTTAACAGTATTTTTTCAAGGAACTCAATCAACTCTCAATCAATTCTCTTTTTGAAATTTTTTAATTATTTTTTTCGTATCTGACTCCTTTCATGAAGATTTTTTCAATAATCAATCAATCGCTCATACATCATATCATTTTGACTCTAACGATATCTGTACAGCCATTACTACTGCTGAATTTATTTGAAAATCTTCTTTTTGCACACAAGATGACAGATATCGCTTTACTAAATCCATGTTATAAACTATCTTATCCTCCTTTTTTTCAAAAAAACTTTTTTTCACTTGATCTTCTTGCACATCTTTTTGCAAATCAGTTAACTCCCTCTGAATCTGCTTTTTTACCCAAGCTAACTCTTCAGAGACATTATCTAAAGAAGATTCAAATTTTCAATCTGTGTTTGAAATTCATCCTAACATTTTATTTACTCATTTACAATATAAAAATGGTAATCTACAATTTTGATATTTATCATTAACTATCAGCTATTGGCTATCAGCCATTGACTAATTTTAATTATACTCAAAAAAAATTTTCTGTCAAATTTTGAAATACTTTTTTTACAAAAAAACCTCGAGATTTCTCTCAAGGTTTTCTTTTGCCATCAGCTATTAGCTATTTGCTAAATTTAATTAACTAGCTTCTCCTGTAAGTGTATTTACTACTACTGTATCTCATTCACTTTTGTGCAAAGGTACTTGAATTTCCAATCCAGTTTCGATAGTTGCTGGTTTTGTTCATGCTTGTTGTCTGTTTCATTTTACACCAGGCATTGTAGATGTGATGACATAACTTACAGTTGGAGGCAAGATTACTCCCAAAACTTCACCTTTAAATACTGTCAAATATACATCCAAATTTTCTTTTAGATAATCAACTACATCATCGATTTTTTCTCTATCCAAATCATACATTTCTCCTGTATCATTTTCCATAAATGTATATGTATCTCATGCTGAATAAAGAAATATTGCAGATCTATTTTGTACTTCAGCTTGTTCCAAAACTGTTCATGCATTACATGTAAAAATAGTTGTCTTTCCAGAAACGATATCTTTTAATTTATATGTATCTGTAGCTCCTCATCTACCCATATGAGTATGAGCAGTCTCAACAACTCTTGCCAATTTTCCATCTATTTCCAAAATCATTCACTTTTTTACTTTAGATGTATCCACTTTTACCATTTCAAAAAAAATTATTATATAAAAAACATATACAAAGATATTATATAACAATTAGCTATCAAATAGCAAGGAAAATTTTATAATAATGTCATTTCGACCCTGAGCAAAGCGAACGGGGAGAAATCCACTAAATGTTAAATAGATTTCTCACATTTGTGCAGCATAGCTGTATAAATTCGAAATGACAAAAAGTCTAATCAATCAAGCTAACTTTTATATCTCAAATTTTATTGTCTTTGACAGACAAAACTCTAAGCAATAAATATTTTTCATCATTTTCATCTTCATCAAATTTTTGTATATTTATTTTTATTTCATCTCATTTTTTTGGAAATCTCTCAAAATAACTCATCACAAAATATCACAAAGTCTCTCATGAAAATTCTGCTTCGTCTATATCTACATCTCCAAAATCCAATTCAAATTTTTCCAACATTTCATCAATTCTCACCTCTGATTGAAAAATAAATGATCAATTTCCATCTGTCCTAATTGGATCTACTTCATTATCAAATTCATCCTGAATATCTCCAAAAACCTCTTCTACTACATCTTCCATAGAGACAAGTCCTGCAACTCACCCATATTCATCAATAACTACAGCAATATGTCTACGAGATTTTTTGAATAAATCCAACAAAAAATGGATTGGTTTGGTCAATGGAACTTTGATTACTGGTCACAAAGACAATTCTGATAATTTATAATTCCCACGACCTTTTTTTTTGACTTGCAACAATTCTCTCAATGTCACAACCCACTCCATATGATCAATATCTCAATTATAAACCAATATACGAGAATGAGAAAAAGTTAGTAATTTTTCTATAGCTTCATCTACTGTCATAGTACATGGAATTGAATCTATTTTTACTCTAGGAGTCATAATTTCTTCACATGTAATTTCATAGAAATCTAGCATATTTTTAACCTTTTCATATTCTCATGCTTCAAAAACTCCACTATCATGCCCCATATCAATAAATGCTTCCAATTCTTCATCAGTAATTTTGTTGTCTACTTTCTTTTTTTGCAATATTTTCATCAATTTTTCCAAACATCGAATAATTGGGAAAAGGATTATTTGCAAAATCTTGTAAATCCCAGATACTCACAATGCTATCTTGTCAGCATAACGAGTAGCCAAAGTTTTTGGAAAAATTTCCCCCAAAATCAAAACCAACAAAGTCACTGCTCATGTAGCAATTCATACAGCTCCACTACTACTTCCTGCTCACAAATTTTGGGCAATGCTGATAGCAATACTAGTAGCAAAAGAAGCTGTAAAAGTATTTACCAAATTATTTCACACCAAAATAGTAATCAGTAATCTATCTGTATTAGATTTCAATTTTTTCAACTCTTTTGCTCAAAATTTTTTTTGTTTCAAAAAAGCCTCTACTTTGTGATTTGGCACAGACATAAAGGCTGTTTCTGATCCAGAAAAAAACGCCGACAAAAGAAATAAAAACAAAAAAACAAGTATCGCGACAGGGTCCATTATCTCTAAAACATGTTAATTGAAAATAAAAAACTATCAATCAATATCATTATACGATTTACAAATACATTTTCAAGATAATATGACTTTTATTCTCAAATTGAGTTCAAAACTTCATCCATCTTTTTTTCCAATTCATCAATCCTATCTTCCAATTTTTTTTCATGAGATTCTTCTTGTTCTGCGGTTTTGATAGTATAAGTCGCCAAATTTTCCCATCATAAATACTGATCCATCCTCTCTTTATCCATCACTCATTTCTGTTCTATATCTTTCAGCTCTGACTTAATCAATGTAAATTCTCCTGTTTCATCATCAATTTTATATTCAATTTCAATGAAAAAGTTGAAAAATCTGTCTGAGATTTTTGCTAATAGCTGATGATCATTTCGTATATTAGTGGAATCCAAATATCGATACTGCTGTCTATTTGGAGACTGACTTCGAGCAAAATTTGATCATTGCAAAGGAGAAATTTCATCAATCATTGATTTCAATTCCGTTTCAACAATCAATTTTCTACTTCCAGCACTCATAGACAGCGGACAGTAAAAACTATTTGTCTCCTCATGATAAGTGATAATTCCACAATTACGATATCAGTGTGTCCCATACTTTTTTGCCCATCAAGGGAAATCCATATTTATCAGATTTATAAACGAATTTTCTGCTTCAAATGAGATATCTTTTGGTATATACAAATCAATATCAATGCTTACTGGAATTGCAGGTGTCACTTTTTTAAATAATTCTTTGTTTTGCAATGATAAAATAAGCACATTTCAGCTCAACCACTCATATTCGATTTCAGATAGATTTTCTACCACTTGTGTCAGCAGCTCTTCTCATCATTTAAAAGTAAAATTGTAAACTACTTTGATGTTGTCATCTTCTGAAACAAGGATATTTACATATCTAGAATGATTTATCAAACCACCATGACCAAGTAAAGAACCTCAAATATCAGCTAGTCAATCCATATAAATATATACTGGCTCTTGTCTATTTGAAACTGCAATTTCAGTCTCTTTTGTCAGCATTTTGTCATAAGTGGTGAGAGTATTTACCATTTCTCATACGCTAATAAATGCAACTATTACAGCCAAAATCCCAAGTCATATCGCCGAAATTAGACTAACATTGTTTGAAAACTTTTTCTTGAAAAGGGATCAGATTGAAGCTAATAAAAGCATAAAAGCCGATGCGATCCCCATTATCACTCCCCATTTTGTTATTGCTGGGAAAATCGCTGTATAATCAATATTTCATCTAACAAACCCAAATATTAAATAATAAAGGAATATTCACAAACCTACAATAACAAAGATCAAAAACAACGACCACAAAACCAAAAACAATCGCTTGATTACTCTCCAAAAAGGCCCAAAAATTTTAGAAAAAAATCTGATTACTGCTGAAATTGCTTTTGTCACTATCCATCTGCAGAATTCAAAAAATCGCGAAACCGAATTTGAAATTACAAATCTGATATCCAAAATCTGTGTAATAAAGTATTTTGCAGGGCTTTTATGATTGTAATTTTTATCTTTTATTGGAAAAATTAAAGCTAATAATAAGTAATAAAAACATCCAAAAACAAATAACGAATGAAGTCATCATGCCAAAAATACCCAAGATCAAAAAATTGCCAACGCTCTCCAAAACCAAACATTTCGTCATGTCGCTTGCCCAAACATATTACAAACTCAAAGGAAAATCGCTCAATCTTGCGGTCTCGTCCATTTTCACTTTTGAAATTTTTCGTAAAAATATAGAGAATTTGGATTTTGTTCAGACTTTTTTTCATTTCATCAAGCCTCAAAATCCATCTCTTCTGCAAAAATTTCTTCTGGCTCTCAAATAGAATTAACAATCTGAACAACCTTTTTCTGTGTAATCTCTCATTTAAGTTCAAACAATTTTTCCAAGATACTTTGATAAATATCATCTACCAAATCATCAGAAATATTGTGAGATTCAGCATATTTTTTGATTTTAGAAATATATTTTTCCAAAAAATCTTTTGCAGAATCTTCAATTTTAAATTTCTGTCATTGAAACTTTAATTCAGTCATTTTTGTGGGATAATTAGTATAAAAGTATTTTTTATTGTCATTCTAAGCGAGAGCGAAGAATCTTAGGTATAAAATGTAATACACTTAAGATTCTTCATTTCGTTATATCATTCAGAATGACACGAAGTGTTATTTAACAATCTGATTTACACTATTTGTCAATCATTTCCAAACTTGATGCATCACATCCAAAGTCTCCTTTCCTCTCTTTGTAAGCCTATAATATTTTCTGGGCGGTCATTGAACAGACTCAACTCGTACATATTCTAGCAATTTTTCGGTTTTCAAGCGAGAAAGTAAGGGATACATTGTTCATTCAACTACAATCAGATTTGCTTTTTTTAGCTTTGTAATTATATCATTTGCATATACATCCCCTTTTGAAATAATACTAAGAATAAGATATTCCAGTATTCATTTTTTCATCTGAGTGGTAATTTTTTCAGCTTCTCACATAAGGTTTGAATTAGATATTTAAATTTTATCAGTACCTTGTATAACATAGTATTATATTTTTTTATAACGATTTCAAGAGATTTTGAAAATTCTATTCCAAATAAATCAATTTTCATTATAAGATATTCATCATTATTTCTTAAATATAAACTATGCTCATTATCGCAGATAAACCAAAATGAATCAGTAGCTTTGATGTCATCCGCGCACTCAAAAGAGAACTAAAAGAAAAGAAAATCTGACACAGTGGAACACTGGATCCAATGGCAACCTGACTACTTTTGATATGAACTTGAAATGACACAAAACAATTAAATAGTTTAATTTGATTAGACAAGACATATGAAACTATTATCGATTTTTCCAAAAAATCTGACACTCGAGATATGGACTATCGAGAATATTTTGAAGAAATAAATGTAAAATGAAAGAAAGTTTCAATTGAACAAATCAAAGAAAAATTAGACTCAATCATACCAGAATGAGAACTTCCACTCACACCATTTAGTGCAAAGAAAAAAGATGGGAAAAAACTTTATGAATTAGCGAGAAATTGAAATCAAATCATTGAAAATAAACTCATGAAGACATATTGATACGAGATTTTGGAATACAATTTTCCTACTTTAAAATTAAAATTGTATGTCTGATCATGAACATATATCAGATCAATCTGACATCGATTAGGAGAACAACTTTGAATTGGTGGAATTTTGACTAATCTTAGGAGAATTAGAGTTTGAAAATATGATTTGAATAAAGTAAATTTAGAAAAAACGGCTACTTTTTTTCGTAAAGAGTGAGATGGTGTAGAGTTTAAATATGGAATAATATAAAAACTATATTTTTATAAATATTGACTTTTTCGTATAATTGTTTATAATTTACTTCTAAAATAAAAAGAAATCAACAAAATTCTAAACACTATGAACATATTTGTAACAAAAAAATGTGGTAACAACTGCCCTTATTGCTTTGCTCAAGAATTCATGCAAAGCAGGACAGAACTCTCCGAAGAAAACGCCATCAAATTCATTGAATTTCTTCGAAGAAACAGAAAATCAATCAAAAGGCCACTTTCTGAATTGAACATCATGGGTGGTGAGCCGTTCCTTTACAAAAATTTAGGATGGCTTATCAAAAAAATCAAAAGCAGCAAAGAAAAACTAGTCGATGATTTCATCATTTTTACTGGTGGAATCTTTCCGACAGAAAATCTCGAATTGCTAAACGGTACTGGTAATGTAGAAATATGTTTAAATCTGAACGAGAAAAAAACATATGCTACAGAATCTGCATACGACCTTGTAATCAAAAATCTGAAAACAATGGTTGACAAAAAATATTTCCAAGTTGGATTAGGATATAACATTGCATCCTTAGATTTCAACGGAGATGAAATTATTGACACCGCCAAGAAATTTGGGATTGACCATCTTAGATTTGCTATAGCAAGTCCAGTATATGGTAGCGATAACCCCAATATTGTTCACCCAGAACAATACAAGGAGCTCTCCCCAAAAGTCTTCAAATTTATCCAAAAATGTCATGCGAATAGTATCAAAGTAAACTTGGACTGCCGAATTCCCTACTGTTTCTTTACTGAAAAGCAAATTGGATGGTTTGTCACACACAACCAACGCGTTCCAGAAGGAATAAAATCATGTGCTTGTGGTGGTGGCCCGCTATGTGTCTCTCCTGAATTGGAGGTCAGCAAATGCACAGTTTTCCACAAGACCAATGAAAATCTAGACATGTTTTCATCCATCTACGACATAAACGGATGGGTATTGAATGTCATAGATCATAAATTTGGCACTCCAGACCTGTTCCCCAAATGTTCAACTTGTCCTCACAAAAAAAGATGTTCCGGTGGTTGCCCCGCTTGGAAAAAAGATTTCTTGGACAAATCTGATGAATGGGAAGATACTAATAAATGGATAAGATTACTCAACGAAAACATCCATCTACACGACGAATATTGTGAAAGTAAAAATAATACAGCATATGACAACTTCATCAGAAATGAAATGCTCATACAACAAATATTTGAGAGCTTCCATAGAAAAAATGAACCAAATATGCTCTATTACATGTTCTTGTATTACAAACGAACCGGCAACTCAAAGCTGAGCCGCAGATACAAAAGAAGAGCCATTCATTATGGTCTAACTCAGGAAATGGCTACGAATTTCAATCAATCTTAACCCACAGGGGCGAATAGCCCCTTTTTTGATAAAAAAATTTAACACTTCTCAAACCTATATTTCTGCTTAATTTCTGGATATTTCTCGTGATCAACTTCACTCATAAACATATCATAGGGTCTAGCAAACACTTTTAATTCTCAATATAGTGCTTGATATATCACCAACATCTCTCAAGTCTCTGTATGCTCTGCTACTGCAAGTACCTTGTAGTCATTTCATTTAAAATGCCTATATGTAGCTCAAATTTCTATATTTCTTTCTCACATTTATTTTAAGTAATAATAAAACAAAATACACTATAAATAAATCTTCATTGAATAAAAGACAAAAATCCTTAATTATTAATTATTCATTATTAATTATTAATTCTTAATTATTATGTTATTCCAATTCAAGACAAAGCCAGAAGATTTTATAGTCAAAGAAGAACTCTGATTTAAACCAAATGGAAAATGAGATGTTTTTTTTGTTCGTTTTCAAAAAACAGAAATCAACACAATGGACATTGTCCAGCACCTCTGCTATGCTATGAAATTGGAGAGAAAAGAACTTGGGATAGCCGGATTAAAAGACAAAAATTGAATTACTGAGCAACGAATTTCAATCTACAAAAAGGTATTAAATAGGATTTGATGAGAGCAGAAATTTCTAGACGTTTTGAGCCAAAAAGCTACAATTTTGGAGACGGCTCAGCACAATGAACCACTTGCAGTCTGAAAAAATGCATGAAATTACTTCAAAATCAGATTAGAAGCAAAAAAAGAAATTACCCCAGAAATCAAAGAAAAAATAGACTCAAATATTGATAAAATATTAAAAAATTGATTTCCAAACTGTTTTGGGAAACAGAGATTTGGGAAAGGGTACAGAAACTTTTATCGTGCAAAAGAAATTTTTGAATCAGACAATAATGTCATCCCGAGCGAAAACGAAGGATCTAATTTAGATTCTTCGTCACTTCGTTCCTCAAAATGACATAAAAAATCCAAAACTGATGATTTCGAAATCCGTTTCAAACTACAAGCCTATGCTAGTATGTACTTCAATGAATACACAATCAAAAGACGACAAAAATGACAAATCTTTTTGTGATGAGATATTATGGTAAATAGCAATAATTACGAGACAAAGGTCTGAATTTACAATGAATGAAAAGTTTGACTTTTCAATTATGAAAAATGCAAAGCTGAATTTGAATGAAAAAATTTAATTCAACCTTATTACTTGAGCGGAGAGATTGTAGACATAACAAAAAACAAGCCATGACGGCAACCAACAGGACCAATGCTTGGGTTTAACTTACTAACTCCTCCACTGGATACAAAATCACGAATAAAAGATAATGAACTTTTGCAAGAAACTAATTTTGAAAATTTATGAATCAAAACCGCAAAAAAGTACAATATCTACTGATTTCGTAGACCACTGTGGACTAAACCAAAATGACTGAAATATGAGCGAAATGAAAACAATGATTTAACTCTCTCATTTTCTCTGCCAACTGGTAGCTATGCCACAATTTTTCTTTGAACTATTTTGAATTGAATCGATGACAAAACCATCATCGAAAATTGACTAGAAATTCCACTAATAAAATAAAAACGATCCCTCAAAAAGATCGTTTTTTAAATAAAAAATAAAAAACACTTATTTTTTCAAATGTTTTTTTACTATATCAATTATACTGTCCCTGAAAAATCATTGAGTAATCATTTTTTCTGGAGCTTCATCTTTCTCCAAACTGCGAACTATTATATGATCAAATAGTTTTAACTCGCCCCCCCCACTAGCATTATTTTGCGTGTTTTCAACTATCATTTCAAAATATTCTTTACTTGATTTAGCTGCAAAATCTTCTTCTCAAACTAAATCCAAAATATAAGATTTTAATTCTCACAAAAATTTTTCATCTCACGATGAATAAATTTTTTCATATATCTGCAATCATTTTTCATCCACCAAATTTGGCAATACTTTTCCTTCTTCTCCAGATAGTTTACTTGCAATAAATATCTGCACATCTCATTCTATTAGTCTTTTATTTATTTGAGATTCTTCCTCTGTTCATCTTCAATTCATTCTCTCTTTCCTATAATTTGTATCAGCAGCAATCAAAGTGACTACCAATCTATCTCACAAATACTTTTTCATTTCTCACAAATGCCAAATACTTGGTTCAGCAACCAAAATATCAGCTTCTTTTTGCAATTCAGATTTTGGATATGCATACTTTGCATTGTTGTTTGTCAGTGTATACTCTCCCACATAGTCATCTTTGTGTTCTACAAATTCTTCTTCTGGCACTCCAGAAATTTTTAAAACATCATCAGCTCATCTACTTGGCCTAGAAGTAGCTTTTCTAGCCACACCTACAGTCACAGCATCTTCACGCCCCAAAGAATTTTGCACATCTTTGAGATTTTCCTCATTTTCTACCACATGCATAGCAACAGTTTTTCCCAATCAAGGTGCTCACAAAAATCAGATAATAACTGGTCAATTTTTCTGATTGTCTTCATAGTTTCTTTCAAATTTTTCCATAATTATTATTTATGTAATAAAAGGTATAATAACAATAATTATTATATAAAAATACCAAAAAATGTCAAATGATTCATTAATTCATAAAGTTTTCCACTTCTCTTCCAATCATAAACAAATCGTCTTCTTTCCATCTATTTGCCATCAAATGCAATCCTACCGGCATATTTTCTCATCTATCTTCAATTGTTCAAACTGGAATAGAAATTGCTGGCAATCCTGCCAAATTTGCAGGCAAAGTATACATATCTGCCAAATACATTTTCAGAGGATCATCTACCTTTTCTCATATTTTCCGAGCTACTTCTGGGGTCGTTGGAGTGAGAATTAGATCATATCTTTCAAAAACACTATCCAAATCTTGGATCATCTTTTCTCTCACTTTCAGTGCTTTGAGATAATATCACTCATAATTTGCACTACTTAATACAAAAGTCCCAAGCAATATTCTCCTTTTTGCTTCCTCTCCAAATCATTCTGATCTGATTTTTTGATAATATTCATGTATATCTTTTGATTCCATAGTATTTCATTGCACTCAAAATCTAACTCAATCAAATCTAGATAAATTTGTACTAAGTTCTGCTGGCATCAAACTGTAATAAACAGCGATACCAGCATCCAGCACCGGCAAATCAATTTCATCTATCTGAATTCACAAACTTTTCAATTTTTGCACAATAGACAAAATTCTATCTTTTATTTTTGGGTCCAATCATTCTCAAAAACATTGCTTTGGCAATGCTATTTTGTATTGATCTACTGATTTATTAGATTTTTCAAGTGTATCTGCTTTTTCACTTGATTGTGAATCATTTGGATCAAATCACATAATAGATTTCAAAAGGATTTCTGCATCATCGACAGTTTTTGTCAGTGTCCCAACTTGGTCTAGACTACTAGCCATAGATTGTACTCCATACCTACTAATTCTACCATAAGTTGGTTTTAGTCAGACAATTCCACAAAGTGCGGCTGGCTGACGGACACTTCATCCTGTATCTGTACCAAGTGCAGCCATACACAAATCTTTTGCTACAGCCACAGCTGATCATCCACTAGATCATCACGGAATTCTATCCGTACCATAGGAATTTAAAACTGGTCAATAATACGAAGTTTCGTTGCTAGATCACATGGCAAATTCATCCATATTTGTCTTTCAAATTACAATTCATCCATTTTTTTGCAAATTTTGGATACAAGTAGCAGTATAAGGTGCCACATAATCTTGCAAAATTTTGGATCCACAAGTTGAAATTTCTCATTTTTGCATAATATTGTCTTTGATGGCAATTGTCACTCATTTCAAAAAACCATCGTTCTCAATTTTTCAAGCTGAATTATTTAGTCTCAAATATACATTTTCTTTATTTTCCAAGCTTTTTTTTGCTTTTTCAAAATACGATTGTACTATACTTTCAGCATTTATTTTTTTGCAAGAAACTCAATCAATATATTCTTTTATATTCATAACAAAAATTTTTAACTTATAAAATCTACATTTTAATTAAAATTTCAAAAATCTCTAATCAAATCCTCACAATCTTTTACCGTAAGCCCAGCTTCTGCACAGTCTCATCGTTGCTGATTTGTCAAAATAATACTAGTATTTTTTGGCGTATTGTTAGCCGTTTTTCAACTTGTTTGAATATCTACAGGTCAAATTTTCAACGATTCATCACCCATCATTTCTCAAATTATTTCTTCTAAATTTCAAGCTGTATTTTCCACTATATTTGAATTTTGTTCTACATTTTCTATCTTTGTACTATTTCAGTCCACATTTACATTAGTTTCCAATCTTTCTCCGCTTCAGCTATCATTTCCAGACGTCAAAATAGCATCAATCTCTTTATTTAATTCGTCAAACCGAGATAAATCATTTATATCTCATGTATTTTCATTTACCAATTTTTTATCCTCCTCCACAAATTCTTCTTCATTTGCCAATTCATCTTCATTTGTCAGTTCTCCCTCTATCTCATATCATTCTCAAATTATTTCTCCATCATCTACAGCAAAATTTCCACTACTATATGTCGTATTTCCATTTATTATAATTTCAGATTTTTTTTCACGATGAAATCGGCTGGAAATATTTGCAGGCATCGACCTTACTTTGTCCACAAATCTGCTTGTAGCTTCTGGTTTTATCAAACGGAAAACAAAAAATATAATAAACAGCAAAACCAAAATAATAAAAACTCTCCTCAAAAATCTCAACATTTTCATAGATTAAAACATAAATATTACACAGTCCACAATCAATAACCAACCACTGTAAACTGTCGACTATCAATTCTAATATAATTATTCAAAAAAATATATCAACAAAAAATCCTTGAATATAAAAAGCAAAGTCATAATATAAAGAAATTATGATAAAAGAATACTTAAACGATAGCAGAAAATACCTACTAGAACACAAAAAATTTACCACACTGGCTTTTGTTGTGTGATTTTGTCGTTTTTTTTATATTGTATTCTTTTTGGCGTACAACATAAACACGCTACTTACATACAAACTAGAAAAAGGTTTATCCATACTCACATTGTTTCAGTATTTTGTTGATCTAATAAGTGAAAATAATTTATTACGACTGGCAATAGTGGTACTTATACTATTTGCTATCTGATATGGATTCGGCTACCCAATAGGAATTTCTGCCAATATCCACTTTTTACAAAACGACGGAAAAGACAATATTTGAGTAGCTTTGTCCAAATGATTACAAGATTTTTTTGGTGTATTTGAACTAAACGCATTGGCTTTTTCTTTTGGACCATATACATTTTTTTCTATGTTGTTTAGATTATATATACTAGACATTATAAACAACTGAATCGTAATTTGACTCATAGCTATATGGTGAATTTCAGTATTATTTGCCAGCATTTTTTGGCAGTATGCCAAATATATTTTGGTTTTGGAAAGAGCAAACGGAAAAAAAATCTGAATCTCGGAAGCCATAAAAGAAAGCATAAATCTAACCATTTCCAATTTTGGGCTTACTATCAAATGATTTCTAGCAAAAGCCTTTACCACAATATTATTTTATTTCAAAATCACTATCATAGTAGCTGTACCACTACTGATAATTTACTTTTTGGCTACAAGCGATACACTATGACCAGACAGCCAACGAGTTATTTGGTTAATTTGAATATTTACTATGGTCATTGCTACCTTTATGCTCACTAGCACCCAAGCATTTTTCTTTAAATTTTGGCATTTAATATACAAACAAGCCAAAAAACAAGAATAAAAATTTTAAGCAACTATTTCTATATTGTTTGCAAAATCCACCCACGCAGGATCTACTATCTGTATCACAAAATTTCTTTCTCAAACCTTTTTGTAAATCAAAGTTTTGTCTGAATCATCAAAGGTATTTTTTACTGTACATTCATATATTACTACATTTCCTTGAGTCTCAACCAGTAGCTTATCAGCATATTTTACCACATTCATAGCAGAATAACAATTTACCCCAACTTGTCCAAAATCTTCACTAGCAGTCACTCATTGATAAGCGATATTGCTACTTGGGAAAATAAATGAGTGCCCTCTACTAGATGTAAATGTCAATTTTTTTTCCAGATTTATGGGAAATTGTTCCACATTTGTATCCCAAATGTAAGTCTCTTTCTTTTCTTCCAATATTGTTTGTGTATTATCTCATGTCTCAATTTCTTTGATATCATCATTAATTCAACTTGCTATATCTCAAGATCTACTAGCATTTTCATTTACAGATACACTCACAACTTGTGCCAAATTTGACAATGTAGGATCAATTTTTAGTTCACAATCAATTTTGTTTTCTTTTGAATCAAATCATCATACATTATAATAAAAATCTCCATTTTTGTATGAAAGATCTGTTTTTTCTACTTTTTCAATACCCAAATGATTTACAACACACAAAGATCATACCTTTGGCAAGACATTTTTTTCCACAAAATTTTTATTTACTACCGTCATCAAAACTGATAAATCTCTCACAAATGATTCATCTACATCATTGATTTTGTATCCAAATACCAAATCGTTTGCAAAAAATCGCGAATTTACTTCCATATCTTTGAAATATGTTACTCAATATTTATCTACCAACTTGGTAGACGATAAAGAATAAAAATCTGTCAAATATTCACAATTTTCACTAGACTGTCTTGTCGTATTACACTTAAAATAATTTATAGAATATATCACATTTGTTTCCAAATTTTTGATTTTTAGACTTGATCAATCTCATTCATTTACCAAAGAATATTTTTGAAAAAAATCTTCACCAAAAAATAATCAAAGATTTGCAAAATATCTCTGGTTTGCTTCCACAATATTTCATGATTCAGTCAATTCTTCATTTTCTCATGTAAATTCTGGTTCGTCTATTTCCAAATTATAAATAGTAATTACCGTAACTATAGGCGTTTCGCGATATATTTTTTCTACCACTCATTCAAAATATACATCCTTTGAGTAATTATTCAGATTTAATTTTGAACTCTTTAGTCATATAGTCCCATATTCTTTGGAATTGTAAGTGTGGGTATAGTTTACCATATCTCAGTTATTAAATATATCTCACGAAAAAGTTACCTCATCTCCTACAGAAAGTCAGTTGTACACCACCACTTCATCTAGATTTGGCTCTGCACCAAAAAATCACATTATGTCGCTCCACTTCAAAAATATTATAGTCACCAAAGCTGCCACCATTATCAGTGAAACTACAAAGGTAGAAACAGGCACAGTCTTTTTTTTGGATTTATTTGCTTGGATATAATTTACACCATGCTCTTGTGAAAAATAAGAATTTTCCATTTTGTTTTTTATAAATAATAAAATTATTGCGACCCTTATTTTAACGAAAAAATATTTTTTTACAAGACAAGCAGACATTTCATATACAAATTACAAATTTTGTAAACACAAAATGATCTCCATTTCCATTTTTTTTTGAAAAAAATCAAATAAAGAGTATAATATATATAGTTTTATATTCAAACCAAAAGTATGGAAGAAACAAATGTACAAACCACACAAGAAACATCTTGGACAAGCAATATCACAGACAATATTATTGTCTCATACTGACTCAAAATCTGAACATGAATCATTGTTTTTCTAATTTTGACCGTTATTTCAAAAATAATTACAAAAATAATTAGGAGAAATATAACAAAACACCTCCAAGAGACAAATCCAGCATGAGCAGAAAAAATAGCTAAATTATTGGGAAGTATATTATTTTGGGTACTAATGCTATTTACACTATTCATCAGTTTTGAAATTATGTGAATAAACATATGATTGCTGATTTCCGGAGTTTCTCTGTGAGTGTGATTAGCTTTCAAAGAAGTATTGTGAAACATGTTTGCTGGTATCATGATACTTTACACAAAAGAATTTAAAATGTGAGATATCATAGAAATTCAGACTGGAACATGATATTTTTGAAGGATTGAAGAAATCACAATAAGATATACAGTCATTAGGACCTTGGATCTCAGACAAGTAATAATACCAAATATGACCATGATTTCCGAGCCAATCAAAACATTTAGCAGTGAAGATCTGGTAAAATTAAATACTGTAATATGAATTTCTTACAAATCAGATCTGACAAAAGCTATCCAAGTACTAAAAGACACCATCAATAGTTTTGATTTTGTAAAATCAAAAGAAAATACAAATGTATATGTCATAGATTTTTGAAAAAGCTCTATCGACCTCAAATGCTTATTTTGTTTTGACCCAAAATGTGGTATAATATGAGAAATCGCTATATGATATATCCATGAAAAAATTGCACAAACATTTAAAGAAAACTGAATCAAGTTTACTCATCATCATATTACTCTAAATTTTGAAAATGAGTCAGACAACAAAAAATTGGAACAATTTGCATCAAATGAACAAACAAATCTACCAAATAATCAAAATTTTACCAATAATCAATAATATAAATCATGAAAGAGATAATTGGTTTTATCACAGAATATATATCACAAAATCGATGGATAATAAGCAAAAAAGTATTATTAGCTATATGAATTTTTGCTTGAATTTACATGATATCAAATTTTTTGATAAACAAAGTCCAACAAAAAATAGAAAACAATGATATCCAATCCGATGACAAATATACAAAAAGACTATCAAATCTAATATGAAGGATACTATCTTTGATAGCTTTAATCATAAATATCCTCATAGTATTTGAAGTACTGTGAATCGATGTATCTTTGATTTTGGCATGAATATCTCTATGAATCTGATTTGCCATAGAAACTATGATCTGAAACATCGTATCATGATTTTTTATCACTTTAAACAAAAAATTTAAAATATGAGATTTTGTAGAGCTTTTAGGAAATCTAAATACTAGATGAACTATAGAAGAAATAAACTTGAAACACACCGTCATTAGGACTATAGACAAAAGGAGATTGTTAATCCCAAATAAAATAATGTCCAGCACCGCTATCAAAACATTCAAATCTGAAAATATCATCAGATGAGATTTTGCTATCAGTGTCCCTCGCCATGTAAATATTGAGCAAGTGAAAGCATTACTCAAAGAAACTATAAACACCAATGAAAACATATTAAACAAAGATTATACCACCACATACATCAAAGAGTTTGACGAAAGATGATATAGATTCAATACTATATTTTTTGTAGATCCACACAATGCTACACCATTTATCACATCCACAAAATTAAGATTAGCAATATCTGAAACATTTAAAAAATATGGAATCAACTTTGCTTACGAACATATGACATTAGATTTTGAATAAAAACAATTTTCTACAGCTCATGCAATTTCACTGCAAATTACTCAAAAACGCTCGTCATTTCGAAGGAGCGTAGCGACGAGAAATCCACTTCTAGCTCTATGGATTTCTCCCATTGGTCGAAATGACGATTCTAGCGACTAGTGTCTGGTGACTAGCGACTAATTTTTCTTATTCAACAACGAGTCTGCCGTAACATTCAATGACTCAAATACATCTTTTGTAGCTATCCAAAATCTCAAATTTGCTTCCAAAAATGTGGATAATTCTGTTTTCATATTAGAAAGATGTTCTGTTTGTAGTGAAGAAACAATATCTGTAGGATCTACTGCCATATATGTAGACAAATTTGCTGATGCAGTATCTAGCACAGATCCATTTTCTACAGTTCATCACTTGATTATATATTTATTTCTTCATTTTCCGCTTACTGTATTGTCTTTTTCAAATCAAAGGATATTTTCCATCATAGCAGTATTTAGTTTTATCTGATTTTCCATTTCCTGTTTTTCTGATCATTTAGATTCAGGCATTTTTTCATAACCATCTATACTAAAAGATATTTGCTCTGCAAAATTATTATTTTGAAATCCAGCATCCAAAAATTCTCTAGTTTTTTTGTTTAGCATCAGTTGTCCACTATTTCTCAAATTTTGGATCACCGCATTTATTTCCGAAAAAACCGAAGCTAAATTGTAAACTTTTTTGCTCGTCACTACCTTGTGATCCATGACAGGCACAACACAAAATTTTAATTTAAACAAAGCTCACAATCACGGATTCCGGATTGGATCGTAAATTGGACTTTCGTAGGATAGACACAAACATTTTGCATAGCAAGCCAATCTATCACAGCTTGTAGCTGTACAAGGAGTACTATTACACGAAGAAAAACAGGCTAACACTTGCGGATAATTTGCAAATTCAGGGTTTTCTTCTACAAAATTCATCATTTCTTCTGGATATGTACTTCACCCAGAAGATGGTATACAGTCTTGGCATGTCGTAGACTCCCAACTTTCACATATTCCATTGCTATTACAAGACATATTGCCAATATCTTGTACAATCATTTCCAGATACTGTGTAGGATTTTGTGGATATCATGGTATTACTCCAGTAATAACTCATGTATACGAATATCCAGAATATCACTCTATATCAAATCACGAAACACATTGATTTCAAAGAAAACTTGCTCAATCACTTCACTCTACAGTATAAGTGGTTTCTTGTATAAATTCTCAAATTTCATCATCAATATTTCAAATCACACTAGCCTGTCATCCAGCAATAGATGTTCAAGTTCATCCATTTTCTCAAGTATTTCAGCCATTATCGTTTCAGCCACTACTTCAGTTATCGTTCTCCGTATTTATAGTATAATAAGGCGAATATCGATTATTTTCTGCAGAAGTTTGTGCATTATTATTTGATCACCAATAGTTACTATTTACACTAGGCATCTCATAAAAAAGGACTTCTGTAGGCTCTTGTACTTCATCAAACAAAATCCTCGCCAATGCATAAATATCATTGAGTATATCGTAACTACTATCATCCAGTGATTTATTCCAAAAAGCATCTGATCATTTATTGTCTTGTGACAAAGATGACACACTAGCACTATTTTTATATTGGTTTAAATAATAACTACCAACCATGGATTTGCAATATGCCAAAGAATCCGCAATCTTTGTGGCCTTATTGTCATTTGATATACAAGCAATCAATTTTGAACAACTTTCTACCATATCATTTTTTGTAGGAACTACAAAATTGGACGATATTGATTTCAAATTTTTTCTAAATTCATCATTTGATTGATACAAGATATTTAGTACATCATTGTCTCTCAAATCACACAAAAAACTGTCATTTAGTGCTATAGCAGACTGTTTTACAGAGTTCAGCATCGGTTTGATATTTTCAGATTGTACTTGTTTTAGAGAATTGTTGTACAAATCTTTTACCACGGCTTTTCATTGGGTTTGACTCAGCTTCACATTTTTTTCTACATTATCTACCCACTGATACAGCACATTCAGTGGTGCTTTTTCAAATCAAAAAGAAAATCACACCAAAAACATCATCACAAGACACAATGATGCAAATTTTGTGGTATTTACTATATTATTAAGTTTCTTTAATCTGAACATTTCTCAATTTATCATATAAAGTCCTAAGTGGTGAGTATATTTTTGACACCCTATCCATAAACAATTTAGAATCTTCTTGATACATCAAAAATCCTACATGCAAAGGGAAAGAATAAGATATTTCAGCCAAATTTCTCAAGGACAGTGTTATTGCTTGTTTGGATTTCACAAGCTGATTTTGTACTAAATAAATTTTTTCATAATTTTCTTGCAATGCATCCAATTCATTTGAATATTTTTTGTCCAAAAATTCAGATCAATTTATATAATATGAATAGTACGACAAAAATAAATTATACCAAAAATACTCATTGTACACCGCATTTACAAAATTATAATCAGAATTTGTTCACAGCAAACCACAATACAAAATATTTTTACTCCTAAAATTTTCACAGTCTTTTGGTCATGGCATTTCTTGTACTTTTGATACATCCACTACTTCAGTATTTTTCAATAAATTTACCGCATCTGTCATATAATTTTTCAATTTTGAACATGTAGTTTTGTAATATGGACTATTGTCATCACATATACCATTTTCCAGTCACTTTTGCAAAACTAATCATGGGAACTTTTCTTTTGAAAAATTATTTGCATAATCTTGCACAGAAATCGTATCACTTAAGTTATTTACGCCCAAAGCTCTAGCTTGTCTTATTGAAAATAAATCATTCATAATTTTATTAAAAATTTGCGGCAAATTAGACGCAAAATCACAGTTATTCATAGAACCATAATTGTGACAATCTTCCCAATAGCCAGTTTCAGAGGCCAACATACCAAAATCTACAAAAGATTGTTTTTTCAAAATAGAATTTGCCGTATCATATCCAGAAAAATTTTTTAATCATACATTTGTACAAAGTACAGACAAAAACATGGATTGACTAGCATCAAAAAAATCCACAGCATAATCTCAATCGCTAGAATCCATACATTTGTACGATACTACCTTTTGACAAAAATGTTGAGTCAAACTTTTCACATTATTTTGATCACTATAAATTATATCTTTTTTTAGCGGAAAGTCTGACGATCCAGCAATCAAGGTAGTACAAGATTGATAGATGTCATCTGCAAAACATGGCACTATCATCACAATGCTTACTATCATATATACCGCTATTTTTTTCAAATTTTTCATATAAATCAGTACTATATAAAACTATTAATCAGCAAAACATTTATCATTTCATTTATTATTACACTGATAAACACAAGTATCTCACAATTTTTTTATCAGTCAATCTGTAGTTTTTGTTCAAATTTCTTCATCAACAATTGAATGAATATATGCCCCTATTTCTACAAAATAATGTGTATCTGCATTTGTTCAAATCATGACAATTTGTTTATCATCAGATTTTTCTATCAAAATTGAATTTGCCACATCCTGCATAGTATCTACCAATAATTGATCTTTTTCTGCCAATGGCAAAAGTTGCTGCCAAAAAAGTTCTTCAGACAAAGATTGTTTTTGTTCAGCAGTAAGAGAATTTTGATAAATTGTCTGTTGCAAATCTCCTCTACTTTCCATTTTTTCTTGTTTGTCTTTCTTTTTACTAAATACGCTTTTTGTTTTATTCCACAAAGTCGTCAATACACTAGAAACTGGTTGCATTTCTTCTTTGATTGTTTCTCGATTATGTTTCAGTGTTTCTATCTGTGTATTTGTCAGATCTTTGGCATCTATACCATAAACAGTACGCAAAAGTTGCACTTGCCTATCTGTCAATCATCAAGTTCATTTTTTATCCGAATCATCCGAAAAATTAGGAGGTGTTGATTGGTATGCTTCTTTCAAATTTTTGTTTGCATCTTTTATAGTTTTCATAGCTTGTCAAAACGAATTTGTAAATCAATATCGATTTCAGAAATTTTTCAATGATTCAGATAATTTTGCACTACATATTTTCATAGTAGCACAGCTATAATCCACTGCTATAGAATTTATATAATCGCGATTTAGTTGTACCACTATATTTCATTTTGAATATCTTTCCTCAAAATTAGCTGCATTGTAGTTTATATGAGTTTTGTCATTTACGCTATACAGCATAGTTTTCATCAACACATTTAATCTCAAAAGGAAAGTCAATAACTGTTTATTTTTTACATTTCCCGAAATAGTAATTTTTTCAAATATGGGAACACTTCCACCAGAAGCTTTGGAATATTTTCTCTGTAAATTTGACAAATTGGTTTGGATGGCTGGAGAAATTTTGTCATCTCGTGTACCATTTACTCCCATATCCCAAATTACATCATTTATGCTCATATCCAGCTCTTGCAAAATTTTGTAATCTCTGACAAAAGCTTCACTTTTAAAAAGCACCGAAATGGCTCCTATTCCATCTCACAAAGCATTTGATAGAGTAATTTTTTCCAAAAGTACAGATGAAATAGCCAAAGCTCTAGCAGCTTTTAGTTCTGAATCCAAATCATTTTGTATTTTTTTCACAGTTCATTTTACAAAAGTATTTGATATTCCTAGTACTCATCCAGCAAACAATCACGATTTTGTATTTTTTCACAAAGTCTCTACTCTAGCACTCACTCATTGCAACAATCCCAGCACTTCCACCTCAAAATTTATATAAGATTGCATTCAAACTGGTGTAGCTCTACATGTAGGACAGTCATTTGTTCAAGAATTTCAGTCAGCAAAAGTATATCCAAAAAAAATATTTGAAACTATAAATCAAAACACAAATACATATACTATCAATTTTTTAATTCATTTCATACAGCAAATAAATATTGGTAAATATCCAATACTATTATATCCATAAATTTTAAATTCACAAAAAAATACCACTTTTACATGGTATTTAAATTGACATATTTCTTATTTTACAAATAATAATATTTTTTTACATTCTGGTAGTGTCCCAAGGTCTCCAAGACGGATTATTTTCAAATTTCACCATATCAGAATTTGATCAAAACAAATATTTTCCACCGTACAAATTGGCAAAAAAATTGTATTTTTGTTTCATAATCTCGTTTGTCCTAGCCCAACTTTTGAAAATATCATTGTGATTTAAATACACATTGTGACACTCTGCGAAATCCTCAAACGGATCAGTCATCCCATATCCACTACAAAAATCCTCTTTTTTTGCTCCAGATTTTCTTACACTTTCACTATCCCAAGACAGTGAATAATACATCAGCGATGGATCATCTATAGCAAATACCCTTTTGCCAAACTCTGTATAATCTAAATCTTTTTCTGCTGAATATCACTGTATAATTCACAAATCTACCACATGTCATAGTTCGTGAGTTATCAGTCACAGATATTCAGTATGAGACTCCACTGCTCACAAATTGATTTTTACACTACTTCGATCTGCTGATCATCTAGTAGCTCCATAAACCGTATTTATTGTAATTTTTTCCAATTGTGTTTTTATGTCTTCTCAAATTTGTATATTTTCGTAAATAGTGTTTAATACATAAATTGTACTAGCCAAGTACATAAATTTATCTTTTGCCGATATATCTCACACATAAACTATCTTCATACAAAAATCAAAATTTGCAAAACACAAAGTCTGATATTTTAATTCATATTCATGATCTTCTCCATCCAGATCACTATATGTATCAATCCTTTCTGTATGCTCCACTTCTGAAACATTGTGTACTTCCAATTCATTGGCCCATTCTGGGCTATATGAAATACTGGAAATTGAAATATCTTCATAATATTTTCATGCCAAAAAATCCACATTTTCTCCAATATTTCAAACTCCAAGTTTTAATCAAAAATACAAAATCAAAACTGCTCACACAAGTTTTATAGCATTAAAAATTTTTTGACTATTCAGTGTCTTTTTTTCTAGCATATCGCTGAATATCATCTAAAAGATATTTTGACATCTTTCATATTATATTAAAATCTATACAAATGTCAATATCTATTTTGTTGGATAGTAGCCAAATAAGAAATGAATATCCTCAAATTATAATCTTTGACCCAGATTCCTTTGCTTTAAATACATTTTTTCACAACGATCAAGTAATATTTTCTACAAGTAATGGTGTATGATTTTCCAGTGAAAAATTGTACAATTTGTCAAACAATTCTTTTGATTCAGCTTTTATAGTAGACAAAACAAAACAAATTTTTCATTCATTTTTTCATATCCAATCTTGGACAAAATCTACTACTCTATCCATATTCCCAATTTTTTTTATTGACAATTTTGTATATTCAAATTCTTGGGACAATAATTTGGGATATCATTTTTCCCAGTCAGAAAAAAAATAAACTCATGATGGAAATATATCTTTAAATTCATCTCGATTTGTATATCTTGTAGCCTCAGCATAAGTAAAATAAAAATCAGATTGATCATACATTATTTTTTTTACATCCACAAGTCCAGACAATACAGACAAAAATTGATCAATATTTGACCACAAAGGCTGAAAATCATCTATCTGTAGACACTCTTGCAAAAGAGTTTTGTATTTGCCAAACTGATCAAGCAATTTATTTGTTTCATAAAAATTTATATTGTCCAGTATAGGATTTGCCACAATTTTTGTATCTGGAATATTTACAAAAAGTTGCTTCGTCTCGGAAAACATCACCCCCATAAATACCTCAAAAAATCTAGCAAATCTCTCTATCACTTCCTTGGCTTTAGTATCCTCATCCAGTGTATATTTATAAAACAGTATCTCCAAAAAATTTAAAGTAGAATACAAATCGCTTGGCTTTCACACAAAATCGTTGTATCCTTTGTACCACATTTCCGTATCAAAAAAACATACATCATAATTTCTATACTCATGATTTTTGTCATCCAATATAGAATACAAACCACCATGTGTAGTCAAAACTATTGGATATTTTTCAAATTTCTTTTCATCTTGGATATAATAATTTATCTTGTAGTCTATTTTTGTATTCAGATCTAGCACCGATCATTCATTTAACAAATGAGAAAAATATTTTATGATAAACAAAAACTCATTGTCCGAAAAAGTTTTTTTATTTAAAAATCTAGCCAACTTGTCTTGATCAATAGTGGAATAGCCCTTTGCATATCATATATTTTTTATGCCAGCATCGTTTAGTATATTTTTTACAATATTCAATTTTGCCACACTAGCAAAAGAAAGTATAACATTTTTGTTGTTTGCCACCAAAGAATTTACAAGAGAGTTTAAATCAATATTTCCCACAAAATATCTTTCTCAAATTTTATAATCTCTCAAATCAATATTTATCTTTGTCTTTAGTGAAACATTTGCCGGCATTTGCTTTTTCAAAGCAGGCACAGACAATAATCAATTTTTTTTTCAATTCCAACTTGCTTGATAATTCAAAATTTGCCTATACAGTCATACATTTTTGGACAAAAAATTGTGAATCACTGGATATTTTTCAAACAATAAATCAATACGAGAAACCTCATACAAAAACAATGCCAATGCATTTTGAGAATCATACAGTCAATCATGGATCTTGGATTCATCATAGTCCTGTCATCCATGCAATTTCAAAAAATATTCTTTGAAAGTTTTGTTTGACATCAATGACTCCACCAGCACATCCAGAGCATAACTAAAAGGGAAATGTATCAAATTTTGAGCCAAATAAAAAGTGTCAATTTTATCACAATACTGTACATCTGCAAAATATTTTTTCAAAAAATTTATATCAAAATCAATATTATGTCAAATAAGTATTACATTTTCTCCAAAAAAATCCAAAACATCTCTCTTAATATCAAAAATATTAGGTGCCGATTGTATATCTTTTATAGTAATTCAAGTAATATAAGAGACCAAAGTCTTTAATTCTCAAATATTTTTTTGAGGTTTGACAAAAGATTTAAATTGCTTTATAATATTTCAATTTATATCAATCTCTACTAATCATATTTGTATTGCTTCATCTTTTGAAACATCCAGTCCAGTAGTCTCAAAATCCATAGCAACATATCTATACTTATCGCTTAACATTCAAATCTAATAATATAAAATGTCTACTCAGACATTAGCCGTTGCAAAGCAACTCTACACATTTTTTTGCAAATTCTTCTGCAGCATCTGGACCATCTCATGTCACAATATTTCAGCAAACTACTACTGGTCATGGCGTCCAAAATCCCCCATTTTTTTCTATAAACTTTTTTTGCACTCCATCTTGGTCTCGTCCAGTCACTGTTTTTCAGTTAAAAATACCGCTTTCACTCACAATCATAGGTGCAATACAAATAGCTCCAATCTTTTTTGCATTTTTTGCCAAGCGTAAATAATTTTGATCATGAAAATATTGAGCATAAGCTCCTCATCCTCAAATAAATACCACCATATCATATTTGGTCGCATCAGCAAAAAATAAATCTATATCTGCAAAAGTTTTTGCTCCAAATACACCTCTACATTCTCATTTTCTACCAGCTACTATAGTAATATCCAGTCATGCACTATGAAACACCGAAAAAGATACTCCAAATTCGTGATCTTGAAATCCATCATTTGCAACCACCATGAGGACTTTTTTTTTCTGTGGCATATCAAACATTTCAAAAAAATAAAAAGTAGCACACAAATGTCATACATAAAATCACAAAAAATACAATAAATTTTTTTCAATAAATACAATTTTGTTTGTTTTTTCTTTCCAAAATCATAATAATTTAGTTATTGTATTTTTAATTTACATAAAATATCACTTATGCAGCTTTTCATCACACAATTTGAACAAAAATGACAAATCATCAAAATTTCAGATAGCGAAATCCTAAACCAAATCAGAAAAGTTTTGAGGATGAAAATTTGAGATACATTTTTTGTCCAAAATGGAGACATTAGAAATCAAGTAAAAATAAATGATCGAGACAAGCAAAATATCTTTTGAAATATAATTGAAACGATACAGCACACGCCCACATGTGATCACAATTGACTAGCCATAGCCATGCCAAACAAACGAGACAAAATAGAACTAATTGTCCAAAAACTCAGTGAAATCTGAATCAAAAATATCTATTTTTGGCCAAGTGAAAGATCCATCATCAGACAGCGAAACGAAAAAAAAGCACAAAGAATTCACAAAATAGCAAAAGAAGCTATCGAACAATCCCGATGACGATACTTACCACAAATCGTATTTGAAAACGATATTTCCAAAATTTTAAAATGAAAAAATATTGTAGTATTCGACAAATCTGATACAAATTTGCAAAATGAATACAAATTTAAAAATGTAGCACAACCAACGATATGAATCATCTGACCAGAATGATGACTAACTTCAAATGATTACAAAAATTTTTGAGATAAAATAAAAACAGTATCCTTGTGAGATACCGTTCTCAGAGCCGAAACAGCAACAATAATTGCAGCTCGATTAATACAAAATTTGGACTAATTTGAAATTTTTATACCAAGTTGTTCCAATCATCTTTTTATGGCTCACTGATCACGAGCATTATCCATAGCTGTATGATAAGAAATATCCCCACTAACTACACGATTAACCAAACATTCATCCAAAAGCTGCATTCAATATTTTTTATTTGTAAAAATCACATTATCTATCTGGTTTAGTTTATTTTCTCTAATCGTATTGGATACAGGGGTATTGTTGAGAAGTATTTCATGCACAGCCAACATTCCATGCTTATCTTTTCTTTTTACCAATTTCTGAATAATAATTGCTATCATATTTTCTGCCAGATGATTTTGAATTTGAGCTTGTTCATCACTAGGGAACATAGAAACTATCCTATTTATAGCTTGCTCTGCAGATCTAGAATGCACGGTAGTCAATACCAAATGTCCAGTTTCTGCCAATGACATAGCATATCTCACACTATCTGGATCTCTAATTTCACCAAAAAGTATTACATCTGGTCTTTGCCTTACCGCATATTTCATGGCTGTCGCAAAACACGATACATCTCTTCAAAGTTGTTTTTGCTCAAACACGGACTTTTTAGGCTCAAAAACATATTCAATAGGATCCTCTATTGTAATAATATGCTTGTGCCTAGTTTGATTTATTTCTTCTACCATAGCAGCCAATGTAGTAGACTTTCCACTCCCAGTAGGTCACGAAACAAACACTATTCATCACGAAGTATGTGCCAATTTTTTTAATATTGGTGGTAATCACATTTCGTCTACTGTAGGGACTTTTTCTGCCAATAATCTTGCCACAATCATGATATGTCCACTCTGTAAACTTATATTTACTCTATAACGTCTTCCATGCATAGAATATCACAAATCCATTGCCTTATCTTCCCAAAAATTAGCTTCATCGCTGTCTTTCAACAGAACATTTCTAAAATTTTCCAGCACATCGTCTGTCATTTCCATTGCTCACTCCAACCTCAATGCTTCTTGCATAATTCTAAATACAGGAGGTTCTCCATAAGTAATGTAAATATCTGAAGCTTCATACATCACCATCAAATGTAGCAAAAAACTCAAATACATTTCCGGATCAAAATTTCATCACCTTGATTCATGAAATTCACTATCCATAGGGATTTTTGGTGCTGATGATGTAACTAAATTTTCTGTCATTTTTCTCAGTTAAAAAAATAAATAACATACATATTATAATCATCGTAGTCGATTTTGTCAAATTTTCGAATACTTTTTTTCAAAATACTCAAAAACCAATTGTAAATCAAATCAAATTTTGTATATAAATAAGTGTGACTTTTAACAAGATAAAAAATTTGATGAAAAAATTTATAAAGAAATTGATTTGATACGACAAATTTTACAACAGCTTCAAAACTAGTTTTTTGTATCAATCTCGGAAAAAAATAAATTGAAAAATTGCTACTACCATAAATTGAAACCCATCCAAAGATTTTTTTATCGTGGGAGTCACTGGTACAAACTGAAAAACCACTACCGTAAATATGCTTCATCAAATATTCAATGATTTGGTATGACCTACAGTCATGATCAGTACAGCTTGTATCAAAATATGAGACCAAACTCTAGTAAACGACAAAAAAATGACATCCTTGGATGTGTATCAATTACAATGAATTTTGGCCGATGCAAAAAATCAATGATGTAAAATAGCTATTTTGGAAGCTTCTAGCCAATGACTGGACCAAAATAGATTTGAAGGAATCAAATTTGATTACGCAGTTTTGACCAATATTACTAGAGATCATCTAGATTATCACAAAAATATGGATGACTATGCTTTGGCAAAAAAGAAATTGTTTAAATATGTCCTATCAAACGGAAAAAATACAAAATACGCTAGTTTTCCATCCGACGATAAAGCATGAAGAGAACGATACAACGAGCTTGCTTTTGACAAAAAAATCACTTTTGGATTACAAAATTCATCCACAATCAAAGCAGAAAATATCGTAGATGGAAAAGACAATACTACATTTGATATCATATATCTTTGAAATTCATACCATGTAGATGTACCACTACTATGAAATTACAATGTATACAATTATCTTACTGCCATAAGTGTATGAGTACAGATAGGATTGAGTATCCAAGACTGCATCAAATCTCTATCCAAATTCACTTGAGTTAGTGGTAGGATGGAAAAGGTAGAATATAAATGAATCACCTATTTCATAGATTTTGCCCACGATCCAGATGCTTTGGACAAAACTTTGCGCTTTTTAAACAGACTCAAATGAGATCATAGACTTATTTTGGTATTTTGAGCCCCATGAAATAGAGACAAAGAAAAAAGACCAGAAATGGGTAAAATTTGAGCTAAATTTGCAGATATAGTGATTGCTACAGACGACGATCCAGATACTGAAAATAGATTGGATATCATCAACCAGTTAACCCAAGATATCCAGCAAGATCCAGAAGCCAAAAAGAAATTATATATAATCCCAGAAAGACAACTTGCTATCCAATTTGCTACACAAATTGCAAAACCGTGAGATATAGTAATGTTGGCTGGAAAATGACATGAAACAATCCAACTCACAAATTTTTGAGCTAGAAAACGAAACGACAAAAAAAGATTGATCAAAATATTAAAAAATATATAGAGGGCCAACAATCAGCAACTACCAAGTAACGACTAAATCTCATGCAATTTCACTGCAAGCTGCTCGAGTCAGTCTGCAAATAACTATCTATACGACGGCGAACGAGCCTATGCAAGTGAGCTTCGTAATCCACATACTCGTATGAAATACTGAACATTTCTTGCTGAAATTGGCATGCCAGAGAAAAAAGCTCTTTTGGCCACTTTTTGAGCAGAAAAAGTAGCTCGCCGGAGGCAGACAAAAAAACAATAAAAATAAAAAAAGATTCTTCGCTTTGCTCAGAATGACAATTCTAGCAACTAGAGACTAATATCTAACATCTATTTACTTTTTCTATTAATATGAACTATACAGTACTAGATATTGAGACAACTTGATTATCCAAATATAAACACAAAATCACAGAAATTGCTGCTATAAAATTTGACGGAAATAATATTTTATGAACATTTCAGACACTTGTAAACCCTCAAAGAAATATCCCCACAGAAATAACAAAACTCACAGGCATCACAAACGAAATGGTAGCATCTGCTCCAATTTTTTCTAGTATAATCCCAAATTTCTTGAACTTCGTCCAAGATGATATCATAGTAGCCCACAATGCAAATTTTGATTACGGTTTTATATCACAAAATATTTACGAAAACACAGGGATTTGGATACAAAACCAATACCTCTGCACCAGAAAATTGGCAAATAGACTCCTGCCACATCTTCCCAAAAAAAATTTGTGAACTATCTGTGATTTTTTTTGATTTCAAAATGAACAAGCACATAGAGCCATGTCCGACACCAAAGTTACTGTCCAAATTTTCAAAGAAATGCTCTATTTATTGAACAAAAAATGAATTACACAACAAATAGACATACTACAATTTCAAAACAAAAAAATTTGTGATTGCCTATAAATATCACATTTTTTAAAAAAGGCAAGAGATATTTGATCCAGACACACAAAAATTTTGACTAAAAAAAACTTTTTACATATAATATATATGTATTTTTTTTATTAACAAACAAAAAATGGTAACACAACAAGAATGTGAAAATTTGATAGTCAATCAATATCAAAACAACAAAGACCAAATAAATAACCTGTCTTTGCTCATGACCAAATCGCGATGAGAAAATAGAGGTGAATGTTTTTCCCATTTTGGAAAAAGCTCTGAGGAACTCAAAAATTTTTTACTCACTTCTAAACCAATAAATACCACTACACAAACACACAATTCAGCAAGTACAAATCCATCTCAAAATCAAGAAATTCAGCAAACTACACAAACACAAAATACACAGACAACTCCATGAACAACTAAATTTGGAAATGTCGTAAACATATTTTTTCTTTCAATTTGAGCTATCATTTTGCTAAAACTTTTTTGGAAAGTGATAAAACGGTGCTTTAGACGATGATATGCATTTTTAAATCACGGTAGAATGATATATATGAAAGTATTATTGCCCAGATGAGACAGCAAAACCGATCGTGAACAAGCAAAAGAAATAGCCAAAGACATGAAAGAAAAGATTGGAAGGATGTCTCAAGTTTATACAAATCTAAAAAAATTGTGAAAACTAAACATCAAAGATAGGATAATGTATAAATTATTTAGAAAACCAAGGATCAGTCTCATGTATCACTATACAAATGGTACACTAAATTTTATCATTTGATGTTATCCAGAATACAAAACACTGATAGAATGATCAATCTGAGCACAATATCCAGATAGTTCTATTGAAATAGTCAAAGAACCCAATGTATTCAAAAAGAAACATTATAGAGTTATGCCTTTGCAGACAGAAAAAGATGATGTTTATACTCTCAAAATGTACAAAAAATTGAGCGATGATCCTATAAACAACATTATTGATGCTATATGAAATATATCAAAATATGACACAGCTACTATTATGCTAAACATCAAACCCCTTTGAGATGACCGAAATGCGCAAGCCAAAAACAAAATAGATAGACTATACAAAAATTTGGAAATTATTCCAGATTGAGTATGAGCAAAAATACGAAGCTGAATAAAAAAATTCTTTAAACTTATGGCATCTGGTGAATGACCAAAATGAAAAAATGCAGATGATGTCACCATGGTCCGTATGGTCAAAGCTCAAGAAGATACGCTAAACGATATGTGAGAAGAGGCTGGTAGCCCTGCTTTTGAGTCATGACTTTTGCTAATCACATCATCAGACGATCCAGACAAAACTAGATGAAATATGGAAAACCTAATTTGAGCATTTAGTGTATATACAGATGAATATGGAAATGAATTGGAGCATTTGGCTACCAAAGCATGATTTTTGAAATTTATATCCAAACCTTTGTGGAGTTTAGCAGCAAGTTATGGACTCACAAATTTATTTTACAAATCAAATGTATTTACCACTTGAGAATTAACTTCTTTATTCCATTTACCAGACTATACATACAACCGTTCAAACTCTATAGAATGGATGCAATACAAAGTCGTGCCAGCTCCATCAAATTTGCCGACCTTTCCAGCCCAAAACGGTAGTGAATATATCATCAGCTGACAACTAGCAGAAAAATACAAATGATGAAATCTATCAAAAATTTTGCAAGAAGACAAAAATCATCGAGCTGTATGAAAAAAAATAGTCACTCAAGATGAATTAGTACCAATAAATAAATACAAAGAAACTGAATTAACATGAAAAGAAATAATAGAAAAAAATGGAGAAAAATTTGTAAAAGAACAAAAACAACAAGAAGTATACTGATACAAAACATTTAAAGAATGAGTACTTTTGTGAGTAAATATTTACAGAAACAAATACTCTCCTGTATATATCAAAAGAGAAGACAGGACCAGACATCACTACTGCATCTGAAAATCATGAACCTGAAAATCAGTATTTTTGCAGACTCTCGCCAGACAAGATATGCGAAATGGAGATTGATTATGTGTAATCGATCCACATGGAGATTTGGTAGAAGATTTGCTACATTATGTACCAAAAGAAAGAGCAAAAGATGTAATATTCTTTGATGCTTGAGATGAAGAGAGACCAATGTGACTAAACTTGTATGAAATAAACAATATTGATGAGGCAGATAGGACAGTAAATGATGCTACAGAAATATTTTTGAAAATGTTTGGCCCAGAAATCTTTGGACCTCGTATCCAAGAATATTTCAAATACTGAAGTCTAACTGTATTAGAAGATTTTGAAGACAGACCAACAATTTTGGATATTACAAGGTTGTTTACAGATGAATGATATAGAGAATACAAAACATCACTTGTAAAAAATCCTACTGTGAGAAATTTCCGAGAAAAAACATACAATGCCATGTGAGATAGAGAAAAGGCGGAGATCATCCCATATTTCTCATCTAAATTTGTTTCATTTAATACAAATAGACTTATCAGAAATATCATCTGACAGACCAAATCTGCATTTAATATAGAAGATGTGATGAATAATAGAAAAATATTGCTGATCAGTCTATCAAAATGAAAAATTGGAGATATCAATGCACAATTACTCGGAATGATTTTGGTATCCAAAATATACAATGCTGCCATGGCTCGTGCTAGGATGCCAGAAAAAGAGAGAAAAGATTTTTATCTATATGTCGACGAATTCCAAAATTTCGTATCATGAACATTTGCAGATATTTTGTCCGAAGCTAGAAAGTATAGACTTTGCCTGATTATGGCTCACCAATATATTGCACAATTGGAAGCTGGACAAGGACTAAACAAGTCTGAATGATGAAAATGAGATGTAAAATCAGCCGTATTTGGTAACGTATGAACTATGATGTCATTCAAGGTTTGAGCTCCAGATGCAGAATTTTTGGAAAAAGAATATCAACCAGTACTCTGAGCCTGAGATATTACAGGAATTGCAAACTACAAAGCATACATCAAACTAAATATCGATAATGCCACGACCCGTCCATTTAGTATGAATGCAATTTACACCAAAGATTACAAAAATGACAAAATAGTACCAATTTTGAAAGAATATTCTGCCAAAAAATACGGAAGAAAGAGAGAATTTGTTGATGCAGAAATTGGGGCAAGACTTGGTGGAACTGTACAAGAAGACGAAAATACAGACATTAACAGCACAAATCCAACACAAAATGATCAAGAAAACATACCACAATAAAATGATCAAAAAAATTGTGCACTACAAAAAACTCACAACTTTCACTTGCAACAATAAATAATTTTTTTATAATAAGCAAAATACCAATTTTACATATTACAAAAAATAATATGCTATTTGATTTCAACGCTTTTATCTGAGAACTCAGAGAAAATACAGAAAAAAAAGAAATAATCCAAAAGTATGAACAAGCTCTTTGAGAAATCGCATGATGACTAAAAGAACAAATTTGGTACAGAGATTACTTGAGTACTTTCACTCCAAAACAATATTTGGTACCAGATGAATTACAAAATGATTTCGATCGAGATTTACTTCAACAATTAGTTTTGGGTTCTTTTTCAAGTGACTATGAACTCAAATCTAGCGAATGACAAGAAATCCCAGAGCTATACATAGCTGTAAAAAGCGGAGATCAGAGTATAGTAAAAAAAGTTTCAGAACTACGATCTTTTCAAATCCAAAGATTGTACGAAATATATGTAGAAGAGCAACTAAATCTAGAAATTTTGAGACAATGAAATGACGACGAAAAAAATGCTATCGAACAAGAAAGGATCATGAGACAAAAAAGACGACAAGCAATACTGGATACACTAGGAATGGCAAAAGAAGCCGAACAACAAAAACAAGAACAAGCAAAAAGCTTGGATGAATTGATGTGAAAATTATAAAAATATATTTAATCAAAAAAACTCTCCAAATGGAGAGTTTTTTTTAAAAATCATAATAATTTTCAGATACAGACATCGTAGATCCACCAATATATGGATTGATCAAAAATGAAGGCACGGGCTGAGCATAAATTGCTTGCAATCAAACCGTTTTACCCATATATTCTCAAATGCTAGATATAAAATATTTGGTCGTTGGCCACTCTTTTCATTTTTCATCCACAATACAAAATTTTATCTCGTTTTGATTATTGGAAGGATTTGACAAAACAATATATGGCAAATATTTTTTATTCCATATTAGTGAATACACATCAGTATAATAAGACTCAAATGCTCTAAAATATTCTTTAAACAAATTTGATCATGCGGTAATTCAAGTCATATATAGATAATCCAAATTTGTACCTCATCACATTTCTTGAAAGATCACTCCCATATTTAGATTTTCTACCATACCCACATTTATTCATTTAAATATCAAATTTCCTCCATCATTGTACAAAATTTCAAAATTTTCATCGTCGGAAAATATAGTAGAAAAGTCTGATGATTTATCATAAAACATTGGCAAAGTCATAGATTGTCAGGGCAAAAGAGACAATGCTGTATCTTCATTACATTCATTATTAACCCAAAAATAATCTGATAATACAGAATTTCTTCATTTTACCACAGATTTAAAATGACACCCAACACAATCAAAATTATTTGTATTTATAGCATTTTCTGATGTTAGCAAATGGTAAAATCACACATCACTGCTGTTTATTTCGGTCAAAGCTAATTCCAGTCCAGCTTTTGCCACATAATAAGATTTGTAATAACCATACATATCATCTGTATAGGAAATCAAATTATTCAAAAAAATTATACTCAAAATCCCCATAAGCGAAGATGCCAAAAGCACAAGTATTACCAGCACACTTATATTTCATTTTAATTTCCTATCTTTTGAACAAAAACACTCCATAAACCCAATTTTTGCTAAATATTAAAAAAATCTTGTACCAAAATATGTATATCGTTTGCCCAGACATTTTCGCTATAATATTTTGGATAAATATCTACAAACAGCCAAAATCATTTATCATTTACACATGCAAAATAGTTTGTATCACACAATGTCAAATCATCCTGCGATGAAAAATACAAATCTGAATACGGTATTATTTTAAATTTTGCCTTACTAAAATATGCTAAATCACTCGTCAATTTCACAGATTCTTCTTCTCAATCTTGTTGAAAATAAAGAGCACATCCATCCTGCAAATTTGAAAAATCTGGAATTTGTGAAAAATCCACACAATTTCCACTAGAATAAATTTTAAATTTTCCATCTTCTCCAGACAGATACAGCACATCCGAAAAACCCATAGAATCTACCAAAGTCAGTCCATATTTTTCAAAATCTATAGAATTTCTATTTGCAAAATTTTGTAATACTTCAGATACAAACAAAAGCTCCTCATTTACTCTTTTTTGTTGCTCTACTCTAAATGATATCTCAGATATTTTGTTGTACGCACTAAACAGTACCAAAGAAAATATTCCAAGGATACAGACCACTATCATCATTTCTATCAGTGTAAAGGCTCTTTTCATCTAATAATTTCAAATAAAACTTTCATACACTATATCACCAGTTTTGTGTCATTTTTTGTAAAGCACATGGGATTCCACTTTCAATATTTTTTCTACCGGCAAAGATAGCGTGTTTGTTTGATCTTGTGAAATATTTATAGGAGAAAATGACAAATATCTAGCAAAAAATGTAGTTTGTCAGCCATCTTTATCACTGCAATAAGCAAACCAAGACATATCTCATCACAAATATTCACAAATTTGATTTTTCTCAAACAACTGCTCAAAATTATCAGATTTTTCTACCAAATTTTGGATAATATAGTATTTATCATCAAAAGACAACTGCAAAATATTTTTTTCATCACCAAACACACCCTGACAAATCACATCTTGTATACTTCATGCATATCCAATTTCATCTGTCAACTTTTCCACACTCCAAGAATAAATATCGGGGTTTACCACGCAATTCCATGGCAATTCTTTTTCCAAATTTGAATCTCTCACATTGTACAAAAGTTCCAATCCTTCTTTTGCCAGTACTGTAGCTTGCAGTTTGGTATTTGTTTGATCCAAAATAGAGAGATTTCAGATCAAAACCCTCAATACAGCCAAAATACCCACAGCAAACACTATGATGGCCACCATTATTTCTATCAATGTAAAAGCTAATTTCTTTTTCATCACAAAAAAATTATAAAAAATCCTCACGGTACTTATAGACAAATAAATATAATATTCAACAAAAAAAATTATAAAAATTAATCACAATCTGTTTTTTCCAGTCTACACAGACTATGATTTATTTTAAAACAATATTCTTTTGAATTTATCAACAAATTTAGCAAAAGATTTTTTCATGTATTCCCAGTGCTGTCAGCTATTTCACATCACAAAGTATATGGAGTAAAATTTACTTTCACAAAATCAAAAAGTCTCTCATCCAAAAAAATTTGATTTATCTCATACATTCACTCTTTTGCAAAGGCATACTGCACATCTTCTGGATAATTACTATAAAAATATCCAATTTTGTCCTCTCATTTTGCAAAATTTACCGTCATTTTATCATAAATTGTTCAGCTATAATAATTTGTAAGCATATTTTTTAGATATACATTGTTGTAATTGTGGACAAATTGTTCTTGTATCGATTTTACTTTTAGTCACTGTACACGGTTTCCAGAAATTCATATAGACAATGCCAAAAGTATTGCAATAATCACAATCACAAGCATCATTTCTATCAGCGTAAATCATCTTTTTTTCATGCCAAAAAATTTAATTCATAAATTATCAAACTCACTCCATAATCTGAAGTATCAATCCAAATACTCACGAAGCCACAAGCAATACTATAATTCATATTCATACCAAAATTACTGGCTCCAATACTTTTGAAAGACTATTTATAGTCACATTCAACTCTTCTTGATACATATTTAGTACATTTTGCAAAGATCCATCCAAATTTGCTGTCTCTTCTCCAACTTTGATCAAAACAGCCACATTTGTAGGTATCAAATTTTTTTCATCTTTTATAGAATCAAATATATTTGATCATTTTTGCAGTCATCCCAAAACTCTCTCTATCATCTCTTGATATGCGGGGATTCCAAGCACATCTCTTAGTGTTTTAAATGTCTCAATATAGTTCATCCCAGAATTTAACATCAATTTCATATACCTACACCATCTCACTAAATAGTAATATCTAGTCATTTTTCAAATCAATGGCATAGATAACAAAAAATTAAACCAAACTCTTTTCCCTCTTTCGGTAGAAAAATATAACCAACAAAACAAAACAATTCACAAAACTACCCACAAAATCACTTTCCAGCTACTCAAGAAAAAATCTGAAATTCATTTGAGCAATCTGGTAGAAAATGGTAATTCTGATACTGATAATCATACAGCAATATCAAACACACTCGGCAAAATAAATCCAAACAAGGCAATTACAGCAACTATGGCAAATATCACCAAAATTATTGGATACACCAATGCTCAAATATATTTATTTTTTATTTCTGTGATGTATTCATATTCTTGTGCTAGAGATTCCAGCACAATTACCAAATTTCCAGATTTTTCTCATGCTTTGATTACATTGCTATCTCATTCATCAAAATAGTCTGGCAATCTATCCATAGCATAAGACAAGCTATTTCCTTTTGACAAAAATTTGTTTATCAATTTTGCAATCTCTCTGACAGCATAATTATCTGTTCACTGTGCAATAGTTTCCACTGCACTTACCAATCAAACTCATCATCTCAGCATATACGACAGCTCTCTAAAAAAGAATATCTTGTCATTTCCACGAAACGAAGACTTATCCTTTGACTGCAAAAAATTCACAATAAAATTATCTATTCAATGAGATTTATATTGTGTAGTATCTAAATTTAATTTTCCTTTTATTTTATCAAAAAATTTATTCATCGTAATAATATAAATACATATAAATAGTTGTATCTTGTGATTCATCAGAATTGACAATATCGTATGTAATTTTGTCTATCTTGTACAAAATACGCATATTTTCGCTCTCTGGAATATATTTTTCCACATTATTTATAAATGACAACAATGAATCTTTGTCATCAAATGTGATATCCAACTGGATTGGCACAGCATAAAGTCAGCCTTCTAGCACTTTATCTCAAATCAATATTTTTGTCAAAGTACCATTTATCGATGAATTGTTTGCAAAAGGTTCTCTTTTTAGCAAAAACATATCAATATTTTCAATAATTTTTCTTTCATCCACCTCCATTTTGTTGCCATCCATATTGTATGTCAAAAGGTAAGATCTAGCTACTCCAAAATGATCTTGAATTTCTTTTGTAATTTCTTGGCAAGAATCTCATTTGTCCACACAAGAAATTATCTGCTCAGATTGCCTTTGTACATCCTCCAAAAATCAAATATTTTGTTTGTACTGATCTTCTCTAGCTTGTATAGATTCCATTTGTCTGTTTATATTGTCCAAATTTGATTTTTCTGCATTATATTTGTCTATACCTGGCAAAACAAATCTAAACAAAACCAATAAAATCACCAACAAAACTCATACGGCATAAAATCTATATCTCACCTGTACCACTCTAGATGCTGTCATCATTTTTTCATTATCAGAATCTCAAGACTCTTGTATAGAATCAAATTTGTTGGAATTATCCGACATCAATTTGGATAATAATTCTTTATTTTCCACCATTTTCAATTACATTAGCATATAAAACAAATTCAAATCAATTATCTACTCTATGATATTCTTTTATTGTCATTTTTTCTATAAAATCTAAACTTTCAAACCTCTCCAATAGCGCTTTTATCCTACCAGAAGCATTTGTATAATACAAATCTTTTAGAGAAGATACAGTCCCTCTCAAAGACAACTCTTCTAGACTAACATTGAAATCTGATAATTCAATCTCTCAATCTCATGATTCATCCACATTTTTCAAATCTTCAAATATTTCTGATATTTTTTCAATACGCTCAAACCAATACATGTTCAAATTTTTTTCTTCCAAATTTTTCACAGCCAAAAATTTTTTGTATCCAGAATAAGATTCATATTCTTCTAGTTGCTCTTGCTTTCCCAAAAGTGTTGAATTTAGCTGTTTTAATTCAATTTTTTTTATAAAAGTCAAAATTGTGATTCAAACAAATACCAAAACACTCAATATCAACACTCGCAACAACAATTTAAATGTTTTTTGACTTTTGCTAATTTTTTTTACATTAATACCTGTTGCCATAAATTATTGTTTAATAAATAAATTTTATCTCAATAATTATATCCAATTATCAAAATTTGACAAAAAAAAGTTCATTTCAAAAAAATTATATCCACATATATAAAATTTTTTGTATACTAGATATTTACTTATATGCTATTTGTGATATAATATTAGAAAGGGAAATCATCATCCAAATATTCTACTTCTTCCACCTTTGGCATCTGGACTTCTCCCATATCATGAAATTTTTCATATTTTTTCAACTCTTCACAAACTCTATAAAATGTGCAGTCTTTGCATTTATACGGGTCATTTGTCCTCTGAAAAACAACACTTTCCATAGGTATATTTGCCTCCACATTTTTGTTTACAAGGAAATTTTTTTGGACATTTACATCATCAATAATTTTTTGCTCAATATCCAATAAATCTTGCTTTGTAATTTTTCATCCAAATTTTTCAATTCATTTGAGAAAAACTTCATACCCTTGTGCATCAAAATCATCCATCTTTTCCAGCCCTATTTTTTGCAAAATTTTGTAAGCATAAACTTTTAGCTGGTCTGAAATTGAATTTCAATCTTTTTGTGGCACTTTTCCACTTTTTCGATCATAAATAATATATTTTTTGTCTGCCGTAATAATTCCAAAATCTGGCTGTGCAAAGACATTTATTCACATCAGCTCCGGGATATTGTCTATCTGGATTTTCATAGAATCAAAATTTTTTTCCTTTGGCTCAATAAATATAGAATTTTGTGGATCTTGGAAATATTGCTGAATCTGAAAATTTAACTCACTTTCACAAAATTTATCAAAACTATCAAACATTGCTATTTTTCATTGAATATACAAATCATCAATATTTTCCTTGTAATAATGCTCTGTTAGCCCAAATTTGGTATCAGGATTGTATTTACCATAATCCCTAGATTTGGAAATCTGAAAATCTCTATCCATCTTTTCAGTCAATAAAATTTTGATTTTTTTTATATTTTCGGCTGAATTTTGGTTATTTTTCTGCAAATGTAGATAATCAGACATCAAATCATGCAAACACTCTCCCAACCACATCGCCAAACTTTTGATATTTTTGGCAACCATAGCATCATTTCGTAGCTGAATATCCAAATTTTTCAAATGATTTGAATAGGTAGAAAAATAATATTTTTTTACACAATAGTGCAATACTGTAGATTTGGAAATCGACCATGAAAGCGGATTTTTAAATTCAGCCATTTTGTTATTTTGAAGGGATAAAGATTAAAATATAATTTATTATTCATTAAAAAGATATTCAAACTGAAAGGTATCGCTCCCCTTTGGGGAGCTGTCCAAAAGGACTGAGGGGGGTATCGCTCCCCTTTGGGGAGCTCCCCCGCAGAATTGCGGGGGTGAGGGGGTTACAACCCCCAACTAGCTCCACACTACAACTTCCCCTTAGGGGAAGAATTTTTCCTTAACTACTCTGTTTCGTTTTCACATGCCAATTTATATCCTCACAAACTCATTCCAAACTTCATAAAACTTGCTCATCTGTATAAATCAAAACTTCTAATCATAAATATTTCAAATATTTCACTCTCCTTTCATCGTACTCTTGTTTATAATTATGACTCTCTCAATCTATTTCAACAACTAATTTCAATTCTTTGGAATAAAAATCTACAATATATGGTCCAATCATTCTTTGTCTCATAAATTTTGTTCAGGTTTTCCCTCATTTCAAAATCATATTCCAAACCAATCATTCAGTTTTAGTCGGATTTTTTCTATTTTCTCTAGCATATGCAAGATTTCTTCAATTATATAAGAGTATGCTCATTATTGTGTAAATTATATAAAATCACTCTATTCAAGTAAAAATAACTCTGCTTTCATTCTATTACCACAAACTGAAAGGTATCGCTCCCCTTTGGGGAGCTGTCCAAAAGGACTGAGGGGGTATCGCTCCCCTTTGGGGAGCTCCCTCGCAGAATTGCGGAGGTGAGGGGGTTACAACCCCCAACTAGCTCCGCAATACAACTTCCCCTTAGGGGAAGAATTTTTCTCCAACCAACATAACATCCTTTTTCATTATTTCAAATATCAAGCCTTGAACGAAATCCAATCCATGCCCTTTTTTCATTCAGGCTTAAAAACTATATCTACCACACATGGATTCAAAAATTTTCCCTCAATCAAAACTTTGCCCCTATTTTCCGCAAAAGTTTTTTCATACAATTTCATGCTTTCAATTAGTACTCTCTTTCAGTTTAAAACAAAATAAATTTTTGGCCACATAAAAAATCATCTATACTTTTTGTAAATCAAATCCAAATCATCTCCAAACGGATCAATTTCACCATCTTGTTTTTCAAATTTTTTGCAGTATGTGGCTTTTAAATCATCTTGTTTTACCTCCCCAAGTAATCATTTGGCATAATGAACTAAAGTATCGTTTAGAAATTTTGGTCATTTAGTCATCACTGAATCAATCAAATCTTCCACAGTCCAGTCAAATTTCAGCGGAAATTTTAGTACATCAATCATATTTCCTGTATCCATATTTTCATCCATTTTCATGATTGTAATACCAGACTCCTTTTGTCAGTCCAAAAAAGCTGACTGCAACGGACTAGCTCCACGATATTTTGGCAAAATCGATCCATGTACATTTATCGCCCCAAAATGTGCCAAATCCAAAATCTCTTTTGGCATAATCTTTCCATATGCTATCACTACCAAAAAATCCACATCTTTGGATTTCAGCCAATCAAAGAAATTTTTAGCTTCTAATCCATATTTGGCTGAGTCTAGACGAATCGAATTTGGAGTTTGGACACCAGAAATTCAAAGTTCAGTTGCCGTTTTTTTGATTATGTTTGGTTTGATTTCCATCCCTCTACCACTTGGAGCATCTGGCATGGTCACTACTCCCACCACATCAAATCTTTTGTCTTTTTGTAATTCTTTCAAAAATGGCACTCAAATCGGCGCTCACGAAAAAAATACTACTTTGTAATAAACTGGATCATAGATTTTTTCATTTGATCACTTGCAGTTAAAGACTCTTTCAATCATCTTGGGAAATCATGAAATAAAACCATATCTTTTGAATACTTGAGCAGAATATTCGCTACAGTGTGGTTCATGACTACAAATTTTTCCTCTAAATATCGGAGAAAAAATTCATTTATCTGGAGACAATGTTTTTTGATATATTTTGATTAGCAATATCATTATTTTTGCCAAAATTTCATCAATCCACACAAAAAATTTCATATAATATATGATATGATAAATCACAATTTTTTTATACAAAAACTTTGCTTTTTTTCAATCAAAAAAATCCCCTTGTTTTTCAAGGGGGATCTTTATAGATTTATTTCCTTTTTTTTCTGTTCACAAATCCCCCTGGCTTCGCCATCCCCCTTTATCAAGGGGGAAAATCCAGCACCTTCAAAAAAGCCTCCCTTGATACTTGTCCCGCAAGGCGGGGAAGGGAGGTTTGGAGGGATTTGCTTATTTACTTCTCATCAACATTACCATCACATATCCACGAAGCTCCAACATCTCTGGGTCTAGTAATGACACAATTCATTTATCACTCAATATTTCCATATGATTTTTGTAATATTCTGCTGTCCCTGCATATTCTCCATCTGGTGTTCCATATCTCATCCTAGATAATGCCGTCACAAATTCTGCCCTACTCACCAAATCAAATGGTCTGAAATTATTGTTTGGCATATTGATTCACATAATTCATAGCTGATATGCTAGACTTACTCCATTGTCATATTCAGAATCTAATTTTTCATCTACATCATTAAATTGATTTATTTTTGTTTCATCTGGTGTTTTTCAAAGTACATTGATAGCATATTTGCTGAGCATCTTTGCCATAGCGATTCTAGTCAAGTTTCCGTTCAAATCAGCTTTTTCTACTGTATCCATTGTGGTGATTCAGTTTTCATATGCTCGTTCGTAGGCTGTTTGTAATTCATTACTTTCTAGTCATTCTGTGGAATCTATATCCTTCGCATTCGCTCAGGATGACAGATTGTCGTCATTCGACGAAGAATCTTTACTTCCACATGTTCCGTCGTAATATGAGTCTGAATAATCTCCATTTGGACAGTCATCTTTTTCTTTCTTTACTCATCCTCATCATGCTGTTCATCCATTATTTAGTGCATTTCTCCAGATAGCTTTCAAAGTCGCTCATCCAAGTGGCATAGTATCTGGAAATGCTGGACTCCAGCTATCAAACACTGCCCCTGCTTTTGTAGGATTTGCTGGTGCTGTAATTGGTTCATTATAGTTTCATGTGATTGGGTTGATTGCTGATCATCAGTCTGTGTCAAATGTGATTGTATATTGGTTTGCTGTCCATGTCATCGTGATTACTGTGTTTTCTGCTGGGACTGTTGCTGGAATTGTTGTATCCCAACTTCCTGTATATCATTCTTTTGTCCAGCTTGGATAAGTTGCTGTCACTGTATCTCAATAGTTTCATGTCCATACTACATCTGTCTCTGTTCAGCTTCAGTCTTTGAATGTGATACTATACTCGTTTGCTGTCCAGTTTGCAAAATATTCTCTGTCTCATGTACTTCATTTTGCTATTGTCACTGCAACTTCTGGTGTAGCTAAGTCTGTTCATGTCCATCATGCAAATGTATATCATTCTCTCACTGGATTTTTGAGTGTAATATCTTCACTTTCTACATTATAGCTTGTAGGATTTGTCTCTCATGCTTCCAGTATTCATCCATCCAACTCTATTGAAAGATTGTATGTATCTATTTCCCAGCTCGCTACAAGTTCTAGTCATGTAGTGATAGGGTCTGAAAGGTCGATCGCTGTGTCTGTTCAGCTGATGATCCAACCGTTGAAAGTATATCCTGTCTTTGAGTTCTCGTATCCTGAAAGGATGGCTGTGACAGTCCCAGAGTCTGCAAGGATAGTCCCTGACTCTACTTCTCCACTCCAGATTTGTGTTGTTTGGTCTGAGTCATAGAACACTACCTGACTCGCTGCAGAGGGAAAACCTAGAGCGGAATCCTTGAAACAACGCAAAGAGATCGCATCCACACGTCAGACGCCGCCATTCGCGTCTGCTTCATCGGGACGCAAGATGAAGCTCTGTGCGAACTCATTGGTTACACCAGGCGAAGAGGACCGCAAGAGAGCATAGTCTCCTATCTCGTAAACATTAGCAACGTTGCCGCGGTAGCCAGCAAACGGTATCTTGAAATCCTCCTGAAATTTATATCATGATCAATTCAATTCCCAATTATGTTTCAAACCACTATCATCTCCTAGTTCTATTCCATTTTCTTCTGCCCAATATTTTAGTACTGTATTCCATTCTCAGATACTTGGTACATGATATCATTCCTCACATGGTCATCTCCTTCCTGTAGCATTTATTGCTGTATTAGTTGTTTCATCATATCATCGATTATTTGATTCACTATCTTCTGCTCATCATCGTAGATTATCATTTCTTGTTGTACTCCAGGCATATGGACTACTTGTTATTTTCCTAAATATATTTCCACTATAAAAGTTTCATGGTCAGTATCATGTAGTATCTACTCTTTCATTTGTTGTCACTGTCTCTCCATTTGGAAAGCTATCATTTCAACTGAAATTTGGTGCAAATCAGTAGTTATTTCATCGTTGGTAGTGGTATCCGCATGCTCATGTGTCTGTGGCACTACATCATGTACCTGCCTTTGTTGCTCATAAATTACGGTCCATCATAGTAATACATTTGCTAGAGTCGTTTGGGTCGCAGATGGTGATAGTATCCACTCATCCTGTAGTCTCATAGTGCATATAGTCACTTGTAGCTGCATTTGCTGATCCTATCCCTACCGCTCCCAGTAGTGCTACAGTTAGCAATCATGCGAAAAGTCTTGTTTTCTTCATTTGTCTATTATTTTTTTAATAAGTAAAAATCGTTTTTTCCTTGGTCTGACCAACATCCCACATACTGGTCAAAAAAACACCATTTAAATAATCTTATTGGATTAAATTTCAATAAATTTTTTTCATTTGCCACTTTACAAATTAAAAATTTGTTTTATAATATTGTTTTTGAAACGATTTCACCGACAAATTTACCAAAAAAACATTTCACATTGAAATTAAAAACTAAAATAATAAAACAGAAAATACAACCAAAATTTATTATAATAAAAAAATTATGATAAATAATGTATTTCTATTTACATGAGAAAACAGATATTCACTAGACACAGAGCTAAAAAGGCGACAAGACACCTTTGCCCAAAAATACTGATCCGATAGTGTCTTTTCTTTCAATAGTGAAAATCGAAACTCTGGTGCTACAAATCAGACCATATTTTGAGGTGGGCTTTTTTCTACCAAAAAACTAATCATCTTGAGATGAATCCCCACTTGTGCAGACAGACAGACCTGATTTGACACAAATTCGCTAAACGATTTCACCGACAAATTTATCAAATCCGCCAACCTCATCCCAGCGGACAATTTGGTCATATTTTCCAGCTACAGCCCAGACAAGAGAGGTAGACTATACAAATTTTTGGAAAAAGAATGCCAAATCAAAGAATTCAAAAAATTTTGAACTATCGAACTAAAAAATTTGATCAGAAGCCAGCTTTGAGAAATCAAAATTTCTGAATCCACCATGACTTTTTTGATAAACAAAATATGAGATGATCCATATCGTATCACTTCAGAGCTAGACAAAATCCGTGAATATTGCCTAGTGCATAGCATTTCCAGTGTCGATGAAAATTTAGTAGATGAACTCACATTTTGACAGAGCGAGACTGTGGCTTTTGGATTTATGGATATACTGCTCAAAGACACCACCAAAGCCATCCACTACCTATCACAGATCCAGCAAGAATGAACAAACCGAAACGAATTTGCTGGAGCACTATACTTTCAGCTAAAAACAAACATAATACTAGACGACTATTTCCAAAGATGAATCAAAGATTCAAAAAAAATTGCCGCTGAATCTGGACTAAATCCCAGATGACTATATATAAATATAAAAAATATAAACCAAATATCAAAAAATTGAAATGAATTGAGAAATATGTATAAATGATTAGTCCAGACAGATATTGGTATCAAAACTGGAAAAATCAAAGAAGAAGAATTTTGGTTGAATATAAAAAAATTATGATTACAATTCAAAGCATAAAGATGAAAAAAATAGTTTTTACCGCCATAGTTCTTATATTTACCACGAGTTTTTGCTCCGCCTATATGGAAGACAAAGTTTTTTGTACAATATCAAAAGACTCTATCACCGTCACTATGGAAAAGAGCAATAACTATAAATGCTCTGAATATCTCTCTGTACTGTCTCAAGCCATAAATTCTGATTACAACGATATTTTGTCTGTCCAAAAACTGATAAACCAGTGATATGATGTAGATTTTTGGAAACAAATTAGAGAAGAAAAAAGAGAAAAAATCAAAAAAATGATAAGCATAAAAGATCAAATCGAAACTGCCATAGCCAAATTTGATTCAAATTTGTTTGAAAAAATCAAAGAATATGTAGTTTACAATTCTACACCATACAGAGCCACATACAAAAAGGCTCTCAATGCACTAAATGCCATCCAGCAGCAATGATGAAAACACTCCTCTAGTACAACCAAAAAAATAGAATTTATGCAAGAAGAAATCACAGTCATCGACAATATAATTCAAGCCACAGATTACGATACTCTGATCAAAAATTTCAACAGACACCTTTACCTCAAAAATCAAATTGAATGAAAATAGGAATTATCACCTCTGGAAGCGAAAACCTCACACTTTTCAAATTTTTAAATAAATACGATCACACATATCTGGTCTATCACGACCAAGTAAACCGGCCATATGGAGACAAAACTTTTGAATATTCAAAACAAAAAATCATTGATTGAATAAATTTTTTGAAATCAAAATGAGCAGACAAAATCATTGTTTGACCTACTTACGAATTAGCACTTTTAAACGAAAAAAACTACAGTGATATCATTTTGCCACTTTTTTCCACATATTTGCAAAATATCTGCTTCCCAAAATCTCTAGTGTGAAAATTTGGACTTGTAGGAGATTTTGCAGATATCCAAGTCTGACAAGATTTAGTAGACAGACTATCCAAATCATATTCACCAAATGATAACCAAAAAAATATCAAAAAATTTAATTTTCCATTTTGTTTTCGAGCAAAACAAGTCCCAATGTGGAAATATTATTTGACCACTCTTTCGTATTCCCATTTTATGGCAAATAAATCCATCAAATTTGATTTAAGATATTTCAAAGACTGCAATATCGACACTCTCATCCCACTAAATTACGAATATTTCCACTATCAGAGAGTCATCACCAAATATTTCAATTTCAAAAAACAAAAATTTCACAAACTAGAAGAAATAGAAAATATTTTCAAATGATTTTCACTGGACCAAGACAAAAAATATTCTATCTCCATTTTTTCAAACTGACACACAGAATTTCTAACCAAAGACAAAAAACTCATCCGATTTTTGCAAAAATGAAAACAAAGCGAAATCAATTTCCAATCAATCTAAAAAAAATAACTCTAAAAAGCAAAAAATTTTCATTTGTCAGAGTTGTTTCCTTAAAGTACATTTCATGCAATTTCACCGCAAGCTACTCAAAAGAGCTGGTCATTTCGAGACTTGTGCTACAAAGTAGTAGGAGCGTAGCAACGAGAAATCCAAATATAGAAAAATCCACTTTTATATTAAGTGGATTTCTCACCATTCGCTTTACTCAGGTTCGAAATGACAATTCTGTTAACTAATGACCGCCGACCGTTGACTGCCGACCGTCGACTAATCTACTTAATCTCATAAACCACATTTATATCCAGTGTAATTCTCATCTCTCCCAAAGAAATATCAGATCACACGATGCTGTCTGCCACAGCTTCTTCCGCAATATATGCATTTTTCATAGATCTAGTAGCTACAGCATAATCACTACTCCAATTTTCGCTGATAGAAACTGGTTTCCCCAATTTCACACCAGCATATTTTGCCAAATCGCTAGCTTTTTGGTTTGCTTTTTTCAAAGCCAACTCTCTAGCTTGAGAATAATATTCTGTCTTGTCATCTATATCATAGCTTACACTATTTACAAAAACTCCTCAAATTTCAGCCACTTGAGAAACTATTTTTCCTCCAACTCATTCATTTTCCAAATTTGCACTCTTTACCTTGATTTGTAGACTATGATTTGCTGTAAAGCCCAATGATCTTCTACCACCATTTGTCCAATCATAAGCTTCATACACATTTATATTTGTAGTTTTTACATCAGAATCTTTTATATCATAACTTTTGATTATATTTTTTATTTCTGCAACTTTTTCATCCACATTTTTTTGTGCTTGTGCTGTAGTTTCTGCTGTATCTTCCACTCTCAAAGAAAGTATCAATGTGTCTGGAGTCGCTCTGACTTCTCCATTTCCAGATACTGAAATCGTGTGATCTGGATTTACACCACTATTCACAGAAAAATTAACTTTACTCAGCATAAAAGCCGACACCAAAATAGTCAGACAAACCAAAGCTGTACCAATCAAATTTCCATTTTTCATTTTTTCTTTTTTTTACAAAATAAAATATAATTTGAAATCAATATAGATATAATTATGATAAAATCAAGATTTAATCAGCTATGTCGTCCTAAATAACATACTGGGGTCATCCTGAGCGTAAACGAAGGATCTAATTTAGATTCTTCGGCTAAAGCCTCAGAATGACATTCATTATTAATTTTTAATTCTTAAATTTTTTCCATGCTAATTACAATATGATGAAAAGCTTGAAGCTGAAAATGAACTGTTTCAAAAATTTTGGCAGAAAAACTCTGATACCAAATCATCGCCATTGGAGATATGAAAAGAAAATTGGCAAAAGAAATGTGACTAAACATCCACGAATTTAATCTTTTGGGCGAAAAACCAGAAAACGCAAAAGAATTTGATTTGAAATACGAAGAATACCAGCAAAATCTAGATTTAAATTCCAATATAATTTTGGATAGTAGACTTGGATTTTACAACCAGCCCAAAGCATTCAAAATTTTGCTAGATGTGAGCGAAGAAATTGCTGGAGAAAGGATCTACAAAGCAAATAGAGATACAGACAAACAAGAATCTCTACAAGCAGCAATCCAAGAAGTCCACAACAGAAACAAAGCAGATTTCCAAAGATATATCAAACTATACAATATAGACCTACGAGACCAAAAAAATTATGACCTAGTAATAGATACTTGAGACAAAACTCCAGATGAAGTCGCCAATATAATTTTGCAAAATTTTCAAAAATAAAAAAAGCCCGAAAATTTCGGGCTAAAATTTTAGTTCATAGGATACTTTTCCATCAAATATCCATCCAATATTGGATATATGATAAATGATGTACAGTGGAGCAATTCCTCCACATCAAAAGAGACAAAATCATACTGCCCATGCAAGGTAAGCAAACAATCTGTGAGTGTGATGTCCGTCCCATCTAGATTAGCATCAAAGAAAAACGACATTCGAGATATGCTATCATTCATAGGAAAAAATGATATACAATATCTAGCATTTTCCTCATCTGCCTTTACATAAGGACTGGAAAACTCAACACACCTAGCCAACACATTTGTAATTGAATCTGGGTGCAACATCACAAATTTTTGTGATCTGTCTGAGAAAAACTTGATCCGATCGTCGTCTTGATTGGATTCAGGTTGCACATTGCCACATGCCACAAACATGAGCGGCAAAAACAAAAACAACAATAATTTTTTCATTTTTTTTAAATTTTTTGTTAGACATTTTTTTATCGCCCTTTTTATAAAATTTTTTAAATTAAAGTCAAGCAAAAAACTCCCACCAAAAAGTGAGAGTTTAATTTCACGCATACATTTTAATAGTTAAAATTTATGAAATCTATAAATTCAACTTGAGTATAGATTTCCCATCGCTCATCAAGGGATTCTTGTGGCAGCAAAACCCACAAACCATCCTCTGCCACAACGGCAATCCTCATCTCATCATCAAACCAATCAAAAATTATCGCATTGACATAATCTGAGTCAGGCACATAAATCAATGACTTGGGATGGTAGTAAAATCCCATCTCATCCGCCAATGTGGCATTTTCTGGCCAGTGAAAATAGCGGATAATCGCATCCATCCAAAAATCATTTTCAAATTTCTGGATTTCAAATTCGTGGATCAGCATGTCTGTATCCAGCGAATCTGCCACACGAGCAGACTGAATCAACTCGTCAATCTCCTCCAAAGAGTAAACAGCTTCAAAAGCCATCTTGGAGTGATGATTGATGTTGTACAGTACAATCGTGTCTTGTGCATAGACACGACCAAGGCTAAAAATAGCCACCAGCATAAAAAATAACTTCTTCATTTTTGATGAGTTTTTAATTTGACATTTTGTTTACCAAAAACAATTATATACAATAAATACTAAAAGTCAAGAAATTTAATAAATAATAGACTTCAAATATTAGCACAAGAGAAAATAATTCGGCTCAGCTTCAAATTTCACTAATACTGAACGAAGTGAAGTATTTTTTGAAATTGTGAAGTGAGCCGAGAGGCATTTTTGCCCACTTTTGTTGCCGGCAGACAAAAGCGGGTCTGGGGTTTGGGGGCGAAGCACCCCAAATGCTAATATTTTTACTTGTTTCATTTTACTGACATATCTATCTTGCTATGACAAAAATATATTAAATCCTGCCGTTGGAGTTCATCAACTCTTTTTCAAGATAAGTCTGACGAAAAATTGTAGTACTTTTTGCCTTGCTTGGCCAAAATTTTGTTTATCGCTCACAAAGTTTTTCTACTAAATGGAGTATACAAATCCAAAAATTCCACCAATTTGCCAAAATCGATATCAACAGGCATTTCTTTTTTTTTAAATTCTACCAAACAACTTTTTACCTTTGGGGGTGGATTAAAAGATTTTGCTCAAACTGTCTTGTGATATATCACATCATATCAATAATTCACCAGCCACCAAAGATAAGACTTTTTTTCCGCAATTGTCTGTATTTTTTGACCCACTTCGTCCTGAATCATAAAAAATCATCCAGCAAAATCACACTTTCAATCTCAAAAAAATTTCCTAAAAATTGGAGAAGTAATATAATATGGCAAATTTCACACAATCAAAATTTTTGAAAAATCAATGTCCAAAAAATCTTGAATATTTACTTCCAGTACATCCACAAATTTGATCTGCTCATCCAACAAAATTTCTTTCAAATATTTCCCCATTTCCAAATCTTTTTCCACCACAAAAAAATTATCAGAAATATCTTTAATCTTTTTTGTGATAGCTCATTTTCATGGTCAAATCTCCACAATTCACTGCAAATGATTGTCACGATAAATTTGCCCAACTTTGGTAGCTATATAATTTTGAATCTTGGTATCCACCAAAAAATTTTGCCCCAAATAAGAACCCATAAAAAAAATTTTTCAATTAAAATTTCTTGCATAATATATTTATTTTTTAATATAAAAAAAGAGAAAATTTGGGGAAACATGCTGTTGTATCAAAAAAAATAGTACATATAATTTCACTGCAAGCCATAAAGTCTAGAAATTCGGCTCAGCTTCAAATTTCACTAATACTGAACGAAGTGAAGTATTTTTTGAAATTGTGAAGTGAGCCGAGAGGCATTTTTGCCCACTTTTGTTGCCGGCAGACAAAAGTGGGTCTGGGGTTTGGGGGCGAAGCACCCCAAAATACACAATAATACAGTATATTGTTATTTTAGTACATAATAGGCAAAAAAAATTAACAAATTTTTCCATTGCAATTAAATTTCTTAATCTTATAAAAAAGCTATTGGAAAAATTTTTGTATTTTTTAGATAATTAAAAGAAAAAGATAATGATTTTGAATATTATTATTTGAATTGCTGCACTAGGTATAGGTGCTGCTGGAGGTTTTTTTGGCTACAAAAAGACACTCACCGAAAAAGCTATAAAATTTAAAGAAAGGATGGCAAAAGCCAAAGAATTAGAAGATGAAATTTTGGAAGAAGCAAAGAAAAAAGCAGATTGAGTTTTGGAGAGAGCAGAAGAAAAGGCAAACAGAATCGAAGAACAAAGATTGAAAAAAATGGAAGAAATCCAAAACAAATTGCTAGAAAGAGAAGAGAAAATGTGAGAAAAATTAGAAAGACTAGAAAAAGAAAAAGAAAAAGTAATAGAAAAACAAAAAGAAGTAGAAGATGTGATCAAACAGCAAACAGAGAAATTGGCAGAAATCTCTGGATTAAACAAACAAGAAGCCAAAGATCAACTATTTTCAAATATGGAACTAGAATATCAAGAAGAAATCAAAGAATTTGTAGAAAAAATGAAAACAATCAAGACAGAAGAAGCAGACAAGGAAGCCAGCCAAATTATAGCCAAAGCATTGCCTAGAATATCATCTGAAGCCGTAAACGAATTTACTGTAAAATCAGTAGATTTGCCAAGTGAAGACTACAAATGAAAATTGATTGGTAGAGAGTGAAGAAATATCTCATTTTTTGAAAAATTGACTTGAGTGGAGCTAATTATCGACGACACTCCTATGGTCGTTAGGATTTCGTCATTTGATAGCGAAAAAAGATTTATCGCAGCCACTGTTTTAAAAAAATTGGTAAAAGATGGTAGAATCAATCCTCATTATATCGAAACTTTTTACAATCAAGTAGTACAGGATCTACCAAATATTTTGATAGAAAAAGGAAAGGAAGCACTGACTCAGCTAAACCTCCCTATGATGAAACCTGAAGTTGTAAAATTGATTGGGCAATTGTATCTCAGATATAGTTATGGACAAAGTGTACGATTACACAGTGTAGAAGTAGCAAAAATATCTGAAGCAATCGCTACAGAACTATGATTAGACCCAATCATCGCCAAAAAAGCTGGACTTTTCCACGATATAGGAAAAATCATAGCTACTACATGACAGTCTCATACTGCACTTGGAGCCGAAGCTCTAAAAAAATTGGGAATGGACGACATTATAGTAAATGCTGCTGAATCACACCACTACGATGTGCCAATGACTTCTCCATATTCTCGAATTGTAGCCGCAGCCGATGCCATTTCTGCAGGTAGAGAGTGAGCCAGATACGATACTACAGAAATGTTTATAGAAAAAATGTCAGAACTAGAAAAATTGATAAAAGATGTTTCTGGAGTAGACAAAGTACACATCATGCAAGCAGGTAGAGAAATTATGGTATATGTAAATCCAGAAAAAATATCAGACAAAGACCTGGAATCTACGCTCAAAACCATCGGTACAAAAATAGAAGAACAACTCGATTATCCATGAATTATCAGAATTACAGCTATCAGAGAAAACAAATTAGTAGAATTTTTAAGATAGAAAAGTCAATAGTCACTAGAACATTAGTAGCTAGATAATAAGCCTAGAGACTATAGACTAGTGACTAAAATTTTACTTCATAAAAATTTTCCATGTTTCCATATTTCAGATTATTTGGAATGGAATTTAGTATGACAAGCATTTGAATTATAGCATTTTTGATTTGTTATATATGCATTGCCTACAGATTGTGCAAAAAACGACATCAAGATTTTTACAAATTGTTTTATTTTTTACCAGTTGCTATCTTTATCACATACATATTGTGAGCATATGTATACTTTTTCCTAAACAACAAATGAGTATTTTTTCCTAGATCTGGACACGAAATTTTGGATATGCTAAACCCTTACGGATATCATTTCCATTTTGTAGGGATCATCATTTGAGTTGTCATCTCTATGCTTTTGTTTTTTTCAACTATCAAAAGACCAGAAAACAAAAGAGTTTGGGCTGATATACTATTTTTTTCAATCACATTGTCTTTGATTCCATTGGGAATTTTTTTAGTTTTTGGAGACAATTTTATCTGAAAAGCTAGCACCTGATTTTTGGCAGTCAAACCCTTGACCACAAACAGCGAACTAAACAAACTATGATCCGTACATCCAGTTTGATTGTTTGTTTCTTTTGCTGCCATAATCACGACACTAATTACAATTTTACTAAAAAGAAAAAAATGAATATTTTGAACCTGATTGATAGGTTTTTCCATATTGTTGATTTGCATAAATATAATTTTTATGTACCAGCAAGCACCTAGATACGGAGTTTTGGCACTAGGAAACATAACTTTTGATATCAAGCAATATATATCATTTTTTGTGATAATGCTGTTTATCCTACTTTATTCCAATCGAAAAAATAAATAATTATGAAACTTTTTTTTTTCGCAGACGATAGTTTATACAAAATATTTAAAACACTAGAAAAAATACCTAGATGAAAAGAGGTAGAAATTTCTATCGAACCTACACATTCGCTATTTGACAATGAACGACGATGAAAGCAGATAAAAGAAATTATCGATAAAAGGAGCATAAAAGCTACCTTTTCCACCCAAAACGAAAAATGCAAAAATTTTTTTGAAAAAATCTGACTACAGACAAATTATGTAGAAAAAAACAAAATCCTAAAAGCACTAAAAATGCTATACTTATTCATTTTCAATATCAAAAAATTTCATTTAGATTCCAAATGAAAATGAAAAAAATACTGAATATTTTTAATTTTTGGTTTTGAAATATTATTTACTCTATGAATCATATATTTGATATATTCGCTTGTAGTCCCAAATGCAAAAATAACGATAAACCCGTCTCAAAACACAGAAACCATAATATACAATTTCCGTTATTACCCAGCACAAAATACACAATATCCACAGTATGCCAAACACATCAGCATACCGTACTACACTGGTAGTTTCCAATACAAATACGATTTGTCTATAAACACTGCAAATATCAAATATCTACAAAATCCATCAATATGAGAAATCAAAATATTTAATACGACAAACGATTCTTTTACATTTATCCCAAATACTAGATTTATTACCGATGATGGAAGGCTTTTTCAGACTACAAATTATGTAGAATTACCAGCTTGATACAACTGAGTTGCTGGAGAAAAAATTATCAGAGTAAAAGCTATGGAACAAGACGACAACTGAATAGTAATGTGAAGCAGATGAAATATCCCATCTTGAACCAAATTGTATATCAAAAATTTGAAACAAAGTTTTTTTCTAAAAGAAATTTACGCTGTAGCTATGCAGGATTTCACAGGATGAAGTCTGGAATCTGAATGAGAAATTAGTGGCCAAGATATAGAAATTTTGAGCTGAAAATTGGTAAATTATATTGAACAACAAAAAAAGAATATCGCTATCCAAAATTTTTCTGATAAACAATGAATTTTGCTCACATTTTCTGACACGATAAACTATGACATAAAATCTATAGACATTCCATATCAAATATGAGAAAAATCATCTTTGATAAACTGAACAATCACTGCAGATATCAATTTCATCTACATAAAACGAAATGATTTAGTGTCAGCTTTTTCTGAATACATAAACCAAAGACCATCAGAAAAAAGCAAATTTATCAGCATTGATCAAAATTCATTAGTTTTTTTTGAAGATGACGGATCCATTGACAATGAATGAATTTATGTGGTCCCTACAAAAATCCAGATAATCCAGTGATACGATTTTTCCAAAGATATCAACTGAATTTTAGATGAAATCAAAGATCACATCGTATGAGCTGACAAAGAAGATGCCAGAGTTTATACACTCAAATACCCAGAAATTTCTAGTGTAAAACTCAAAGTATCTCCAAGATGGTATTCCAACATCCCAAAACTGAAATCAAGGATCAAAATTATTGTAAATCCTCTATAATTTCAAATTAGTTCACCACAAATCTATCTGTCTGAAATTTTACAAGCTTTGCATTTCACTCCAAAGCATCTTTTTGTTTGATTATCTGCAATGCTTGAGTCATATTTGCAATTCAAGCTGTATCTGGTAGGACGACTCCATACTTTTCACCTGCAATCACAGCAATCCCAAAATCTTTTAGCGAAATTTCATTTATTTTGGAAACATCCACTATATCTTCCATATTTTTTACCACATCTACCACTATATACAAAATATCTTTGTGCTTTTCCACCAATCAATGATACAATGTATCCAAAATATTGTCCAAAACTTTGTCTGTATACAAAGCTCCATTTGACATAATCAATTTCCCATTTTCTCCAAAAACAGAAACAAAAACCCCATGACAATCCTCTTTTTTATACTTTTCAAATACTGCTTGTTTAATTTTTTCTAGCATAATTTATACATATCACAAACTAAAATTTTATTGTTTTTATCCACCAGATACTTACAATATAAAAGAAAATTTATATTGTCAATAATGATCAAATGTCCAAACTTAATTTCAAGATACTGAAACAAAAAGGAAATGCAAGAGTTGGTGAAATAGAATTAAATTGAGTCAAAGTCACAACTCCCATTTTTATGCCCGTATGAACAAAAGCCACTATCAAATGAATTTTTTTGGAGCTTTTGAGAAACCCAAATTTTTTGGGAGATTTAGAACCAATAAATTTAATACTTGCAAATACTTTCCATTTATACTTGCGTCCATGAGACGAACTGATAAAAAAAGCCGGATGACTCCACACTTTTGAAAATCGAAATGGCCTGATTTTGACAGATAGTGGCTGATTTCAAGTTTTTAGTCTATGACTAGGAAACCAAAAAGAACGCGACAATCATAATCACAAAATCAATATCAAACTGACTGAAGATTGAGTCAAATTTTACTCCCCATTTGACTGATCAAAACACTTCTTCAGCCCAGAAAAAGTGGTAGATATCCAATCAAATTTTGGTTCAGATATCATGATGATGCTAGATGTCTGCTCTCCAGCTGGGATCAGCAAAAATGAATACAAAAAACAACTGGACATGACCCATAGACGAGCAAAAAGAGCCTACGACTATTTCATGCCAAAATACAATCAAACCAGATGAGTATTGTTTCCCATAGTCCAGTGATGAACAGACAAAGAATTGAGATTACAGTCATTGGAATACTTATCACAATTTGCCACTGATGGAATAGCTATATGATGAGTGAGTGTATGAGAATCCAAAGAGCTTATCCGCGAAATAGTAGAATTCACAGCTCCAAAATTACCAAATGACAAACCAAGATACCTCATGTGAGTCTGAACTCCAGAAGATCTTTTACACTGAATCGAGAATTGAGTAGACATGTTTGACTGTGTCTTGGCGACCAGACTTGGAAGACACTGAGTAGTTTTTTCCGATCATGGAAATGTAAATCTAAACAATGCCAAATTTACATCAGACTTCACTCCGCTTGACAATACTTGTCTATGACTGCAAAATTACACCAAAGCATACATTCATCACTTACTCAGAGAAAATGAAATTTTGTGATGAAGCATATTATCGCTACACAATATTTTTTATCTACATAGACTTTTGGGCGACCGAAAAAAGAAATTTCTAGAAGAATAAAATTAAAATTTTTCGTTTGAGAAATTTATCCCATAAATTACCAACTATCAACCAATACATTTACACATTTTGTCGTATTGTTTTCATTTATCAGCATTTTGTAATACAATCAATTTGCAAATGGTGCTTGAAATTGCTTAAATTCTTGCTGTTCTCATTCCACTTGCTTGATTTTGTAATTTAGCGGAAAATAAACTGTCGACTTTGTCTCCATCCATTTTTCGTGAACATTGTCATCATACTTTGCAGGCTTCATAGCCAAAATAGACAATTCTCTATCTGTCATTTTTATATTATATTTTTCTTCCAAACTACGCATATAATTCATATAAAAATTTGGAATATTTAGTGTATAGCAAATCTTGATTTTGTATGATCAATTTCCCAGATCAGAAATTGGAATTATATCATTTTCTGTTTCAGAAATTACTTTTCAGTTTTCATTTATTATTTGTACGTTTTTTTGGACAAAAGAATCCACTTTGTTGTACGATGTATTTGTATCCCAAGCATAAATATTTCACGAATTGTAAACGGTTTTTAATCCGTGATCCAATAATAAATTTTGCAAATCTTCAGAGACATTGGACAGATAAATATTTATAAAATTTTTGTCTATGATATCATCATAATTATTTATTATTTTTTGAAAAATCTCTATACTATGATCTTTGAAATACTCACCAACTTCTTTTATATATGTTTCCTTTTTGTTTCCACGAGCCTCTCACCTAATCAAATCCACATTTGCATTTTGAAATTGCCACTCCCAAGCTTTTTGAGTAAATGAAGGTATCAAATATTCTATCAAATCAGATCTAATAAAAATGACTCATTTGATATATTTATGCAACAATTTTTCTGCCAATCAAGGATTTATTACCGTCTCAAGTTTTTTTGGATCATAATCTTCATTAAACATTTTTTCATACAACCATTTCAAGTTACTTCCATCAATATCCGAAAAACCAAATTTATTTCCAGCAATAAATCATATTTTCAGCTCTGGCAAAAACGCCGAAGCTCGTTCTGGAGCCATCAAACGAGTATTTTCTGCAATATAATCAGGATAGTAAGAATCTATAATTTCCAAATTTTCCAATCTTCCATCTTTTACTGTGATAAATGCAAAAGATCCAAAAAATCATCAATTTGGCCTTTTTTCGTTTGTGTTTTGTAGTATCACAAGATAGTTAAATTCTCATTTCTCTCACAATAATGTAGAAACTTCTTGCCAATTAGTATTCAAATCTGACAAAAGAGAAATAAATCAATCATAATTTTCAAATCACAAATTACTCAAATAATATTTATTTTCAGCCACATATCACAGCAAATCTTGGATTTTTTGTTTTTTGGAAACCAAAACATTGTCTCCGCTCAAATAAGATTTAATAATCTCATCCGCATCCAAAAACATATTTGAAATTCATTCATCAATTCACCAAAAATAAACCGCAACCTTTTCCAAGTCTTCTTTAAATACATCCATTTTGTTTTTTCCAAAAAGGATCTGCGTAATATTTGAATAAAAAGAAAAAATTACAAAACACAAGACCAACAATATCACAAAAAACATATTTGAAAAACTCAAATAATATTTCCAATCTTTTTTTTGAATTTTTTCTATCCCAAATTTCATAATTTTAGTCTCAATATATAATCAATGACTATTCTACTTTTTACACATCCAGTTTCAACTAAATTTATTGATTTTACTACAATAAAACATATCATAACAACATAAAAATTTACCCTAACATAAAAAATGACAATTTTAAACATCATCATACTATTTGTTTTATGAACAATATTTGGCTCATTTTGATGAGTGTTAATCAGCAGAAATTGGGACAAAAATGGAATTAAATCAATTTTTTTTGGTCGTTCAAAATGCGACAACTGCTGAAAAACATTGTCTCCTACCGAACTAATCCCAATTTTGAGCTTCTGGCTACAAAAAGGCAAATGCAAAAAATGTGGCACCAAATTGAGCAATTTCTACCGAATTATTGAATTAATTTGCGGAATTATTTTTGTAATCACTTATTTACTTTTTCCTCACCAAAATATACGAGAGCTGGTTGCTCGACTAATCATAAACCGATGATTTATTTTGCTAATTATAGTCGACTGCACCAAATATGAACTACACTTACCGACATGGATTTTGACCACAATAGTTTGTTTAATTTTTTCCATACTAAATCAACCAACCAAAGAAATAACGATTTCAACAATATTTTTTGTTTCACTTTTTTTGTGAATATACCTTTTGTCCAAACTATATGTCCGACTAAAATATAAACAAAAATGAGAATGATTTGGACAGTGAGATATCTATATTGCTGGTAGTATTGGGATTTTGTTTCCTTTTGTTTTTTCCTACCACAATATCAATGTCAGCCTATTACAACTAGTAAATCTAGCACTAATATACATCATAATTTGCTGTCTAATATGACTAATATACGCATGAATTAGAAATAAAATTTCCAAAAAATCAAAAGAAATCCCATTTATCCCACCTATGGTATTTGGATTTTGGATTTTGATATTGTTTGCAAATGTCTTTACAAATATTTTGTCACAATGATAAAAGAATCTATCAAAATAAAAATTAGGAAAATAATATTTTTGCTACTAACAATCGTTGCCTATTTTTTGGCCATAATATATCTTTTTGGATTACACGATTTACTATGATCTATAGTTTGCATATTTTTTCTATTTATTTCATTTCATTTTTTGTTTTTAGATATAAAAAAATTTAGTATACGAAATTTTATTTTGATCCTCTTGTCACTTTTTGCAATTACCATCACCTTATTTTTTATACTCAAACGAGACATCAATCTTTTTACAATATTGGGTGCATTAGCACTAAATATAGCCATATGAGCATTGTTTTATTCATTGTGAATGGTTAGTTTCAATAGTATCAGCTATTTTATGAGATGATGATACATATTTTCATTGATAATAACCACAATGTACAGCATATCACTCATATGAATGTTTCAGCAATTCCCTTTTACCTGCCAATGACTAAACGATGCCTCACATAAATTATTTGAATTTGTAGAAGCACCTTTTATGCTTACATTCAATAAAAGACAAAAAAATATCAGCCCAAAAGAATCCACAGATATTGGAAATATAAACGATAATACAATGAATGCACAAGGACAAACCGACAATATTTCATGAAACGAAAATTTACTGACACCCGTAATATCCAAATTTACAGAAATAAAATCTTCTACAATTGATCAAGTATTAAATGAACAAGAATCCTACTCTGCAAATATGTGCGAAATGCTTTTGAGCAAAATAAACTCCAAATACTGACTAGAAAATTTTAAACGATCTGTGATTTTGCTAATTTATTTACTATTGTACTGATTTATTAGGATTTCATTTTGGGTAATGAGTGCCATCGCATTTATCATTTTCAAAACTCTCTACCGATGCAGAGTTTACCAAATATCTCAAACCACAAAAAAAGTAGACGAAATTTATTAGATAGATTTTTTCAAATTTAAAACATAAAACATATCACTTTTTTGCTTACGAGACAAATATTTTTCAGATCTAAAATATTCATGTTCCAATGCCATTATTTCTCACAATTTATTAAATATTTTTGTAGTATAAGTTGAATTGGTATCAAAACTTTGATATTTATCTAGCTCTCATATATATTCTTGTATGCTATGTACTCATTTTGGTAAAGTTTCTGACGGGTTTTCTGCCAAAATAAATTCACTTCAATTATTCAACACAAATTTTATACAGTGAAATCATCAATACTCCCCTAACATTTTTTTGACAGGCTCATGTGTTTCATCCAAATAATCCCAAAAATACTGCTCAGAATCATCAAAAATAAGTCATCTCTTTATATCTATTATCTTATCATTCAATCAAAAATTTCCAACTAATTTCAAATAATCAAAAACTTCATTGTACAATTTCAAGTACAAATCAAGTTCTTTTGTTGTATACAAATGATCTAATCCTTTTTCCATTTTTATCTATTATTTATATATATGTACTATATTATAACAATAATAAACAAAAAGTCAAAAAATGATAAACAATATTTTATCCACAAATAAATACATCTTCCACCCTCACACCAAAAACTTTACAAATTTCATTATACAGAGAATTTTTTGTTCAAGTTTTTATTGAGAATTAAAAGCATAAAATTATAATACTGATTGACAAATTTTTATTATAACCAAAAAAACATGAATAAACCAGTAATAGTTGCTCCTGGATGATCTTATGAAAAAGCTATCATCGCCAGCAAATATGGAGCAGAAGATGTATATATTTGAGTGCCTTTTACATCACTCAGGATGAGACAAAACAAAGTCAAAGATTTTGATGTTTTGAAAAAAACAATAGATGCAATCCACCAAAATGGATCTAGAGCACTTTTGACCATGAATATCTTTCCCAGAAATTCTGATATAAAAGTTTTTGAATCCGTCACAGAACAAATCGCCGACACCAATCCTGATGCCATAATTTTTTCCGATCCTGGTACATTCAATGTATTGAGAAAATATTTTCCAAATGTTCATCTGCATTTGAGTACCCAAACATCGACTCTCAACTACGAATCCATCAAATTTTGGAGAGATTTGGGAGTAAATAGGATCGTCTTAGCCAGAGAATTACATATAGATGAAATCAAAGAAATCAAAGAAAAAGTGCCAGAAATGGAATTGGAAGTTTTCATTCACTGAGCTATGTGTATGAGTTATTCCGGAAGATGTCTGCTTTGAGATTATATGAATTGAAGACAAGCAAATAGATGAGAATGTTCTCACAATTGTAGATTTAAGTACAAAGTACGACTGGAAGAAGAAAAAAGACCATGAAAATTATTTCAAATGGAGTGAGATGAAAATGGTACACATATCCTGTCATCCAAAGATCTTTGTACTATAGACAGATTAGCTGAAATCATACCATATGTAGATGCCATGAAAATAGAATGAAGAAGCAAATCAGAATTTTATGTATGAGCTATGGTAAAAGCATACAAGCATGTCAGAGATTGTATAGTAGAATGAAAAGAGATAGACCAAGAAATAAAATCATTGGTTGAAAAAATCCCTCATAGACCATATTGGGACGGATTCTTATTCAACAAATTAGCAGATTATCCAGAGTGAGAAGTAGAATGACGACAAGAGAGCAATGTCATTCTGAACGAAACGAAGTGAAGTGAAGAATCTAAAAAAGATTCTTCGGCTACGCCTCAGAATGACAATATCGTTACAAGTACAAATTTAGCAAGTCCTGGGCCAACATTCTGTAGAAATTATTTCTGAATTTTTGGAGAAAAATTTATTGAAAAGAATGGAAAAAAATACTTTGAATTTACTCCAAAAGAAGTGATAGAAAGATGAATGAAATTGAGATATCTATCTTCAGATTGATTTGGAGAATTAGAAATAGTAGATATCGTGAAAGAAAATGGAAATGAGTTAGAAAGTGCCAATTGTAATTTACCAAGAGTATATATTTTGACAGACAAAGACATTTCTGGACGAGAAATTTTGTATGAATAAAAAAAATTATTAAATACGTAAAAGGTTAGCCAATATGACTAACCTTTTTTTGTGGTTGAGAGATTAGAGAATGTCAAAGGCTATAACCTTTTCTATTTCCAATGACATTTCTTCTTCCTCTGGAGTTTTTGGAAACTGCGGTCTGAAAGAGAACCTTTTAGTTCCTACAAACGTCACGGTGCCAATAATCGACACCGGTGGAACAACCCCATTAGGAAGTTCTCCATCATAGATAATTTCTACCTGTTCCTTGCAAAGGAGATCACAAAGCACATCATACTTGGCTTCTTCAGAATAATGTTCAATGTTTTGTAACATAATATTATAATTTTAAGTTCTTTATTCGGTGAATTCATTATAGTAATTATATATTTTTTCTTACATAAGTCAATATATATTATTTTCTCAAACCTTCTTCTATCGTAAATAAATTTGAAAAAATACTGGCTACTGTAAGTGGTCAAACTCCTCCAGGGACTGGTGTGATATCTTTTACTAAATCTTTTACACTCTCAAAATCTACATCTCAGACTGCTTTTCAATCTTTGTATCCATATCATACATCCACCAATATTTGACTTTTGTCATCACGAACAAAATCTCTGTTTATCAAATGAATTGCTCATGTACAAGATACTATGTAATCAGATTTTTTACATAATGATTTTAATTCTTCTATTGGAGTAAATTCATTACATGAATAGACAGTGGCCTGTTGTTTGATAAATTCATCGACTAATGGCTTACCAGAAATATTGCTTTGTCATACCACTGTAATTATTTTTCATTTCAAATTATATAATTTATATTCTTTCAAAAGTGTAACTACTGCTCTTGCTGTAGCTGGGATAAAATCAATCAATCATATTGAAGATAATCAAGTCAAAACTCATCCTAGTCAATCGATATCTTTGTCTGGTGCTACCAACGAAAGAAGTTGAGCTTTGTATTTTTGCAAATGATCTGGCAAAGGAAGTTGGATAATGAATCATAGACAATTTTTGTCATCATTTAATTGATGAATTAAATCTATTACATTTTCAAGTTTATCATATTTTTTTTCTTGCCCAAAAATTTCAGTTTTCAAACCAATTTCTTCTCAAAATTTTTGTTTCATTTTTACATAAGTAGCGGAAGAGCTATTGTCTCATAGATAAATAATCCCCACATAATTATTTGGATTTCAAAAAGTTTTTTTGACTTTTTTTGCCAAATCCAATTTTATTTTTGTAGCCAATGTTTTTCCGTCTAGTATCATCAAAAGATATTTATATATAAAAACAAATTTAGACTACAATATTATACAAAAGTTTTATTAAAACAAGATATTTCCACATAAATAAAAAAATTCCCCATCTTTTTCAAGATAAGGAATTTTTATATAAGTTTCTCGCTAGGCAAATCCATCTCCGACCCTTCCTTTATCACAAATCTCCCCCTACCCCTTCTTTCCCGCTAAAGACGGGACAAGTA
>CAMVSQ010000003.1 GCA_947170225.1 uncultured bacterium | reverse complement strand
AAAAATATTGATTTGCAAAATGTGATAAAAAACTGGATGAGTTTGGTCGTGTGGAAACGATATTTTGTAGGAGAGTGAAATAATTATAAAAAATTTTTTTTATAATAAACAATATGCTTGTGGTTTAAAAAGATAAAAAAACTTTCTACAAACTGAAATTCTATTGAATAAATTGTTTATTTAAGTATAGTTTGTTGGCGATAAAAATTTTTTTATAATATAAAAAAAATTGATGACAGATATCATCCCACTTTGAGTATCAAATAGGCACATCCACCTTTCCAAAGCCGATGCTGAAGCACTTTTTGGAGAGTGATTTCAATTGACTCCTATCAAAGATCTTTCTCAACCATGACAATTTGCAGCCGCTGAATGTGTGACTTTGAAATGACCAAAATGACAGATTGAAAAAGTGAGAATTTTGTGACCATACAGACCACAAACACAAGTTGAAATTTTGATGGCAGATCAATTTAGATTGTGAATTTTGGCTCCAATTAGACTTTCTGGAGATTTAAAACATTCAGCTTGAGTAGATATTGTTTGACCAGATGGAAAAGAACTTTCTATCAGCGAATGAATGATTATTGCCAAAAGACATATCCACATGACACCAGCTGATGCAGAAAAATATTGAGTACAAAACAACCAAATTGTAAAAATTAAATGCTGATGAGAGAGGTGACTTGTTTTTGATGAAGTAGTAATCCGTGTGGCTGATGCATCTAGTTTGGATACACATATAGATGTAGAAGAGGCAAATGCGGCTGCATTACCTCAATCCTCTAGTGTGGAATTATTGCTTAATGATGAAGTGAGACTGTACAGTTCTAGCAATCAAGTGTATGCTTAAATAAATTTTTTTGTAATAAAATGAGAGTTTCTGTTTATGTTTTGGATAGACATATCCATTTATCAAAATTGGATTGTGACAAGTTATTTGGCAAGTGATATGTTTTTGGAAAAGAAAAAAAATTTACTCAGCCATGAGAATTTTTTGCAAAAGAAAAATTAAAAATCCAGTGACCAAAATGAGAAATTGACAATATTGATATAATATTGCCATTTAGAAAAAATACTCAAGTAGAAATTTTTGAATCTGATAATGAAATTTTGGGAATAAATGCAAAATTTTGTTCTTCGTGAAAATTAGAAAATGCGGAAGCAATCACCATCATTTGACCAAAATGATCTATTTATTTGCCACATGCTGTAATAATTGAGCAGCCACATATTCATATGAGCGTTGCACAGTCAGAAGACTTTTGATTTAGAAATAATCAGATTGTAAAAGTAAAAACTCCTTGAGAAAATGAGCAGATAATAGAAAATGTAAAAATCAGAGTGAACGATAAATTTGAATTTGATTTTCATATAAATGGTGAGATGGGGAAAAAGTATTGACTAAAAACACATGATCGAGTTGAAATTATAAAAAAAAGCTGTGAATAATATCACAGCTTTAGTCTCTCATGATAGGGCAAGATGTTTTGCAAAAGCAATGTGAACAGTCGTTTGCTCCATAACTACCAAAAAGAATTTTCCTTTTTTCGTAACGATAACAAGGTATATTTTCAGACAAAAAGTCGTCAAGCCTTGCATTTAGATCTTTTAGTTCACGCTTTGAAACCGTTGTAATACCAGTTTCATCAGACAGTGAAAGTTTGTTTGCCATTTGTTTAGCTTCATTTTCAAGATCTGATGGTACACACATACGACCTGTTACTTTACATTTCAAGGATATCTTGAACAAAAGGGCAAATCTCGAATCGAGAAACATAATCAATGCACCCAATAGTAAGAGTACAATTGAAATCAAAATTATTTCCATAGCTTTTTATATTTTTGTTTGTTTTTATTTATTTGTATTGCGATATAATTATATATATTTTTTGCTAGAAAACAATATTTTTTAAAAATATTTTTCATAAAAACAAAAACTTGTATCTGAAATACAAGTCTTTGAACGGAACTAAGAATTTTCTCTTGGTCCTTTGTCAGAGCAAAATTTGGAGGCACCGGCGGGATTCGAACCCGCGAACCAAGGTTTTGCAGACCCGTCCATTAGACCACTCTGACACAGTGCCATTTTTTCTGACAAGGTAAAATTAGTGATTTCTTTCTTTTTTTCAAGAGATAGTTTTCATTAACAATATGTCATTTCGAGCAAATGCGAGAAATCCATGAGTATTGATGTGGATTTCTCAGTCGTTTTACTCCTTCGAAATGACGAATTATTCACTATCTCTGCTTTTTTCTTTGAAACGGATGACTATTGGTGTACCGATAAATCAAAAATTATTTCTGATAGAATTTTCAATCCATTTTTTGAATGCAAAATTTGCTCTTTCCTTTTTGTTGATGAATGCAACGAAAGTTGGAGCATTAATATCAATTTGTGTGATATAGTACAATTTGCAAATCTTATTTTTTGGAAATCTTGGTGGTCTTTTAATCATTTCTGTGTTTATGACTTTGTTTAATTCGTTGGTATCAATTCTTTTTTGTGCCTCTGCTGTAATATCTCCTATCATATCCAGCATTGTTGAAACTCATTTTCATTCTTTGGCTACGATTGGGACAATTGGGATATATTTTGCATAATCAAGGTTTGCTTGAACTGAAAGTTGGATTTGTTTTTTTTGTTTTGAATCAAGTAAATCCATTTTGTTTACAGCAACCATAATTGGTAATGCTAAATTGTTGATTTCGGCCAAAAGTGTCATATCTCTATGTGTGACTCATTCTGATCCATCAATCATAAAAATTATGCAAGGTCTGACATATTCTAGCATTCATCTGATTTTGTCATAAGCAATTTTTTCTATTCAGTGGATATTTCATTTTTTTCTGAGTCAAGCCGTGTCGTAGACTCTATATTTTTGTCATTTGTAATCAAAATCTCATGTGATATAGTCACGAGTTGTACCCAAGTAATCCTCTACTTTTGCTAATTCCTTTCAGACTAAAAAATTCAAAAGGGTTGATTTTCAAACATTTGGCTTTCAAATTATGGCAATTGGAATTGGTTTTTCTTCTTCATCTTCTCTCTCCTCATTTGAAATATTTTCCTTATCTTTGAAAAAATTTACTATAAAATCCTCTATTTCTGTGATGTTAAGTTCATTTTTTGCACTAATTCAAATCACATTTTCGATTCATAGTTCGTAATAATCCGCTATTGCAAGATCAATTTGGTCTGATTTATAGTTTACATCCAGCTTATTTACTACCAAAAGTGTTTGTCTTCATTTGTTTGTCTCCATGATGTAAGAATAAATACTATGCTCTTTGGCTGTAATTCAGACAGTATCGTCGATGACAAATAAAATTAAATCAGATTCATCAATTATTTTTTTTATAAAAACTCGCTCTTGATCAAATTCCAAAAGTCACGGACTGTCTCAAAAAGCTACTTTTCCAATTCAATCAATTTCCATTTCGTGGTAAATAATATCTATAGTAGTACCTGGTATATCTGTCACAATAGCTCTAAATTGTCAAATCAATCTATTGAAAAGAGTGGATTTTCAGACATTTGTGGATCAGACAAGTCATATTTTAAACATTTTCAAATTTTTTAAAAATCAAAATATTGTTTTAGATTATACGAATCCGATTTAAAAAGTAAATGAAAAATTTTTTTGTTGCAAAAGGGTAGAAAATTTGTAAAATCAGGCCGAAATTAGTGTCTTTTATTTTCAAAAATATATACAATGAAAAAAGATTGATTTTTATCTGCATTGCTGGCTTTGATACTTGTGTGAGCATGAGGATTTGGAGCGGTGAATGCAGATACAAGTGACTTTATGCATTATACTACTGATACCATCACCATCTGTGATCCAGAAGACAGCACAAAATGTATCACTATGATGGATCGTAACCTATGAGCAACAAAAGCGGGTACATGATGTAGTGCCACAGATACATGAGCATGTGGAAATCATTTTCAGCGATGAAACAACTACTGATTTGCACCAAATTTCAGTTGAAATGATAGCTTTCCAAATGGAGAGACAAGTACAACAAATGAAAGAGTAGATACCACATGATACTGACCATGAAACTTTTATAGTGGAAATATATTTAGAAAAATAATAAGTAGTCCATACGACTGGAGAACAACAAGAAATGACAATCTACGATGATGAGCAGAAGATAAGACAGGCAATAATCGATGATATGATATAGAAAACAATGTCGCCTACAATGTGGTAGGAAGACAGTGACCATGTTCAGACTGATATCATGTGCCAAGTGCCGGAGAATGGAACGCAGTGCTAAAATATTGGGCTTGAAATTATACATGAGCATGAAACAGCTTAACATTAAGTATAAATTCAACGAGTCAATTAGGTTCTTTCAGTAATGCCACAGCGAGAACACAATTTCAGGAGGATTTCAAGATACCGTTTGCTGGCAACCGCTACTACAACAATGCCCAGGTCAACGATGTGGGTTCCTATGCTAGCTTGCGGTCGTCTTCGCCTATTGTAGGCAATCGGAATGCACACTACTTCAACTTGAGGCCCAATGTGGCAAATGCGAATACGGAGTTTACCTGTACAAATGCCTACTCTGTGCGCTGCTTTAAGGATTCTGCTCTAAGTTTTCCCTCTGTAGCGAGTCAGGTAGTGTTCTGGACTGGAGAGGCAGCAGGAGAACCAGCATGTAGTGGAGAAGTGCTATCATGAGAAGTGGTATCTTGAGCATTGTTGGCTTGTGTACAGTGATTGTGAGACTCGAAGCAGTGGTACACTCTGTCTGGATGGAGAGATGTCGAAACAGACACGGTATGGACACTGGACACTCCAGTAGTGACATGACTGACCTTGCAAGCAGTATGGACACCAGACACAGACAGCAACAACAACTGAACAGCAGACGAGGAAGAGAGTTTCACCATCACACGAGAAGATGGAGACGGAAACTTCGTTTGGTCTGGAGAGTTCGCATACGGAACTAGTCCAGCCTTTGGTGGAATTCAACCAGAAAAGACAGGGTATACTTTCAGCTCTCGAGATCCAGCAGTACAGAGTGTGACAGGAGACTTTACATACATTGCTACATGGACAGCAAATGAGTACAGTATCACATTTAGAGACTGAAGCTGAACAGAGACAGATGTAGTATGGACAGGAGAATACAACACACCAGTGACAGTCAGCTATCCAAGCTGGACAAAGACAGGATATACAGGAGCTCGGGACACAACAATCCCAACAACATTTCCAGCAGAAAATACAGTGATTACAATGAACTGGACAGCAAACGAGTATACGATTACTTTTGATACAGACGGATGATCTGCAATCAGTCCAATCACAGCACCATATAATGCACCAGTATCAGCACCAGCAAATCCTACAAAAGCAGGGGCAGTGTTTGACAGCTGGAGTCCAGCATTTCCAGCTACTATGCCACTTGGCTGAGCAACTTTGAAAGCTATCTGGAGAAATGCTTTGAGTGGTGGATGATCAGCATGATGAGGATGAGTAAAGAAAGAAATAGATGACTGTCCAAATGGAGATTATTCAAGTAGCTACTATGATTGAACATGTGGAAGTAAAGATTCTTCGCAGGCTCAGAATGACGGAAAAGGTGAATTTCAAACAGCATATGAGCGAGCATATGAAAATGAAATCACTACAATGGATACAGTAGAAAAAGCTGATTTGAACTGAAATTTGACTAGAATAGCTATGGCAAAGATGCTCAGCAAATATGCTATCAATGTCCTTTGAAAAAAACCAGTAAGCACAATCGTCCCAAAATTTAATGATGTTTCAGGAAAACTTGATGCACAGTATGACAATGGAGTAAGTCTAGCATACCAGCTATGAATTATGTGAATCAATATGCCAAACAATAATTTCAGACCATTTGATTTGGTGAGTAGGGCAGAATTTGTGACGGCATTATCTAGGATGAGATATGGAACACCAGATGGAGAATATGCAGGGACAGCAGAATATTACAAAAATCATATGGAAATATTGAGTGATAAATGAATAGTGTCATTGCTAGACCCAGAGATGTTGGAACTTCGTGGATATGTGATGGTAATGTTGATGAGAAGTAGATAAGCAAATCCCCCCCCCCTCTTTCCCGCTGAAGACGGGACAAGTATCAAGAGGGGGTATTTTCAAAACAAAATAGTTTTTTTGGATAGTGCTTGACTTTTCAATAATATTGTATATAATATATTGATATTAATAAAAATGATTTTAGCCGCTATTGTAGTCTGGCTTTTGGTTATCTTGTTGTATAATAGAGCTAACAAAAGGTTATATAAGGTAAGTTTTGCTTTGTGTCCAATCACCCTCTGGGTGGGATTGATGGTTTAAGTTTATTAAAAGTGATTGGACAAAAATTTGATGGCAATATAAAAGTAATCCTAAACTCATTTTTGGCAGAGCTGCCTGGATTAGTACCCTTTGCTGTGCCTGTAAATGTTTCTGGAGGATACAAAAACGGTATTTTTGACGCAGTAAATGATGTATTCAAAAGCGATCATCAGATTATTATGTTTCCAGCACAGTTATGCTCTCGGAAGCAAAAAGGTATAATCAGAGATTTGCCGTGGAAAAAAGGATTTGTACAAAAATCAATTGAATTTGATCGTACAATTGTGCCTATTTATTTCCATGGATTTAATAGCAAAGGATTTTATAGATTTGCAACACTTACAAGTTTTTTGAGCAAATTATTTAAATCATCTGCTATCTCCAAATTACCTATGGCATTACTTCCTCACGAAATGATGAAAAATCGTGGCAAAGAATTTGTGGTAATCATTGGCAAACCAATTTCCAACAATATGTTGAAAGAATTGTTTAATGCTAAGAAAGACTACAAATATTTGGCAAGTAGGATAGAACATTATGTTTGCTCCGATTTAAAATTTTCAAAAGTCTGAAATTATTTGTTCAGACTTTTTTTTCATCTTTTTGTTGAAAAACAAGTGCCAAAATTTATTATACGAAGATGTAGTGGATTTTATGCAAAATAAAAAAATTATGCCTATATTGATCGTTTGATGACTACTGATAATATACTGAATATTAGCAATGTTTAGCGTAAGTACTTACGAATCTTTTTCTATCACTTTAAAAACATTTGGAGATCCATCAAACTATTTTTTCTTTTTTAGGCATTTGAGAAATATAATGATAGCCATAGTTATGGCTTTGGTTGTTTACAAAATACCTGTAGATTTTTTCAAAAAACAAAAAAATATTTTGATAATTACTGCTGTGACATTTATATTACAATTGCTGGTATTTGAAAAACATATATGAGCAGAATACTGATGAGCTAGATGATGGATTAACCTACCAGGTATACCAAGTATACAGCCTTGTGAATTTTTCAAATTGGGGTATATATTGTTTATGGCTTGATGGTTAATCAGAAAAAGGAAAGAGATAAACAGTGATAATCAGTTATTTATTTCATTTATAGTCATCAATGCTCTATTTTTGGCAATATTTTTCTTTATACCAGATTTTGGTAGTGCTTTGGTTATGGGATTAAGTGTTTTGATTATGTGAATTTTTGCTGGTATGAATCGGAAAAAGATATTATTAACGCTGGGGATTGGTGCTGGGGCTGTAATTGTGCTTGGTAGTATTGCAGCGTCCATTAGTACAAAATTTGATTATTTGCAGCAAAGGATGACCTATTTTATTACAGGATGAGACGACGAATCCAGCAAATCAATTTGATGGCAAAATGAGCAGGCTTTAGCTGCTATTTGATGATGATGACTTATCTGAAATGGATACTGAAAAGGTCTGCAAAAATTTGGATATATACCAGAAGCACAGTCTGACTTTATTTTTGCTGCTTTTAGCGAAGAGGTATGATTTATTTGAAATTTATTTTTGCTGGCTTTGTATTTCTTTTTGATGTATTATGTGCTTACTAGACTAAAAAATGTACATGATGATTATGGAAAATTGATTGTAATTTGATTACTTTCGCTGATAATTGTGCAAGTTTTTATAAATATTTGAGTAAATCTAAAAATATTGCCAAATACTGGGCTGACTTTGCCGTTTATCAGCCATGGATGAACCGCTCTGATGGCAAATTGTATGTCTCTCATGCTCATTTACAAAATAATTGAAAATAAATAATGAAAATCTTGGTCGATGAAAATAATATTTTGGCTATAGAAAATGAGAATATCCCACAAGTAAAAAAATATACTTATGATGTGAGTGGATATGTTTTTTCTGATTTTGATAAATGAATTATAATTTATCACAAAAAACAGTTTAAAATCATCAATTTAAAAGATTTGTGAGACAAAATGTGAATAGTTTTGGTATGAGAGCATGATGATGAGTACGATGATATGAAATTGGACTTGGAAAGTATGGAAAGTACGTTAAAAATATTTGATTGATTTGATGAAAATACTGGTGAAAAATATTATTTCTTGTACAAATTTGGTGAAAATAAAATGAATGAATTGCAAGAAAAACTTGTAAAATTATGATCAAAAATAAAGCTGAAAAAAACAGATAAATGAATCTGTTTCCCACTCATTGATGAAGAATTGATTTATAATCCAATCAGTTTTTTGTTTGGGTTGGTGCTGGTTTATGGGAATTTTCAGACAAAAAATGGAGATTTGAAAGCCATAAAAATCCAAATCCCATTATTTGGGAAATATATGGACAAAAAAGATATTTTAGACGAAACTTTGGAAATCTTGGCTGAAAATGGATTGTATATAAACAAAAATATACAAAAAACTGATGATGGGATAATATACGAATTGACCAGTTCTGACTATGAATTATTGCAATATTTGGCAAGATTTTATGAACCTATTGAAAAATGATTGAAAATTAGTAAATATGATGAAGTGAATAAATTGAAAAAAAATCTGATTGAATTTATCCAAACAAATCCAGAAATCCCCAATGAGTGAAAAAATGAAGTTTTGGAAATGCTGGAAAATGGAATGATTAAAATAATGGTAAAATAGATGTTTATTGTCATTCTGAGGAACAAAGTGACGAAGAATCTAATAAATGTGTAAAGATTCTTCACTTCGTTCAGAATGACAAGAAACTTTATAAAGGGGTGTGGTGTAATGGCAACACGACGGTCTTCGGAACCGTAACCGGGGGTTCGATCCCCTCCATCCCTGATTTATTCGCTTTGAATACCTTAAATATTCTTTTTCAATACGATGGGCTTTGGAACCGTCCCCGCAATCCTGCGGGGCTATCCCCTCTCCATTGCTGGATCTTTAAGTTATAATTGACAAATATGTCTTGGCATATTATTGTTGTTTTGTGTTTTTTCGTTGTGATAGCATTTTTTTATTTGATAATAGCTTTATATTCTTTTTGAGTAAAGTTGCAAAATTGGCTTAGAATTGTGACTTGAGTATCTCTCATTCTTTATTCAGCATTTCAAATTTTCTCATTTTTTGTTAAAAACAATACTCCTTTGATTTTTGCATCGATGGTGTTTGTTATAATTCATTTGATTTTATGAATATATATATTGTTTGATAAAAAAGCTCCTAAACGATTAAAAATTTTAATTTGAGTAGTAGCTTGTATATTTGTAGTAATATCTATTGTTTTATGTTTTACAGTACCTGCTATGTATGGACCCGACGCAATGAATATGTGAATAAATGGATTATAAAATATCAACTTGATTAACTATAAGGATCTCAACATTAGTTGAGATTTTTTTTGATTAAAAAAAAGACTGTACGGATATGCACAGTCATATAATATATTTTGTGTGACTTCACCAATAAACATATTTATTTTTTCTCTTTTTTGTTTTCATTTATCAATGCTCAAAAAAGATCTTTTCATAACTGTTTAACATTCTGCCAAGACCTTTTGCAAGACTTTTTTATAGCTTCAAAAACAGATATAGTTCAAAATTTTGTATCCATATACTTATCTATTCAGGCATCCATTTGCTTTTTATCCTCTCCGTAAAGAATATTATCCATTTTTGCTATTATAATTATAAATTTTGATTCTCTTTTACTAATTGTAATAATGTCTCGATATCATCATCTACTGCTCTTTTGTTTCGATGTAACTTACCACATTTTGTACATTTGAATAATATTTTCATCGTTCAATTTCTGATTTCATAATTGATTGGCTTCATGATTCAGTGACAATCACTAGATCTATCTCATGGAATTTCTCAATCCACATGCAGAGATGTGAAACAATATGGGCAATGATTTCTACATGTTTTCGCTGCCAAAGGAATTTCTTTTTTGCAGTTTATACACATAAACGATTCGTTTATCTTTTTCATAATCAATATTTTATAAATATTTTTGGACCAAGTGGCCGTAAAAAGTACATATTTATCTCCTAATTAAAAGGTGGGTAGCTCGTCCCAAAATACATCAGGAATACCGTCTCCCAGGAGATTAGTGAGATATTAATAGTTTAGTAGTTTCTACGCACCACTTAGTGTATTTGTAATTATATACATTATATTTTTATTTTCAATATTTTTATGAAAAGATTTTTTGAAAAAAACCGAGATAAATCTCGGTCTTTGTATTTAGTTTGATAGATAGTAATTATTCTGCATCGTCTTCTCAAGACTCTGTAGATTGCATTCTTTCAGGATTTTCCTTTGCAAAATCAACTCTAATTTGTCTTTCCCAAAGTTCTTTTTCGTTCATTTCTGCTTGTGCATTTGCTGCATCTTCTGCATTTGCAAATTCTACGAATCCAAATCCTCTACTTCTACCTGTTTCGTTGTCTAGTACAACTCTTGCGAAAACAACTTCTCCAAATTTTTCAAATTCTTCTCTAAGATGTTTTCATCTCATTTTTCGTGGTAATCCACTTACAAACAATTTTGTTTGGCTAATAACTTGTTCTGCCATTCCTCTTTTTACAAAAAAAATAAAATTTAACCCAAGTCACAAAAAGACTTGTCGGTATGAAATCAAAATCACACCAGAATTCTTATATATTTTATTTATAATATTACAAGACTTTTTTTATTTGATATTTGATACAAAAAAATTATACAATATTGTAGTTTTATTTTTTAAATTAAAAAAATGGAAGAAAAAAAAACTTGAGGAAATTGACTTGCTATTGCTAGTTTTGTTTTAGCTTTGGTTGGTGGTTTCTTGTGTCTAACTATTATTGGTGGTGTTCTTTGAATCATCTGTTTTGTTTTGTCTTTGATTTTTGGAATTATTGCTTTGTGCAAAAAGCAGACAGCTCGAGCTGCTATAAGTGGAATGGCAATTTCTTTGGTTGCTATGTGCTGTGTGGCAATATTGACCTTAAATGTGTGAAGATTTGTAATCGATCACAAAGATGAGTTGATATCTCCAATCACACAATTTTCTAATTGGGTAAATGAAAATCCTGATTTAGTGAAATTGATGAACGATGAAGAGTTTAATGCTAAATTTGAGGCTGCATTTAAAGCAAAAATGCAAGAAAAATATTGAGAAGACTACGAAAATGTAAATAGTGTAGATTGAGCTTTGAATATTTGGGGGGATGTTTTTGAAGAAATGCAAAATACATTATTGGAACTTGCAAGCCAAGAAATGTATAATGATAGCAATATAAGCGAATCAATCATTTTGGATGAAACAATACATGAAGAAGACTTGGCTCAAGATGTTGTAGTGGATGAGATTGTTGGAGAAGTGGTTGAAGAAGTTGTGGAATAATTTATTTGTACTAAAATATGAAAAACAGCTCATTATTGGGCTGTTTTTTGTTTATTAGTCATTTCAAAGGAATGTAATGACTGTCCCGACATAGTCGAGGATCCTCGCTTTGCGGGAAGAAATCCACTAATTGTATATGGATTTATCTCCCGCTAAAGCGGGATCGAAATGACTCAAAACTATAAAACCTTTACCATATAGGTTCAAACTAGAGAATATCACTGCCTTTCGTAATATTTCCTTACTCCTACTCATGAAATCACAGACAAATTTTTGTATCAATTGTTTTTTGAAATTTTTTCTGCTATGGAAAGTAATTGAGATCCAAATCAACGATGTTGTTTTTGATTGTCTGAATCTATATTTTCCTTTAATCACGCAAGCTGTCCGTAAATATGCAATTCGCGGATAAGTGCTGTATCTTTTCACAATCAATCTCGCTGTATTGTTTTGTTTGGCTCTGGGAGAAGTAGCCTTGTAAATCAGTAAATATATCCTTGTAAATCTTCAAAGGAAATAAAAAATTCTCTTCAAACTGAACTATCATATTGTCTGATTATGAGATTTGGTTGTGTTTCTTCTTGTTTATTTAGATGATTATTTTTTTCATATTTATTTCTAATTTCTCTGCTCCTTGTGTCCAAGCATACAAAATTTCTATAGGAATCAAGGTCTGGTTTTTGTCAGATAATTATGGTTTGAAAATCATCACTATAAATAGTGTTTACTGAAGGAAGATTTAAATCCCCACTATCCCCTTTAGTAAGGGGTGCTATTAAAGTATAGTCTCCATATAATCTAGAATAAAGTGCTTTTGCCTTATCTGGATGGGATTTTAATTCTTTTTTTAGTTCATTGTGAGTGAGCTGAGAGAGATTTGTGATGTTTGATCCAGCTGTAATTTCAGTAGCTGGAATATCACGAATTAGCCTTTTGATCCTCGTATATGGTGGGATTATTTCCAAAAAAGTTTGTCTGATCAGCTTTTGGATGTAATCAATTGTCAGTGGTTTATATTCTCACTTTTCGTATAAATTGTACAAAATTGTATTTTTTACTACAGATGTCGGATAAAATTTGATTTCATCAGGTTTGAGATACGGATCTGAATATATTTTTTGGAAAGTTCACAAATCTTTTTCGTAGGTATAACCATACAATCCTGGCATAATATGGATTGAAAATTTGAATCCGTATTGTCTGAGTTTATGAATTGCCTCACGAATTTGTTGGACAGTATGTCATCTGCGATTTACTTCAAGTATATCATCATACATGGATTGTACTCACATTTCAAGTCTAGTCACTCACAATTCGCGCCACATCCTACAATTTTCATCAGTAGCAAATTCTGGTCTAGTCTCTATAGTCAGACCAATAATTCTATTTTCAGCTGTCTCATTTTTTTTGATTGCTTCTTGTAGTGTGGATGAGTACTTGATTGAATCAAGGTTTGTTAATTCGTATTTGAATCTATATTCATCTGTATTCTCAGAATCATTTACAGTTTCAGTACCTTTGGGAAATTTTATCTCAAGCTGTGAAAAGGTATTACAAGCATCATAGAGATTTTTTATAAAATCAATCTTGTAATCATTTGGATAAAAATCCCATGTACCTCCAAGCACTATCATCTCAATTTTGTCGGTTTGATGACCAGTCATTGTAAGGGAAAGAAGTCTATTGTAGACTTGCTTGATTGGATCAAATTGATTGAGAAGTGCTCTCATCGCCCCAGGTTCTGAACTGATGTAACTTTTTGGCATTCACTGCTCATTTGGACAAAAAATACATTGTCCAGGACATGGATATGGTTTGGTCAAAACTTGGACAGCAACGATTCCAGACTCGGAGCGGACCGCTCTTTTTTTTAGCAAATTTTCAATTTCAATATTTTTTTGTATTTTCTTGTCGGAAAGTAGTTCGTGATATGCACGAAGCAATTTGATATTGGTCGGAATATCAGGTAATTTTTGTTTTTTTGCAAAATCCCTCTTGATGTCTTTTAGGTCATCAAGGTTTAATTTTTGCTCAGAATTTTGAGTGATGATTTGTAATATTAATTCGTGATAAGGATTCATTGTGTTTAAATTGTAAGGAATAGCGATTTGTTTTCAATGAGAAATATACAATTGAAAAAATAATTATTTTAATTACCATTATGCAATGTTTTATTTAAAAAAACAAAATATGAGGAGCAATATAATCAACGATCCTTATTCTGATTATCATATTCATAGTTTATTTTCTGATTGAGTTTCAACTATCGAAGAAATTACTCAATTTGCAGGGATACTATGAATGAAAGAGATTGCAATTACAGACCATAGTGATCAAGCTGTAAAAGTTTGAATAGAGAAAAATAAAATTACTCCAGGATGATGAGCGAGATATTCACTGAACAACTGGGAAAATGTGTGGAATGATGTGAAAGTAAAATTTTGAGTAGAATGAGATTTGTTGGATGAAGATGGGAATGTGTGTCTTGAATCACAATGACATCCACAGAATTTCACAATACTGTCTATACATCGTAAAGTCTACGAATCTGAGCCAACTACTACATGAAAGTGATTTTTGTCTGCAATAGAAAAATACCATGATCAGATTGACTGCATAGGACATCCATATTCAAAGAAACAAAATTGAGAATTTATAGATATAAAAGCTCTAGTTGAATTGTGTAATCTATACGATATTCCAATTGAATTCAATCATAGTGTACTGGAATCTGGTGATTATATCGAGGAAAATTTGGTTTATGTCCTGAAAAACACAAAAAAAATATATGTAAATAGTGATGCACATAATTTAGCACAGATAAAACAGCTAAGAAAAAGTTGTTATGATTTTTTAGAAAATTTGTAATAAGATGAAATTACTACTCTCTTGTTTTGAATGAACAGCACCAATATTGGCAAATGAACTGAAGATTCTAGGTTATAAACCCTTTGATAATTTTTCTACTTGAATGTATGTCCAGTGAAATGAGAAAGACATATGGACACTGAATTTAAATAGCAGAATTGCAAATAAAATTTTTTGTGAGGTTGGTAATTCAACTATAAATAATTTTGATCAGCTTTTTGATTTTGCTTACGGTATAGACTGGGAAAAATATGTTGCAAAATGACACAAAGTAAAAGTGGATGCAAATATTTTTAATTCAACAATCGACAGCAAAAAATATACACAAAGCATAGTAAACAAAGCTATACTGAAAAAGTTAGTTTGAGATGGTAGACAAAGATTTTCTGATCCAAAATTTAGACCAGTCAATATTTTGGTACAAATAATTGAAAACAAATGTACAATTTGGGTAAATACATCTGGAGATTCTCTTCACAATAGATGATATAGGGTGTGAACTGGAGATGCTCCATTGAAAGAGAATTTGGCTGCTAGTTTGATTAGGCTCTGCAATTGGCACTACAAAACGCCACTTTTGGATCCAATGTGTGGAAGTGGAACGATCTGTATAGAAGCAGCTATGATTGCCAGAAATATTGCACCAGGTTTGAATAGAAATTTTGCTTTTGAATCATTTGCAGATTTTGATAAAGAGGAATTTGAAAACATGAAAAAAGAATTGAAATCAAAAATATTTCAATGAAATTATGAAATCGTATGACAAGACATAAACCCCAAAATGATTGAGATTGCAGAGATGAATGCAAAATCTGCATGAGTTGCTGACACAATAAAATTTGAGTGCAAAGATTTATTTAAAACTAAACAGCGAAATGGCTTTATCGTCACAAATCCGCCTTATGGGAAAAGGCTTAGAAACTATAATTTGGATGGACTGTATGAAAAACTAATTGATATGTACAAATGAAATCTTGGTTGTTTCATCACATCATACGAAAATGCGGACAAGATGGTCTGATACGATTTCAAGATCAAGAATCTAAACAACAATGGTGAAGCTGTAAAAGTTTATTTGAAGAAATAAAGAAAGCTGACAAATGTCAGCTCTATTAAAATGATAAAATTGATGTATTTGATTACTCGATATTGTTGAAAATTTTGTGCATGATTCAATTTATAAGTTTTTGAGCTCAGTCATCATCATATCTTTTTGCCAATTCTATCAATTCATTTAAGATAACCTCTTTGGGCGTATCCAACACTTTTCGCTCAATATATCACAAGATAAACAAAGATTGACTAATTGAATTCATTTCTTGAAAAGTAAAAGTTTGAGTGTATTTATTTATAGTGTCAACTACTTCTGGCAAATATTTTTCGTACAATCATCAAACTTTGACTACATAATCCATATCTATCTCATCTATTCCTCGCTTATCAAAAAATACTCTAACAAAATAGTCATAATTTTCATCATTTGATATTGCCAGTTCGTCTTGAAACTTTTGTAGTAATTCGGCTTTTCACTGGTCAAATTCTTGTGTTTGAGATGGAAAAATATTTTGTACTTCCAGCACTTCAGACATTATTTTGTTTTGTTTTTGCAAATTATGAAAAAAGCAGCGTTGATAAAAATAACTCAACACTACTCTTCTGGCATTTATCCTATTTCAGACCTTCATAAACTAATCAAATTAATTGGTAAAGACTATGCTTCAACAACTTTATCCTTTGACTTTGTTTTGATTGTTATTACTTGTTTTCCTTTGTAGTATCCACAAGCTGGACAAACTCTGTGAGACAATTTTGCCTTTCCACAGTTTGAGCATTTTGTGATATTGTATTTTGTAGACAAATCTTTTAATGCCAATCTTTCCCATGTAGAATGTCTAGTATTGCTTTTGTGTACTGATATCTTTTTTCTTGGACTAATTCCTGCCATTTTAAATTATTCTAAAATAGTAAATAATATTTGGTTGTAATTATTTTTTTTCAACCTTTTTTGTAGTAGTTTTTTTTGCTACTGGTTTTTTTTCAGTTTCTGCCTTTTTTGTTGTAGATTTTTTTGCTGCTGGTTTCTTTTCTACTTTTTCAGCTACTGGTTTTTCCACTTTTGCAGCAACTGTTTTTGGAGATTTTGTAGCTTTTGGAGCAGTTTCACAAGGATCTACATTTACTACAGTTTTTAGATATTTTCTACCATCAAATCTAGTCTTGTTTGTCTTTGAAAATCTAACTACACCGTCAATAGATGCATGTATAGAAAAATCACTTGAAACATAAACATTTTTTCCAGCTTCATATTTGTTTCCACACTGTCTAACAATGATATTTCAAGCTGTAGCTTTTTGTCATCCAAATATTTTGACACCTCTAAACTTTGGTTGTGAATCTCTTAAGTTTTTTGCTGATCATGCAGCCTTTTTATGAGCCATAATAAATACATTAATTAATAAATTTAACAGTTGTTTGTTATATAGATTTGCGACTTATTGTCAAGGAGATTTGTTTTTTTTATTTTCTATTCGTATCAGTGCTCTTTTTTGTAAACTTCTCCCACTGGCAACAATCTTCAGATAATAACATTGGATTTAAGATCTGACAAGGTATCTACTGCTCATTTCAGTGACGCTCAAACCATCACTCTGATAGTCTCTTGGAATGATGCAGCTGATAGCCAAGAATCTGTCTCTTTTGCTATATTTGTCAATCACAATGCCAATCTTCTTCATTCTGCTGGAAGTTTTCATTCTGCTTCCAATTCTTTGTTTATTTTTACAAAATCTTCGTATTTTACATATGTTCATGGTATAAATCCAGATTCTCCAGGTTTTTCGATAAACACTTTTGAAAACAATTGTTTTACCACTACTTCAATATGTCTATCATTTAGTCATTGTCATTGATCTGAATAAACTTTTTTTACTTCTTTGATCATATATTTTTGGGCTTCCAAATCTCATACTATATCTTTGTATTCTGCAATATCCAAAGCTCAATTTGTCAAAATTTGTCATTTGTAAACATATGTTCATTCTTCAATACCTTTTGCCAATGTCAATCATTTGTAGGATTTTTTGAATACTTCTTTTACTCATAAGACAATTCCATCTTTTTTAACTTCTAGTACTGTTCATTCTTCTTGAACTTTTTGTCCACTTTCTCACTTCAAAGCAAATTCTGATCATTTTTTTAGATTATCTCATTTTTTTACGATTATTTCGTAGTCATCTTTTAGGATATATGGTTTCTTTTGGAAATCGGATACTACATTTAGGTATCTATCTGCTCATTTTTCTGAAAAAGAAACTGTACCATCAAAAGGAGCTACTACTGCAGATTTCTTTGGTGCTCTAACTTCAAATAATTGCTTAATCCTATCAATACCTTGAGACATGTCCTCTCATCCAGCAACTCAACCATGGTGAAATGTCTGCATAGTAAGCTGTGTAGCTGGCTCTCAAATAGATTGAGCCGCAATAATTCATACTGGAACTCAAACTTCAACCAAACGCCTAGTAGCCAAATCCATACCATAACATTTTTGACAAACTCCGCTTGGAGTCATACATGTCAATGGAGATCTAAAGTAAACTCAATCTCACTGTACTTCTCATCTAAACATCAAATCTTTTAGAGTTCAGATATTTCATTTGTCTATCAGTTCTCATTTGTTGATAAACATCTCTATTCAGTCTACCGTTCATCTGATTTCTTTTGCCAAAACTCTTCATGTCAATCTATCTGCAAATTCGTGTTCTCATATCAGTTCTGCTTCACTCTTGCTGACAAATATTGATTTGTCTGTACCACAGTCGTCAGTCCTTACTACTACTTCTTGGCTAGAATCACAAAGCTTTCTAGTTAAATATCATGATTCAGCTGTCCTCAAAGCAGTATCTGCCTTTCATTTTCTTCACGAGTGGGCTGAAATAAAGTATTCTGTAGGTTTTAGTCATTCTACGAAACTTCATTTGATTGGAAGTTCAATAATCTCTCATTTTGGATCTACCACCAATCATTTCATACCAGATATTTGGGTCATGTGTGTTTGAGATCATCTAGCTCCAGAATCTACCATGCTGTACAAATCATTTCCCGGTCTGATAATTCATTTCAAGTTATCTTCTACATCTTTTTTTACTTTTGTCCAAACATCTACCACCAATCTATGTTTTTCTGAATCAGAGAAAAATCATTTGAAATAGTATTTGTATATCTCATTTGCGGCATCTTCTCCAAGTTTGATAATTCACTCTTTTTCTACAGGGATTTTCATGTCTGTGATATTGATTGAATTAGCAGCCCATGTAGAGTATTTAAATCAAAGATCTTTGATATCATCAGCAATTTTTACTGTAGTTGCCATATCGTATTTGTCAAATATCACACTCAATAGTTGTTTTAATTCTTTTTTTCATTGTTTTACTCTTGATCATGGATAATCTCAAATCCTCTCACAAAACTGCAAATCTTGTGGCAATATGGAGTTGAAAATTACTCTACCAACGGTAGTTTTTAGAGATTCTCACTTAAATTTTAATACAATTTTGTCTTTTTCTAGCAAATCACCATTTCCAAATGCTTTGAGAACGTCATCAATTGATTCAAAATATCAAACGATAGGTGCTTTTTCTGCCCATTCGCTTTCCGAATCAAAATCTGGATATCTTTTGTCAAAGCAATCTGTCAAATAATACAATCACAAAACCATATCTTGAGAATGAGTAATGGTAGGTTCTCCAGATCCTGGTCTCAAAATATTTTTGTCTGCAGCAATAATTTCTTTTGCTTCTTTTTGTGCTTCATCGGACAATGGAAGATGCACTGCCATCTGATCTCAGTCGAAATCGGCATTGAATGCTGGACAAACCAATGGATGAAGTCTGATTGTCTTTCATGGCATCAACTTGATTTTGAAAGCTTCTATTGACAATCTATGCAGTGTAGGAGCACGATTTAGCAATACATATTTGTCTTTTATTACTTCTTCTAGAAATTTCAATGCTATTGGAGATTCTTCTTTAATTAGTTTTTCTGCTTGTTTTGGTGTATATACTATTTTTTTGTCGATAAGTTTTCAGATGATGAACGGTGTAAACATCTTTACTGCTATGTAAATTGGCAATCCACATTCGTCCAATCTCAAACTTGGTCAAACTGTAATAATTGATCTTCCTGAATAGTCAACTCTTTTTCAAAGCAAATTTTTTCTAAATATTCACTCTTTTCATGAAAGCATATCTGACAAAGATTTGAATACTTTTACTCATGCTCATCATTTTGTAGCTCATCATTTTTCTCCCACCAACAGATTGTTTACAGATTCTTGTAGCAATCTAATTTCATTTTTCTTTACTACATCTGGCATACCTACTTGTATCATTTTTCTGAGTCTGATATTTCTCATCAGTACTCTCCTGTAATACAAGTTTACATCTGATGAAGCAAATTTTCATCCATCAAGCTGAACTACTGGTCTCAAATCAGGTGGGATCACTGGCAATTTCCTGATTATCATATTTTCTGGTTTTACACCTGACACATACAAATTGATCAATAATTTGATAAGTCACATCAATTTTTTCTTTTGTTCTGTAGATTTTTGGTGTGAATACTCGTCTAATCTCTCTTTTATTTCTTTCTTTACATCAATATTTTTTAGCATTTCTAGTATTCCATCTGGTCCAGAAACAAATTTGATGATATTTGAATATTTGTAAAAAACATTTCTATAATCACTTTCCAAGATAGTGGAAGCAAAATGCAAATCTGAAACTATAGATTTTAGTCTATTGAACTCTGTAGTCAATTTTGATTTGTTTTCTTCGTACAATTTTTCTACTTCTTTTAGTTTTTTGGAATTATCTTTTGCTTCTTGTTTTTCAGAATTATATAAATTTTCTAGTTCTGACAATCTTTCTTTCAATGTTTTCTCCAATTCGTCTATAAGTTCTTTTTTTTGTTCTTCTGAAATATTTTCTGGTATTGCATATTTTACAAATGTCAAAATCCTGTCTATTTCATTTGAAGATAGCTGCAATAATTGGTGGATTCATCCTGATGGACTAGATTTGTACCAAGCGTGTACCACTGGCGATGCCAAATCTATATGTCACATCCTAGATCTCCTAACTCTTGAACTTGTCACCTCTACTCCACATCTTTCACAAACGATACCCTTATATCTAACTCATTTGTATTTTCCACAGCTACATTCGTAGTTTTTTACAGGTCAGAAAATAGTTTCACAAAACAATCAATGCTGTTTTGGTCTACCTGTCCTATAGTTTACTGTATCTGGATTGTCTACTGCTCCGTGAGATCGTTTTGAAATATCATCTACTGAAGCAAGTGTCACAACTATTCAATCAAATTTTGATTTTTGCATGAGAAGTAATTTTATTTGAATGTAAATAGGTCGCTTCGCATATTGATAATTGATTTTTTTACTTGTCATTCTGAGTGTAGCGAAGCGAAACGAAGAACCTAATTATATTCTTCACTTCGTTCAGAATGACACGACTAAGGTAATAAGCAACTATTATTCATCTAATTCTCCACTATCTACCATATCTTCCAATACTTTGTCGATTATATCTTCTTTTTCTTCTTGTGTTGATTCATCGTCGTCTTCTCCCGTAGTATCGTCATCGGACAATACTGATTCTTTCATCAAATTGTGCAATCACAAATCTTTTATTTTTGCCAATCTATCTTGTAGTATGTCATCTAATTCTTCTTGAGATACTGTTTGGATATTTTGGGACAATCATTTGAATAAATATGTAACCAAGTTGAATGATTCTGGCAATCATCAGATAGATAATTTTTGTCATTTGATGATTGATTCATACATTTTATTTCTTCAAATAACATCATCTGATTTTACTGTAAGCATTTCTTGTAATGTATATACAGCAGAATATGCTTCTAAAGCCCAAACCTCCATCTCTCCAAATCTCTGTCATCATTGTCTTGATTTTCATCACAATGGTTGTTGTGTGATCAGTGAGTATGGTCAAACAGATCTAGCATGGATTTTGTCTTCTACCATGTGCACTAATTTTAGCAAGTGCATATATCATACTGTAGATCTACTTTCAAATGGCTCTCATGTCTGTCAGTCATAAAGCTGGACATGGATTTCATCTTCCAATCACAATTCTTTGATCAAAGCTGTAAAATCATCCAATCCGAATCATGAAAATGCTCATACTCAGAATTTAATTCCATATTTTTTTGCTATATATCACATTTGAACTTCAAACAATTGTCACAAGTTCATACGAGAAATTACTCATAATGGGTTTAGTACTACATCAATTGGGTCTCATTCTTTTGAATATGGCATATCTTCTTCTGGCACTACAATTGATACGATACCTTTATTTCAGTGCTTTCCAGCCAATTTATCTCAAACTTCTATTTTTCTTGTTGTTGCTACATATACTTTTACTTTTTTTCTTACTCAAGCCATCAAGTTATCTCATTTTTTTGCATCGAGTATTACTACTTCTATTACCTTTCATTCACTTCCTGATGGCATATACAATGATGTATCTTTTACATTTTTTGATTTATCTCCAAAAATTGCTTGAATCAATTTCTCTTCTGGAGTCAATTCTCATTCAGATTTTGGAGTAATCTTTCAAACTAAGATATCTCATCATTTTACTATTGATCATATCCTGATGATTCCATCTTCATCCAAATTTTTTAATTTAGACATAGATACTCATGGAATATCGTTTGTAGTTTCTTCAGGTCAAAGTTTTGTATCAGAAACTTCTATTTCTTTTTCTTCGATATGTACTGATGTCAAAGCATCATTTTTTACCAATCTCTGTGAAAGTACGATAGCATCCTCATAGTTGTATCATTTCCATGGCATAAATGCTACTTTTAAGTTTTTTCACATAGCCAATTCTCCGTTTTCTGCGTTTGGTCACTCTGCCAATACATCTCATTTGGAGACTTTTTGTCATAGAGAAACCTTTGCTTTTTGATGGATGCAAGATTTAGCATTTGATCTTTTATACACTGTAAGTGTATATTCCTTGATTCATGTTTTGTATTTTACTTTGATTCTCTTTCAATCTACATAAACAACCTCTCACTCATCTTCTGCCAAAATCACGGCATGAGTGTGTCTTACCATACTTTCCAATCATGTACCAACCAATGGTGCATCATTTTGTAGCAATGGCAAACCTTGTCTGTGCTGATTTGTTCCCATTGATGCACGCACAGCATCGTTGTGATCCAAAAAAGGAATCAAAGATGTATTTGGCGAAAATATTTGTGATGGATTTACATCCACATGGGTAATATCTTTGACATGTAGTGTAATCATCTCATCAAAATGTCTTGCAGCAACACGCTTGGAAGTAATATTTCCGTATTCATCTGTGGCTACTGTAGCATCTGCTATATAATATTTTTCATCCAATTCTGGAGAAATGTATTCCACTTGTGTAGTGACAAAAGGTTTTACATTTATCAGTGATTGAGTTTTTCAGTACATCTTTTCTATAATAGCAGCCGCCTTTTCATCTATTATATTGTCTTCTGCTATTATGATTTTTTTTGTTTCATTTCACTTAGCATCCAATTCTGGTATATCGCGGTCAGCTATCCTATTTATTAGCAATTCTTTTTTTGCTTCTACTTGCTTTCATACTCTAAAAGCTGGAGTTTCTAGGAATCATTCTTCATTTATACGAGAATATAGTGATTGATATGTCACCAATCAGATGTTTTGTCATTCTGGAGTTTCGATAGGACAAATCCTTCCATAGTGAGATGCATGTACATCACGCACTTCAAATTTTGCTGTTTCTCTTTTTAGTCATCCTGGTCAAAGTGCTGTAATCCTCCTTTTGTGTTCCAATTCGGATAATGGATTGATTTGATCTAAAAATTGAGACAACTGTGATGTAGCAAAGAAACTTTTGATTGAGTTATCTATGATTTTGAAGTTTACTATATCTGTAATTTTTAGTTGATTTTCCATGTTTAGGACTGATAATTTTCATTTTACAGATTTTGTAAATTTCCTCATCACTGGTCATAAATGAGCATACAAGATTTCTCACATTGTCCTAACTCTTTTGTTTGAAAGATGGTCGGAATCATCTACATAATATCATTTTTTTAGATTTGACAAATTTAGCAAATATTTGATTGCCGCAACTAAATCCTCTCCATCAAACAAATTCGATTCATTTGCATCCAAAGGTTTGTTTAATGATAATTTTGCATTGATTTTTCTCCTTGCGATTCTTCAAATATGAATTCTTTCCATATTTAGGAATTGATTTTTGATGTAATCTAAAGCACTATAATTGTCGATCAATTCTCCTGGTCTCAATTTATTGTAAATATATTCAGCTGCGGACAATGCATCATTTGTAGGATCTTTTTTCAATGTAATACCGATAAAATCTGTATCTTCTTCATCCAAACAATCTGCAAACAATTCTCTGATACTTTCGTCTGTCTCAGCTCCAAATATCCTAAGCAATGTAGTAATTGGGAATTTTCTAGATTTGTTTACTCTCACAACGATAACTCATGATTTTTCTACTTTTGTTTCTATCCATGGTCATCTCTCTGGTATGATTTTGAAACCGTATCAGAAATCTTTTTTATTGAAAAATATTCAATAAGATCTAATTATTTGAGAAATTATAACCCTTTCTACTCAATTGATGATATATGAAGCAGATGGTGTCATCAAAGGCAAAGTACCTATATTTGCACGCTTTGAAAAAAGCACTTTTTCTGCTGGTTTTTTTCATTCTTCTTCAATTCTTTCTACCAATTTTACTTTTCAGGAAATTACTCAACCATAAGTTAATTCCTTCCTTTTACATTCATCAATTGGATTTTGTGGTTCAGAAACTTTGATTTCTGAAATGGTGACATACATTTTTTCTCATGCGATATCCCAGATAGGATTTATGTCTTCAAACAATTTTGTCACATATCTATCTACAAAACTCTGAAATCATTTTTTTTGTAAATCCAAAAGATCTGGATATTCTTCAAAATTTTTTGGTTCATTTAAATAATATCTACCATCTTTGTAGTAGAATTTCTGGAAAACTGCTGGTAAATCTGGAGATTTTGTAGCAGAAACTTGTATGTTTTTTGTTGTTTTTTTTGTAGGCATGTTATTTGAAAAATTTAGGGAAAGTAAACTAAACGAGGAACTTATTTGTTTTTACAAAAGCAAAAGACACCAAAATGTGTCTTTGGTGATTTTTGTAAATTAAGCTCTTTGTGGTGTTAACTGTTTTCTTCCTTTTCTTCTCCTATTTGCAAGGACTCTTCTACCTGTCCATGTTTTCATCCTTTCTCTGAATCAATGAGTTCTCAATCTTTTTGTCCATTTATACTTTCTGATCCTTTTTAACTTACTAGCCATTGTTGTCTAATATTTAGAAGTAAAATATATTATTTTGCAAAAATACACAAAGTGATTATTTTTTTATGAACTCTAGTAATCCAAAGTTTCTAGCTCTTATGATTTCTTGTCTCAATTTCTTTTGTGTACTAACGCGATTTTTTGTATATCTTCTTGGTTTGATATTTCCAAATCTTGTAAGATATTTTTTTAGTATTGCTACAGATTTCCAATTTATGTATTTATCATTTTCTGGCAAAGACAAAAATGTGACTTTGTTTCCAAATCTCTTGTCATCTCGTGAATCCATGATTTTTTCCAATTCTTTTTGCAATTTTTCGTATTCAAACATTTCTTGATTTTGTCATAATCTGAAGATATCGTATCTGACAAGTACATTTGTATACAAAAGGCTTTTTCTCAATTCTGGCAACATTTCATTATCCAAATTTAGATAATAAGAAACATAGTATACAGAATTGTTTCCTTTTTGTCCTTTGATGTCATAAGATGTTTGTTTGATACCTATCTCATCTTTTAGCAAAATATTGTCTTTGAAATCTTTTTCCAATTTAGACAACAAGTCATTTCTCTCTGACTCTTGTACTTGAGACTTTAACATTAAAACTAATTCGTACTTTTGCATAATAAAAATTTAATAAATTAAATTTAGTCGATAGTCATTAGTCGAAATCACTAATCTTACCTTGATAAGCTAGCGACTAAAAGCTAACAACTAGAGACAGAAACTTTACTTTGTAAAATTTCTTATTTTATAGCCAATCTTATATAAGATGTCACTTTAAATCATGCTGGCAAAATATCTTTTATCTTTTTGGCTCAATCTCTGATATATTCTTGTTCTAGCAAAACATCATCAGCAATAGCTTTACTCAATTTACCTTTTAATATTTGGTCTATCATATTTTCTGGTTTTCCAGACTCTATAAGCTCTTGGCGGAATTTCGCTTCCATAGAACTCATCAAATCGCTTGGTATAGAATCAAAATCCAAATATGTAGGGTTCATAGCCGCTACTTGCAATGCAACTTCTTTTGCTACTTCCTCATCTTCTCACTCAAAGAATACGATAGAAGCAACTTTGTTTCCTGGGTGATTGTAAACAAAACCTTTTTGTGCAGTGTAAAGCATATCTTTTAGTTGCATATTTTCTCCCAAAGATCAAACCGCTTCTTTTACCATTTTATCAAGTTCTTCTACCAATGCAGCAGGAGCCTCATCTTTTGAATTAAAAAATGCATCTTGAGACATAATTTTGTCCAATAATGTATCACACAAAGCCAAAAATCATTCATTTTTGGCAACAAAGTCTGTTTCACACAAAAGCTTGATTCAGCAAATTTTACCATCTTTGTTTATAATTTTTACTGTTCACTCTTTTGTCTCTCTATCTGCTTTTTTTCATGCTTTTAAAATTCATTTTTCTTTTAGTATATCTTGTGCTTTATCAAAATCTCAATTTGCCTCCACCAAAGCATCTTTACAGTCTTTCATGGGAGCAAATGTAGCTTCTCTAAGCTGTTTTAGTAAATTCATATCTATAGCCATTTGTATATTTTTGGTGATAAAATCATTATTTTAAGTCTAAATCTAATTATTTTGTGTAGTATTTTGATCAGAATTTGAATTATTTATGAGATCAAAGTCTTCCTGTAGCGAGGTGTCTTGTTTTTGCAACTCATCTAATGTGGTTTTTTTGTTTTCTGATTTTGAAGATTGACTTTGATTAGATCAATTTTGTAAATCATCTGCTGTAGATTTTATTCACAAATCAAACAAATCAATAAATCGTCATCAAACTCAAGAAAACAACGACAATGCCACATTTTTTGAATTTTCAAAATACTTTCAGCTCCAAGCGTGATAAAAACTAATTCATAAAATAGCAATCAAAATGACCAAAATCAAGATTCAAATCCATTTTAATACTGGGACAAAAGAAATCAAGACAACTGGCAATATAGCAATCCGCAATCAAATAGACTGCTTGAGATGATAATACTCAAACGGGCTAAATTCTGTTTTGGAAAGTGAGGCTATAATACCAAAAAACAGATACATCACACTGGCTCTCTTTTTTTCTGAGCTACCTGGGATATATTCGTTTTTGTTTTCTGTCTTTTGATTATTTTCTCCTAGATGGATGTCTTTTATTTTCATATAGACCTAGAATTAAGATAATATATAATTCATTACAAAATCTAAGCTTTTGTAGCTCAACATATTTGCAATTATATCGTTTTCTCACAAATATTTATTGTAATTTGTAGATGCTATAACGATACTATCCACATCTGATTGCAATTCTATCTCTCTAATAAAACCTTTCATCATAGATCAATCTACAACGATAACTAGACCTGGCTTTTGAGTCAATCATTTTACTCATTCATAAACTCTTTTTGCTCTAGTCAAATTTCTTTTATAAATTGATTGTTCTTTTTTTGTAAGAGATTCAAATTCTTCAGACTCCAAAAATGAACTCATCTTGTTCATTGAGTTTATCCTAGATTTGAATGTATCAAAATTAGTCAAAAATCATCCAGGAGCTTTGTAGTTTAAGTATGATACCCCATACTTTTCTCCCAAAGATTTTACCTCATCTGAGTACATTTTCTTTTCACAAACAATAAGTATATCTTTTCATGATTTTTTAACCTCTTGAACTTTTTTCTTTGCATTATTCAATTGGTTTAAAATCATCTCAGGATTTAGTACAACCATATTGTTTACTATATCCAATCGATATTCTTTTGTCTTTGGATGAGCCTCACTTTTTAGTGTACCGATATGTACTTGTGCATCTGCTATTTCTTTTACAGTAACACTCATTATCAATTTTCTAAATTAAAATAAATAATTTTAAGTTTTTAAGCAAATTTATAAAAATCTGCCAAAGCAAAAACTATTTTACAGTTACTGTAGCTCCAGCTTCTGCTAATTTTGCTTTGAATGCCTCAATTTCATCATCTTTTGCATTTTCTTTGATGATGCAAGGAGCTTTTTCTACCAAGTCTTTTGCTTCTTTTAATCAAAGTCCCAACAATTCTTTTACTACTTTAATTACAGCAATTTTTTGTCCTCACACTTCTGTAAGTTCAATGTTTGAAGCAGCATCTCATGCAGCAGCTCAAGCATCTCATCCTGCAGCAGGAGCTCATGCAGCAACAACTGTAGCAGCAGCGCTAACACCAAATTCTTCTTCCATAGCTTTTACAAGCCCATTTAACTCAATAGCACTCATTTCTTTTACTAAATCCATAACTTTTTGTGCATTGTTTGACAATTCCATTCTCACATATAATTAATAAATAAATGATATAATCAGAGCAGCCAGTATTTACTGACAACTTCATGAACTAAATTTAAGCAGCATCTGTAGCAGGAGCCTCTTCAACTTTTTCTGCAGTAGCTGTAGTTGATCATCATTTTTTTGCAATTTGATCTAATGCAGCCACAAAATGCTGTACTGGATAATTTAACAACCATACCAACTTTGACAAAGACTCTTCTTTTGTAGGAGTATTTGCCAACTCCAATACATAAGATCAGTCTTTCCATTCCTTATCAAACCATCAACCCAAGAACTCAAATTCAGCATTTGATTCTTTGTTTTTTTTGAATTCTTTTATATATTTGTTGATAGTCTTCATAGGACCAAACTCATCTCAATTTGCATAAACAGCAACAGCCGCTCATGGCATTTGGTCTAAATTTATTTCTGAATATCCAGCCTCTTTTAAAGCTCTTAAAAATAGTTTTTTTCTAACTACATTGAATTTTCATTCTTGTCATCTAATTTCTTTTCTCACATCAGTAGATGTAGAAACAGGCAAAGCTGACTCTTTTATCAAGATCAAATTTTTTGCATCTTGCAAATCTTGAACATACTGTTTAATCAAATCTTGTTTCTTTTCTTTAGTGATAGCCATTTTAAATGTTCAATTTCTATTTAAAAAAAGACCACTCAGAGATTGGTCATAGCAAAAAATATATTTTTGTACAACCTAGGTGGGAACTTATGTCTTTGTAAAATCGACTGCCTACTGTCTCTGGTAAGTTGACTTCAGTTTATAAATTTGGACATAAAAATCAAGGGATTTTTTATTTTTGTTTGGCTTTTTTGATTTTTCTTTATTTAATATTAACTTTTTTTTGGCAAATCTCACTCTAATTCTCAAAGTTTTCCATCATCCAACATCAATATAAAAGTTCATAAAATTATACAAATCAAATTGCTCACAACAGGATAATTTGGGAAAAAATACATATCTAATAAATTACCAATTCATCTCCAAACCATGACTATGGATACAAAAATCAACAATAAATTTCGATTTGAATTATAGTTTTTCCTAAATTTTTTTATCCTTGTCACAAACATTTTTAATTTTTTTCACATTATAAATTTTTTTATATAAAACAGTATAATTATACATAAAAAATTTTTTTATGCAAAAAATTAAACAAAAAAATTGCCAAATTTTTAATAATCTAATACATAGTTTAGCGGTCCGTCGTTTATACTAGAAATCGTCATATCCGCACCAAACTCCCCTGTCTGGATTTTTCGACCATGAGTTTTTGCTTCTTGGATAAAATAGTTGTAAATTTCTTTGGCTTTTTGGTATGGAGCTGAATGTACGAAGTCTAATTTTGTTCATTTTATACTCCTACCGTACAAAGTAAAATTTGAAATAAGCAAAACTTCTCAATCAATATCTTGGAGCGAAGTATTTATGTTTCAGTCTGGTCAAGTCAAACATTTGAGAATCGGTATTTTTTTCATGATTCTAGAAATTTTGTGTGGATAATTTTCCAAATCTTCGTCATGAATTCAAAGATAGATGACAATTCATCTGCCAATTTTTCTATGAATATTGTCTGATTGGATGTCTAGTGTCGCTGATTTTACTTGTTGGATTAGGAGTCTCATGGTTTTTGGATTATTGTGCTAAATTTATACCTGTCAAACTTCACAAAATTAGTGAGTATTTTCATTTCTGTTTTCCATAGAACAGGATTCATTCATCTACAAAAGATATATTAAATCAATATCATTCACAACACTGATCATGAGAAATGTCTGTAAATGGTGTCTGAAAATCATATCAGTTTATATTATACCAAACTTTTCATTTACTTTTATAAAGATAAACTGTATATTTTCATATTTTTCAAAGTCAAATCATCTCATCGTATCAATTTATTTCTCATATATCTTGTCAATTGTGCACTAGATGTGTTTCCATTCATATAATGTCTGATTTTGTCTTGTCAAGTACTATTGTATTGTAATAAACTATTTTACCTTATAAAAGCTCTACTTCTCCAAACATAGAACATGGTCAAGGAGCACATCAATCTGTGATCACTAATTTATAGTATTTCGTTTTGTCTGGAGACTCAAAATACATAACGGGATTGAAAATATTTTTTCATGAGATATCTTCATCATCTGGAATACATTTTCATGGCAAACTTCCAGACTCATCAAAAATGTCATAGATTAAAATTCATGGATATGGTCATAATATTGTTTTTTGTTGAAAATAATTGTTCTCGTTGATCACACATCATTCATTTAAATGTTTATCTGATATAATATCTTTCAAAGATTCACTTTCAGATTTTTCAAAAACTTGTAAATATTCTAGTTCTTTTCAATTGTAATTATTGAAGTAAGAAATTCTATTTCAGCTTCTAGTGAAAATTGGTATGTCGGACTTATTAAGGAATGTATCGTATCCATCTGGCGTAGAAATTCTGATTCATAAATCATGGTAAGTAGTGGTATAAATATATCATGTTATATAATATTCTCAGTAGTTTTCTGCTCAACATCAGATTGAGATAATTGTATCTGGATGTCAATTCATTTGTTCTGGTCCATATTGATCTAATGAATCTATACATGCTTGTTCTTTATCATTTCGAGCTAATCACAAAATATTTCAGTATCACCGATATTCTACTTTTCAGTTTCAATTTTCTCACCAATCTGAAAAATCTGTAGATTGAAAAGCACAAGTAATATCTTTAGTATGGTAAGTATCGTTTATTGAATATGATATATATCATTCAACCTTGTATGATTTCCCGAGATTTAGGTAGTTATACCAACTATATGAAACACCTGAAGCATTTTCACTTATCATCGTTAATTTATTTATAATATCTTTTTCGCAATTTTGGACATTTCCAGAATATTGTGCTATAAAATTTGAAAAACCTTTTTCATGATCTTCATCTGATATTTTGATTCATTTTTCATCATCGCCACATCATTCGTAGTAATATTCTCTAAATTTAGCGACTCAAACTGTGTAATAATGTAAATCTCATTTTCATCAGTCTATACAGTCTTTTTTGATAAACTCCCCTTCCAATTCTTCTCATGAGAAATAGTAGTTTTCTCATTCTTTCCGGATGTTTACAGGTACTTCTACATTTGTATCATACATAGGCGATGAAAATTTCGCGATTCAGTCAGAAATTTGTAAATCTCGATATGGTTCAGTTCAGATAGCGGAAAAGTATTTTCTTTCTGTCGTAATTTCATCTGGGATATTGTCTGGAGTGACTTCAACTTTATTGAAACAGCCAATGGCCAAAATGCTACAAATTAGCAGCGAAAGGAGTAATATGAATCTTTTCATGGTTTTTATATTACTATTTAAATCTATTTTTATGATATAATAATCTATAAATTTTATTCAAGTTTTAGATAATAATTTATTTTATTTTTTTATTTATGAGATATTTTTTACAATGTAAAGTATTTTTTTTATCATTTTGATTTTATACAAGTCCTTTTTTGTATTTATGTAGTTTATTTTTTGTTAAAAAAGTTAATTAAGTATAATTGTATTATGTAGTATTTTTATAATAAAATCACAATATGAGAAACAAAACAAAAAAAATATTTATAGCAATTGTATTGGGGGTTTATTTATTGACTAATTTTTTTCAATCTGCATTTTTTGCAAGTAATACGGTTTATGCTGCTTGAAATAGTGAAGATCAGATAGACTACACAAATATAGTTGCTATCATAGTAAATGACAAAATTTATGATAATATAAAAGATGATGTGCAGCGGTACGCTACAAAATATATACAATGAGATGGAAATAATAAATACACAGCCATATCCAATAGCAAAGCCCTAGTTTTCCCAATTAATGTAGAAAATTTTTCTGCAAAAAATATTTCACAACTTTTGGAAAACATATATTTTGATTGAATTAGTTGAGAACCATCTAGGCTTATTTGAGTAATTTTAATTTGAGATATCCCACTACCCGTAGTAAATCAAAATTGATATATATACCCTACAATATATCCGTATGTGGATTTTGAAGAACAAAAATTTATCTGGGATGATGAGACGAAATATTTTGTTTACAACAACAATCCAAATTGACAAGCAGAAATTTGGCATTGAATGATAAATTTTGGAGAAAATATGGATGATTATGGTGATTATTTTAACAAGCTGAAACAATATTGGCGTAATCCTAGTAGCTATATATGAAAAGCTATCTGGTATGATGATTTTGTGTGAAACAAAAAATATTTTAATGAAAACTGATTAAATTTTTATCTCAATAATTTTATTTTTTCGGAAGATTTGGGGTATCACAGATACAATGATCTGATGATAAAAGTATTACAATGACAACGCAACAGTGAAATTGAGGGGATAATGAACGAGTTAAATGATATTTATGCTGATTTGTGATCTACTTGATTTGATTTGGGAAATTTGTCTCTGATAACACAAGAAACAAACACACCAACAATGCAAATAAAGGCATTACTAGACAACGGATATTTGTCTAAATATTCCTCTCTTTTTTGACAAAAGTTTTTGAAAACAATAGCAAACAATATAGAAACTGCAAACAGATGGACAGAAAGTCGTACTTGATCGGATGGAAATGCTATATATACAAACGCCCTAGATACTCACTATATAAAAACTGAAATCGCTGATGAAACGGTACTGAGGATGAATTGATGAGCAGAACCTTTTTTGATTATGATAAATAATGCATTGGAAGAAATTGTGGACAATAAAGTGGATGATGAAAAATACTGGATGAATGAGGTTATACCTTTGACATATTTAAATTATAAATGAAAATCTAGATGGCTCTGAAAATGTGTTTGGGAGGTTTATGACGCTTATGAAAATTATCTTTTTGGAGAAAATGCCCAATATCTATTGTCTATGGAAGACGCCAGTACATATAGATGAACTTTTAGAAACTATATATGAATTGACTGATTAACAATACAGGATATACAAAATTCACAAAATCCGTCTACTGATGTATCTGGATTGGACTTAAACAAAAAATCTATATGATGATCTTATGAAATTTTTGCTACTCAAGTAGATGCAAATAGATGATACAACTACAATAACTCTGTGGAAGAATTTGAGATATATAGTGGAAATAAAACTGCAAAAATGGAAAATTGGGATGTAACTTGTGTGAAAAAATTTTTAGGTATATGTATCAAGAGAAGACGGGCAATATCTAATACAAATGGTCGTTGATGCGATTTAAGTGATGGCTGAGATCAATGATGATGTGAAACCCCACAAGAATATGCAATAAGGATATGGTGAGGAGCTTCTCCACTAAATTTGGATATAAATTGAACAAATTTTTCTTGGAAATCGGGATATACCTATACTGGAGCTACTAGTCCAATTTTTGATATAGCAGGAAGTCTTGCCTTAGATGTTTCTACCCCAGAATATGAATCAAATAGTTTTGAATCTATAAGTAAGTATTCTAGTTTAATATTGAGGAGATTCTCCCCCAATACTAGATGGCCAAAATTTTATGCATGAAATCCCCAAAAAAAAGCTCCTGCTACTTATTGATTTGGATATGATTCTTCTATGGATTATGAAGTAAAGTTTACAAACAAAATACCTACTTTTAATGGCAATAGTATAAACTGATGGATCAACAAAAATGTAATAAGAGCTAGTGATATAAATTATTTTGAAAAATACAACTCAAGTGCTACAAGAGAGTGAGATATAATAAAGATAAGTAAAACAAATGCTTGAGGTGATGCTTCTTGTAGATGAGCGGGAGAAATCTATACATATAAGACTCTGGATTCTAGGGTAAAAAATGATTCTGTAAGCGAAACTGAACTAAATGGAATTTCATACAAGATTTTTCAAGATAATCATTCTCATGTAAAACAATTTTATGATGAGCTATCTCATTTTATTGACACCATATCTGGAAGTATTGATGAGATAGTATGAAATAATACATGATCACTAAAAAACAATTTATTGTATATCAAAGATAAAATAGATGAGATAAACGAATGATTTGAAACTTTAATAGATTTTGATGAAAATTCACTGGAGAATTACAATACTTGACAAATTAATGCATTAGCTACTACTTGGCAAGATGTTTTTGATATAAATGATATTGAAAATCTATCTGGTAAAATTGGAGAAGTTCAAGATCTAGTTCTAGAGTTGAGTTGATTTGTGGAAATGTGATGATGATTATTTTATTGAATAATTGACTTTGTAGAAAATGAAAAGACAAAATTTATAGTAAACTGACGGGATTTAATCTTTTTAAATAGACGGAAAGAAAATTTGGCATGAACAATAACTTCAATGCTAAATAACTATTATTTACTAAAAACTATTGTTGCCGAAGCATTTGTGGTTTATCAGACTATAGGTGAAATTTGATCACAATTTTGAATTTGAGGAATTTCTTTTGTATCTTTGGATGTCGTGGATAAATTGGCTGAAAAAAAGGAAAATATTAGTAATTTTTTGCAATGATCATGATGTGAAACAAAGTATAAAGACTTGTGTGATACACTAGATGATTTGATTTACAATTATAATACTTATACGGAATATCTAAACGATGAAAAAAATGGCATAAATAATTTAAAAGTTGAAGAATTTAATGATGAGTGAGAACCATCTGGAGGGTACAGCGTGATAAACAATATTTTTAGAAAATTATTGATAAGTCAAATATTTACACAAATAGATGACGCTACTATATTTAGGGAAGTTTATAGTAATACAATAGGCACTATACCATGAACTTGAAATGAAGATCTAATGCTAAATGTCGCATGAATGAATATGACCACTTCTGACAGACCAATTGACTCTCCTAGATATATGACATTTAAAGGTATATGATGAGACAAAGTGACTTTTATATATCCAGACATATACAAAGCTGAAATTTTTTCTGGAGATAGTAGTGAATGAGTTTTGACGCTCAAATCTACTGGAGAAATCGCTGAAGCAATCAGAGACTATCTAAAAGGTGTAGCAACACAATATAATAAATATCTGCGTGAACAAGTGCAAAAACGCGAAGCTTATTATAATGCAAATAGCAGTGCATACAATACATTGGCTAGACTAGATCCTTTGGCATCGCCACAAGCAGTAAACAATTGAACTCGTCCATATAGATTATTTGACGAAAATTATTTGGTAGATCAGCTGGAATATAGGATAAGAAATAGTGTTTATTTTTCTGGTGAAGAATTGGCTCAAGCGGACCCTATATGATTCATAGCCGATATGCTATATTATCAAAATATTGCACGGCAAAACAAAACTATATGAGAAACTATACAACAAGATTTTGACAATCAAAGGACTGATTTTGATATGAATGAAAAAATTTCATACATATTGAAAAATTATCTCACCAAGGATAATAATAAATGAAATTTTTTGACTCCTGATTATCGTGAAAATGGATATGAAGTAGCTTTTATCAATTCTGACTGAAATGATTATATCTCTTATGAGACTACTCCTCCTATCGTAAATACTATGCTAAATCTGTCTCAGAGCTATGAAACTCCCGTATGAACTGACGAAGAAAATACATTACTTGGGCAACAGCTAATACTGGAATGTAATATACCAGAACAGTGATGAGTATTGTTATTTGATTTTTCTGATGGAAGCTTTTCTTCTCCTTGGTGGGAGGCTATGAAATGCCGATGGGAAGCAATCAGACAAAAACCATTTGAATTTAAGGTGACATTTCCGTTTGCTTTGGATAATTCTACCTGATTTTGGCAAAATTTGGGAAATATATTTAATGTATGAGACTATGAAGATATATGACTTGGATATGTACAGCAGATGAAATTGCTAGATACAAGCGAAATAAACAACGAAGTAATAGAAAATATGGATTTGACAAATCCATGAGATGCTGCAAAATTGCAAAAAATACTGTTATATACTACTATTAAAGCAAAAAAAACTAGTATATCTGCCGATAATCCTACTGGAGAAATTGAAATTTCATCTTCTACACAGCTATGAAATGTAGAATTTCATGTAGTAAATGTATGAGAAAGCAAAATCAGACTTTTGGATGGAGATAATATAATTTCAAACAATATCAGTGTATGAAGTGGTGCTTATAATACATGAAAAGTAATATTTGATCCATACAATCAAAAAGATATTACTATTGAAATAGACAATCCTATAGAGTGAATGAATATACTTATCTTTTATATGTGTTTGCCCAATACTCAAAATGTCCAAAATTGTGTGAGAAATAGTGTGAGACTAAATGTAGTGCCTGGAGAAGTAGCAAATATTTCAATCCAAATGGAAAAAAATACAGTACTGGAATGAGCTAGCATACCTTTTAAGGTTGTGTGAACTGATAAATATGGAAATAATATATGAGAGCTAATTTCACAGAGATTTGAGACATCTAGCTCTAGTGGTAAAGTAGTTTTGAATGGCGTCAGTTCTGGAAGCATTAAATTTTCCAATTTTGTAAAATCTAATTTTGAGCTGGATGCTACTGGTGGAAACCTAGATGGACAAACTATAATGGTACAAGTATCTGGAGAAATTGCCTGAGTGAATGGTGTAAAAGCCAGAGCCATGGTAAATGTAAAAAAATGAAGAATTGATGTTTATTCTGGCAACAATCAAATAAGCGAATGAAATGATGTAAATACACAGCTGGACATCAAATTGCCTGATGAAAATATTTATACAATAGTAGATAATTATGATTTAGTTCAAGCAAATACTGGAACATTGCCAAAATTGGAATTGAGATTGGTAGACAGAAATGGGAATACTATAAATATGGAATGAACTGTATCTGTAAAAACAAAAAATCATCGTCTAACTCCATGAACAATATCATCAAGAACTGTGACAAAAAATTTAAACTGACAAATTTTGGATGTGATACAAAATCGTTTTAGCAAGACAAATTATTTTGAGCTATCTGGATGAAGGTGTACTGTGTACTTATTGCCAAATTTTGTAGCTGGAGATGATATTATTTATATTTCTATGCCATGAACTGAAGATATACAGATACCTATAAATATAAGCCATGCTACACCAAAAGTGGTATGACTAACTGCAGAACATGATACTTTGAACACAAATGCATCAATGGCTGGAAATTTGAAAATTTTTGATAATTGGGGTAATATGGTAAATAGTCCAGTTTCTGTAATATTGAGATCTGCAAATAATAAATTGTCTCTATCGTCTGCCGGAAACATACAAGTAGATGGAGGTAATTTGGATTTTGATATTGTAGCAAATGATAAATGATGACTGTGACATATTTATGCTCATATAAATGCAAATCAAGTATCTTTGGATCAGCAAAAGCCTGCAACACTATCCATAACTGTACAAGAAAATATGTTGCCAGAAAAAAATTTGAATGTGATGTATCTAAATTTGTTTGGAAATGACCGATGAAATCAGTGGTGATACATGTCTGAAAATGATAAATATTCTGAAAATTTGATAAAAAATTCTGACAAACTGATCACTGTGACCACACAGCTATTAAATTTGGAAAATATAAAAAACTTTCCTATAGTGGTAGACAATTGATTGCAGATACAAAATTTGGCAAACAAAGATATAAATCTGATGCTGAGTGGATGATTTGTATTTGATATAAATTCTGTATGAAATATCGTGGTATCTGCAGATTCTTTTAGAATAGAAAAAGTGAATGTAAGTGAAAATGTCTTGGAACAATATATATCAGCAAGGATGGCTGGACCAAACAAGAACAAAAATATTTTGTTTTATGTACCTGAACAAATTGATAGTATAATCCAAGAAAATGATGTGAGAAATTGAGCAATATATATAAATAACTCCAAGGTTTTTGATACTAGAGATTTTACATTTGATCAAAATTTGACTATATCACTTGGAGAAGATAACATTGCTAGATATCAAGTATGGAATATGTATTTTGCTGGGACTTTTGTCTGAAAAGTGATAATCGCTGCAGATGACAGAGATTGATTTACAGTGGATCTAAATTCTTTTAGTGATGAATATTGAATTTCTCAAATTTGGATAAATGGATCTAGTAATGAACTTTGAATAGGATTTTATGAAATAGAATCTCAATTGCCAAGCAACTCTTTTGGATACAAATCTATACAAGATAGCCACAACTCTACTTTGTGAATATGATTTACTGATAAATTTAAAAATATCACAAATTTTGGATGAGGGATGAGCGTATGAGAAGCTACGTTGCCTTTTGGTTCTGAATTGCTGATAAATATTTGAGATCCTCTACTAAAAAGGATAAATGACAATGAATCTGCCAGAATTTACAATATAGATGGTACACTGAAAAAAGATACAGAATTTGATTTATGACTTGGAGAAGTAATTTATGCTGAACCTGGTAAAGAAATACTGAAAGTAAAAAATATTGATTTTAATAATGATTGATTGGAAGATATTATAGTAGTATTTAAGGATTGAACTATAAAAATTTTGAAAAATTATGGATGAACAAATCCTTTCCAAAATTTGTGAGCTTTGAAAATTTTGGCTGATAGAATAAGTGATATATCTGTATGAGATGTAGATGGAAATGGTTATCAAGATCTGATAGTATGGACAGAAGCTGGATGATTGAGAGTTTACAAAAATAATTTGTGAATTTTTGATGTAGATGGTTATCCTGTATGTGTAAACATAAATGTAAATAAATGAGAGATATCTAGCAATCCAGAAAAAATTTCTGGGCTTCATCAGATATTTTTGGAAGATATGGATCTGGATGGAGCTGTGGATATAGTGACAAACGATAGTTTGTGATTTATAAAAATTTTCTACTGATGAGAAAGTGATGGTAATGTAAATTATCTTTCTACAAACAAATATATGTGTGATGAAAATTGGTATGAAAGAATTGAAGAAAATTCAAAAACAGTACATCAATTTGGAATCAAAGTGGATAGCAATAGTCGTATTTTGGATCAGAGTCTGATCCGCTGGAGATGACTTGGACAAGATGAGTGAGATGAAATTACTGCACAAGATGTGGGGATGGATCCAAGCAATTTTGAAAACATAAACTTGGGTAATATAAATCAAATTTTTGATTGAATTTGAGGTTTTGATATTTCTGCGGCTACAAATTTGTATAAACAAGATGAAAGGCTAAAAAAATCATGATTTGGAGTAATACCTGCGTATGAAACCGATATTGAAAGTGCAAATGATGTTGACTATGTAGAAATAGGGTGTCTGACAGGACAAGATCCTGTAAAAGTTTATAAAACTTACGAAGATTTAAATAATAATACAATTGACTCTGGAATAATAGATAATACATGATCTTTGGTAAATGGAGATTTGGTAAGGGTGACTGTGTATATTCAGGCAAATGAAAGCTTTAGATGAACATTTATTGACAATATTTCTGGTCCTTGGATTATCCCACTGTCTGAGTATGATGACAAGACTTTTGAAAATTTTTGGTTTGATAGTTCTTATATACAGAGGGGTTATATCACTTCATGACAGATTGAATCCATGACAGAAAATATCTACCGGGATCTGGACAATGCTAGATATATGATAGACAATATAAATATGAGGAGATGAGATAGAATAAAATTTAGCTACTGACTGATATACAATGATAGTCCTGTGATGGATATTGAGATAAATAAATTGACATGAAGCAATTTTGCATGATATATAATGTCTGGAGATAGTTTAGCTGGATATTTAGATTATGATGAATATCCAGACATTACCGTACAGCCACAAGACGGATGTAATGATTCTATGTTTGTATTTTTCAACGACTGAACAAGTAATAGTGAACCTAGAGAATATAGTCAAAAATATATGGATTTGGCAAAAATTGTAAATAACTACAATTTACAGAGTATAGAAAATGGAGCAAATGCTGAAGACGAAGTTTTTGGTAGTGTGTGAAGTAGTGCCGCCAGTGAAGATGCTCAAGCACTGTGGGATCAAATCTGATGATTCGCTGGTCTCGTGGAAACTATGGATCGAAGGGGTATGCTATCAGCACAGTGACTAAATGTTTCTAATACTGTAAATATATGAAGTGAAATAATAAATGGTCTGACAAGTGATGCTGTACAAGAAATAGATAAAGTGATATGATGAATGTGTAATTGAGTTGATTTATCTACTCTGGGATTGGGATGACAAGGTGGATGTGGATTGCCTGTACCGTTTAATCAAGCATTTTTGTGAGTATGAAAATATCATTTGTTTGGATGCTATGAAATAGCTCCTCTGAGTAGGACTTTGGGGAAATGAATGCCTGTACTAACAATACCTGGAAACTGGTGACCTACCATCGCTTGATACATACCTGCTCCTTGAATATTTGGATACCCATTTAAATGACCGTCTGATGGATTCTTTTTGGGAAATTATGGATGAACTTGGAATTCGCTATTTAGACTGTATTTGATGCCTACTTTGACTTTGGATTTGGGAATTGCTTTGTGCTTTGGACCATACAATGTATGAGCAAATATACCAGATCCAGTAGGTAGTATAGTATGAAACTGTGTAGTATTTGCTGTACATTTACCATGTGGAGGTGAAGGATCTAGTAATAACTTATGATTCAATGCAACTACTGAAATCCCTCATGAATACACATTGCTGAAATGATGTAGTAAACAAAATATCCCTTGCTATGTAGGAAATAATGAATCTAGTAGCCCTTTTGTACTTGGTGCATCAAGTAATAATAGTCAAAATTTTTATAAAGCGGTACCTGATGGTAGTTTCGCTTGATGATTTATAAACATAGAAAGGAAGCCCGAAACTAGTTCTTATTATACAGAAGATAATTCTTTTGATATTGATGCAATATTATTGGAGGGGGGTGCTAATTTTCAAAATAAAATTGAATGATCAAATGCAAAATGATTGATAGAAAAAGTAGTAAAATCTTGGTTGGACAAGCAGATAAAATATGTGATGAACAATCTGACAAACTTCAAAATAAGCATAATTTGGCCAGATTTTGAATGAATTATCTGAAAAATGCCACCTGTAAGCAAAGTAAATAATATACAATCGACCACAAACTGAAAGAAGGAAACTTGCGAAAATAATAAATGAGTTTGGAATGCTTCTTCGTGATTTTGTGAAGATACACCAGCATCGTTGCAACTAAAATGTGAAAATAGAGGTCTGAAACGAGACAGTAGCACAAAAACCTGTAAAGCTAATGATTCTGCACTATCTCAATTGGATGCATGGTGACAGGAAAATTTGATGAGTAGAGACCAAGTATCTAGTTGGTCGGAATATACAAATCCTTTTGAACAGCTGGAAGAACTGTTTAGCGAAACTCCACTAGTAAATATCAGCACACAAGATATCACTATTGATGTGCCTATGATTTCTAGTGAAGATGTTACTTCTTATATTAGTATGTCCCAAAGCTGGATGAATAGACAGACTGAGATTTTGGCTGATTGGCAGAATTTTTTTACAGCTCTGGTATGATTTTGTGGATGAAGTACAAATATAAACTGAATCAGTGACCTACAAAGAGCCATAGAAAGTCTAAAAGAACAATACAGACAAGCAGATTCACAAATACTATCAAGCATTTGAGATGGTCCAAGGCTGGAAAATTTGCAGTGAAAAATTGATTCTTTGCAAAATTTGAGGCAAAAATATAATTTGAGCGATCTGTGAAATTACAAAGTATATGAAGCTCAAGACTGAGGATTTTATGTATATACTAAATATTTTGATAGTGTAAATAATGTAATACCAATTGATGTGTACTTGTATTTTGATCCAAGCACTTCAGATTTGACTATGTTTACATCTTGATTTGATTTGATATCAAATAATATAAACACATGAAAAACAAAAATTTCAATTAAAAAAAATTGACAGGCTATAAGCACTAAATGACTAAAAATAAAAGAAGATAGCCAAGTGGTATGAAATGCTTGTTCAGAAATATTTTTGGATGGAACTATTGATACTATGCTAAATTGATTTTTGAATATACAATCTAGCGCTGATAGTTTGATGAGATCGGTAAAAGAGAATATAGAAACACTACAAATGTACAAGCAATTTCCAGTGCAACTATATGAGTGGATACATGTAGTAGATAGATATCTGGGAGAGATTTCTAGTTTGGTAAATTCTGTGCTGTGAACACTATCTATGTGGATGGAAACCAATGCAAATAGATATTCTCAGTATGTAGATGCAATCATTACGCTTATGACCACACTGGAAACATACCAATTGATTATTGATTTGTCTGCTGATTGGACAGAAAACTGTAGCACTTGTACAAATGATAACTATGACCAATTTACATGTAAGCTAGGAATACTCTGCAATGGTATTGATTTGCCTGTCATACCGATTCCACCGACAAAGATACCTAGCATATACTTGGATTTTTCTGAAATACATCTGGAGACTGATATAAAGTTGCCAAATTTTGTATTTAATCCAATTGCTGTACCATTGCCTCAATTGCCAAATATCCCATCTCCTCCAGATATAGATTTGTCTTTGAATTTGGATGAGACTTTAGCATTTGGTTTGGATATTTTAGCACAACTAAAATTGGTAGATTTAAACTTGAATATGTGAAATTTGTGAGGATTGCCATTAATCCCATCTCCTCCTGTCTTGCCTGATTTACCATCATTTATCCCTAGTGTGCAGATGGAATTACCTTTGTTGCCTCCTGCTCCAAAAATTCCTAGACTACCAAATGAAATAACTACTATGATAAAAGCCGCAGAAATCATTGGAAAAATCCTTTGTATTGTGAAATGAAAATTTGGATTAGTTGCTGAAGCTTCTATCAAAGCAAAGGTAGAGCAAATGACTCAGAGAGACTACGAAGTAGCATACTGGGATCAATTTGATCAAACACTGTCAGACTGGAATAGTACTATAAGTGCTGGTATGCCTAGCATATTGGCAAATATGTTTACAGGATTTTCTGCCCTATTGCAGACCAATCAGTTTAGAGATGTAAAGCTGAAATGATTTGATTTATCTTTGCAAACTTATGTAAATTTGCAATATAGTTTTGAGGATTTTTATGCATTTTTGCAATGAGTGGTAAATGAGATAAATGGAGTATCATACAAATTGACAGATTATGCTTCTGTAGGTACAAATTATGTATCTAATATAAGCAAAGAATATACTGATCATCTACAAGCATGCGTAAACAACATATTTTCTATTGAATGTCAGTGAGTCTGAGCTAGCGAGGACATAAATAGATTGAATGGATTGCAACAAAGATTTGATAGATACAAAAAATTACTGGAAACTTGATTTGAGTGATTGGGAACTGTTTTAGCTGAATTGGAAAGCAAAAGGGATCAAATCCAAAATTTGCAAAGCGAAAATGAAAAATGGAATAAAGATTTGCAAGAAAATACTACTCTACTAAATGACTATAGAGCTCAATTAAACACTGCTAGCACTGAAATAGATAGAAAATTGCTGACTGATAAAATTGAATATACACAAAAACTAATAGATAGATTAAATGGAAAAATAGTAGAAAACAACGAAAAAATAAGACGTCTACAAACAGAAATTGAAGAGCTAAACAGAAAATATTGATGATTGATTGATTCGTACAATGAGATGGTAAGACTTTATAATTCACTATCACAGGAACTTGATGGAGTGAAAAATCTTTTGTTGAACAAAGGAAAACAAGTGATGGATCAAATAAACAGTGACATTGAACAAGCATGACAAAATGTAAATTTTGAAAGTTTGAATATTTTGGATGTTGAACTAAAAGATGGTGCACAAGAAATTGAGGATAAAAAAACTTTGGATAAGCAAAGGAGATTTGAAAATCTACAAAATCTGTATAAAGAAGTGGAAGAACCTATATCTTATGTAGATTTTGATCCTGATGTAAATGAAAATAATTTTAGGATATTGCACGATACTTTGGCTGCAATCAACCAAAGGGCAACAAACAAAGATATAAAAAATAGAGCTCAAGAATCTATGTCTTTGATTGCTATGGATAGACATATTGGGGCAAATATAGATGCTGTAAAAAATGTGGAAAAATGATATACTACTGTGTTGGAAAATTACAAAAATAGCAACTCGGAAATCGCTGATATGATAGTAAATGATTATGATAAATTTTTGGCTACAGTATCTGACAATGAAATTTCTCTGGTAAATGACAACTCTTGGGATATTACCTTATCGGCAAAATTATTTGATATGGATAGTGATAGTGCAAAAATTTTGTTAGCTCAAAGTGCTGGATGAAGTGCATGATGAAATAGTAGTACAAATATGACAAACAGCAATAGTAATGTAAAAATTTCAAATTATATTGATGGATATACTTTGAACACAAAAGAAGGTAGTTTTTTGCTGGCAAATAATGATTATGTAAACAAATTTCAGTCTAGATTTGTGTTGACTGATATAAATGGGGATGGTCGCTCTGATTTGATTTTGTGGGATGAAAATAATATCTATGTAAAATATAGATGATGAAATTCAAATTATGAAAATATTGAATATGAAAATGCGTCAAACTTTTATGTATACAAAATAAATTCTTATGATGATTTGGTATCTGATTCAGAAAATTGATTTGTAAAGATAAGATACTGAGGAGTATTGTTTAGCAAATTTATTTTTGTAAAAGTAGTGGATACAAATCGAGAAGTCAAAAACTTTAAATATGCAGGGCAAACTTTTGATACTATCAAGGTTTCTTGGTTAAATAGCAAAATTTTGTGAGACAATGTAGATGGATATTTGGTAAAAATGATACACAGAGTAGATCAATTTAATGATCGTGAAATCTTGCTGTCTCAGGGAAATAATAGTAGCCTTTTTGATAAAAAATATGTATTGGTATTGCCTAAATGATCTGAAGTGACATGAACAAAACTGGAACTGGAAGAATGAACACTAAATAATACTGAAAGATGGATATGAACTTGAAATAGGATATTTGATCTTTTGTACTACAATGACTCTGCCAATACTATAAGTTTGACTGTAGAAGAATTGCCTAGAAATTGGCAATATAGTGAGATATATACGCTGAATTTTGTAGATAATACTTACAAAATTTCTAGTAGCTCTAGTAATCAAATAGTGGCTGGACCACAAATAATAGCAGATACGCAGTGACCAAGCCCTGAAATTAAATTGTATAGACCAGCTACTGACAAAATCGTGAGTGAGTGATCTGCTCTGGAGTGATATGTGTGAACAAATTATATTTTGCAGGTAGATTGGGAAGACAATGTAGCTCTGAATGAAATTTGGATAGCTGATGAAGCAGGAAATACTTTGGCTAGAGAAAGTGGTATAAATAGTAGAACTGGTTATATTGAGCTGAGTGGTCTATATTTTACTGGAGAGAAAAATTTGACATTTTATGTTTGATGAGTGGATATAGATGGAAATCAATATGTATCTGATGTAAGACTGATAATCAAAGTGCCAAACATACAAATCACAAATATTTTGAAATGAAATCAAAATTTGAGCTATCTAAACTGAAATATCATAAACAATCCTATAAGTACAAGTGCAATTCCGGTCTGAAATAGTGAATCTTTTGTGACAATAGTGGCCCAAATGGATCAGGATATTGATACTGGATTTGTACAGTTTATGAGAGATAGATCAAATGATGAAAAATGGGAAATTTTAACTGGAACTGTGTGATGAAGATATATCTCCTCTTTTTGAACTACCGCTGAACAGATAAATGTTTATGGTGGATATTTTGATTTGGGTGATGATATTGGATTATACTCTACCAGTGGAGATATAGTAGCAAAAATAAATCCAGAAAGTGGAAAAATTACTATAACTCCCGGTTTTGAAAATAATATAAGCATAAAATTGGATTACTCTCCAAAAATTCCTGTAATCAAAGTGATGGAATGAAACAAAACATTGTTTTGGGTAATATTTTCTGGAAAAGAATTGGTTAGTTTGAATGTAAACTGAAATAATGCGTCTGTAGTACCACTGGAAAATGAATGATTTGGAGAATTTAACGGATGAAAAGCCGTAGTAAGAAATGGAGAAGTATTGCTATATGTTTCGCCTATATGACAAATATATACAGATACAACTTTATACGGAGAATATGGATTTGATAACATGACAAATAGTGTGATATATACTTTTAGGACAAATCCAAATGGCGCTAATATATGATCTGTAAAAATTAAAATAAAAAATCTACTTGAGTATTAAAAATTTGCAAAAAATAAAAAATCGGTTATAATTGAGATATAATTTACATAAAGAATCAATGGATGAAAAAAATTTGTGTATTGATAGTTGTTTTATTCTCTTTGGTGTCGGTGACATTTGCTGCTGATACTGATTGAGACTGTAGTATAATTTTTTCAAAAAATGATATTTTATCCAAATGGGATGAAAACAATGAAAATGAAATTGTGGCAAATCTGGCACAAGCAATGCCACGCAAAGCACTGGAAAAAGCTTTTGACAATCTAAATGCTTATTGCTGTGCTACAAAAAAAACCAAAAACTGCAATATTACAAACGACAATAAATTTTATCCAGAATCCATTTTTCTGTTTGATCATATTTTGGATGTTTATTTGAGGAGACTGGATGCAAAACAGCAAAATGACAATTGAGACGATTTGCTGTACGATTTGGAGCCTGATTTGAGTGGAAAAGACTGGAGAGATTTTATCACAAATCGTGCTAATGATATAAATGGATCTTTGCCTCTGGAAATAAATGAAAAATATAAAAATATGTGGACATACACACAAAATATATCTCAATTTTCTAGCAACTACTGAACAGATATGGATAACTGGAAAATAAGTGTGGAAAATGCTATAAAATTGAATGATTCTCGGACATTGCGAGATAAATACAATCTTGCATGTGATGTGGCTAAATATATTGGTGAACTAAATACTGGATGAATACGGATTCAAACAAGTGAGGCAAACAAGATAACTACACAAGAATATGTACTGTGCAAAAATTTGACAAATAATAGGATACAAAACGAAAATATATATACAAAAACTGTTTTGATGCAAAAAGCAAATGTATTGTTGTGATCAAATATGAAATCTTATTTGGGTAATTATTTTGTAAGCAATAAGCTATCTGACTTGCAAAAACTCGTATTTGATATAAACACATCGCTATATGAAGTAAACAAGGCCATAATAACCTTGACACCCAGATGCTCTTAAAGTTTTACTATTTTAGAAAACAAAAATGAAAAAAATTTTGACTGTATTTACATTGATGATGATAGGAATGTTTAGTTCTTTTGCTAGTGCTCAACAGACAGATATTTCTATAATACCAAAATGATGAGATGTATGAAATATAGTAAAATGAGTTTCGCAGTGAGGTAAGGTGTGGGATAATTATAGAGCTGTAGTAAAAAGTGGAAATTTAAGTTTGTGAGACCAATTTGCATCATGAATATTGAGCTGGGATTCTATACTGGATTATCTTGTATTTTTGGTCAAATTTGTGGGACAGGTGGCTTTGCTCATAGGAGCCTTGGCTATAATTTATTTGGGATACAAGAGAATAATAAAAAACTTGAAACCAGAGTCAAATAATCCTATCTGAAAAATTGTGCTTTGACTATTGATTATTGTTTTTGCATATGTGATTGTAAAATTGATTTGGTCTGCATTTATATCATAAAAAAAATGACATATAAAAACTGGCAATTCTGCCAGTTTTTTTGTTTTATCTAGATTTTTCACTGTCTCCTTGCTGTAGTCCTTTCCAATTCTGTGAGATATTTTTTCCTGATACGGATAGACTGTGGCGTAATTTCTACTAATTCATCTAATCCTATATAACCTAAAGCATCCTCCAGTGACATGTGGCGAATTGGTTTGAGGATCATTGCTTCATCATTTCCGCTATTTCTGACTGATGTTTGCTGCTTGTTGATAGTAAGATTTACTGTCATATCTCATCACTTCAAATGCTCTCAGACTATCATTCACTCATATATCTTTTGTGCTGGATCTACAAAAATTGGTCATCTCTCTTGAAGTTTGAAAATTCAGTAGTTCATAGCCGTTCAAGTAGCGGATGAAATCATGGATCAGACATCTCTCTTTTTGATTTCTCATTTTCGTGGTTCGTAGTGAGAGAAAGAAGAATACATAATTCACTCTCATCTCGTCATGAGTGTAAAATCTCATCTAAATCCTAGAAGTCATCTCGTAGGCACTTCAAATTCTATCGTACTCATTCAATCTTTGGATTTGAGATCCTTCATTAGTCATTTACGATTGGATATCGTTTCAATGATTGTTCATGATAATCAATCTTCTACTGTGATGACTACATTTTCTATTGGCTCTTGTTTTTTTCAATCTATTTCTTTGAAAATTACTTGTGGTGCTCAAACCTGTAATTCTCGTCACTCTCTACGGATACTTTCGATCAAAACTGATAAATGCATCTCTCCCCTACCAGATACCATAAATTTTCCATCTTCAATTTCTACTTTGAGACCCACATTTGTTTCGGTTTCTTTTTCTAGTCTCTCTGCTAAATTTCTGGTGGTCATATATTTTCATTCTTTACCTGCAAATGGTGAATCATTTACGAGAAATTCCATTTTCAAGGTAGGTTCATCAATTTTGATAGCTGGCAAAGCTTGGACATTTCAAATTCAAATAGTCTCTCAAACAAAAATGGATGGGATTCCGCTAATTGTGATAATATCTCCACAATCCGCTTTTCATGTTTCTATCCTCTGAAGTCATAGTGTTGTGAAAATTTTTCCAATTTTTCCTGTCCTAACTGATCAATCATTTCAGACAATTGTCACAGATTCACCAGTTTTGGCTGTTCATTCATATACACGACCAATTCACATCCTTCAAAGATATTCGTCATAAGTAAGATTGGCTATCTGCATGCGGAAATCTTTGTTTGGGAAATTTGGAGCAAGTGGCACATATTTCAAAATCGCATCAAATAATGGTGTCATATCCTTTCTTTCCTCATCTAGAGAATTTACAGCAAATCCAAATTTGGCACTTGCATATATTATTGGAAAATCACATTGCTCATCAGTAGCTCAAAGCGAAATGAACAAATCAAAAAGCATATCGATTACTTCTTGTGGTCTTGCTGTTGGTTTGTCGATTTTATTGATTACAACCATTGGTTTTAGTCCCAATTCTAAGGCTTTTTTTAGCACAAATTTGGTCTGAGGCATAGGTCATTCATAAGCATCAACAACAAGGATTACTGAATCAATCATCCTCAAAACTCTTTCTACTTCACTACCAAAATCTGCGTGTCCAGGTGTGTCTACTATGTTGATTCTAGTTCATTTGTACTCGATAGCTGTATTTTTTGAGTAAATTGTGATCCCTCTCTCGCGTTCTTGATCATTGCTGTCCATGACCAAATTTGCATCGTCCATCTTTTTTAAAGTACCAGACTGCTTGAGGAGCTGGTCTACTAAAGTGGTTTTCCCATGGTCTACATGAGCTATTATTGCGATATTTCTAATGTCCATGAAATTTTTTACACAAAAATTAAAAAAAATTCAGCAAGGATTATATGCTTTTGAACGAAAAAAACAAGAAAATTGAATACAAAAAGTTACCTGTACTTGAATTTCTAACCATAATGGCTATATAAAAATATAGCTTTATTAGTTTATTGAACCATGAAAAAAATCTGAATTATTATTATATTATTTATTTCTCTTTTTTTATTGCTTGGTTGTGGTAATCAGACAACTCAGGAAGATATTGATACTGAAGAACAAATAGGTCCTATAATTTTTTCTTGAGAAATTATTGATATAAAAAATGGAAATAAAGTGCCAGTAGAAATTGAAAATTTATGAAAAAATGATAATAAATATTCCTATATCTTGAAAGTTAATTTCACAGATATTTTTCATACGATCAATTTCAAATTTGTCACAACTTTTGAAATTCAGAATAAAAAAATTGCAATTTTGGACAATGGTAAGAGATTGTTTATAAATAATTGATTATTATCTCTTATGATTCGTGACAATGAGATGTTATTGGAAAATACTAACAAAGCAGATCTCTCTTGTTTTGGAAGAGAAAGAGATGATTGAATTTCTTTCCCAATATGAACTTGAGTAAAAGAAAAACAGTGATATGAAAAAAATGGTGAATATTATCCAACCGTGAATTATTCGACAATAAATAATATAACAGATTTTTATGTTTACAAAGTTAATCCATATCCTTTCGTTATGGAACCAATTAGTAATCGGGAGAATAACTGTGTAATTGAACTCAATAAATATGATACTATATCAAAAGATGATATTCCTCCTTTTGAGTTTTGATCATGATTTGAAAATGCACTCTATCTAATACCTAGAGATAAGTATCCAGAATCAAATTGTAAATGAGCATCTAGATTTATTGGTTCAATGATTTGAGCAGATAATTTTATAGTTGAGACCAAAAAATTAGCTTGTCATATATTTTATTTAAGTGATAAAAATATTACTCCTGAAATCAGAGAGATTAGTATCCAAAATTATGGTATTCAGCATGATATAGAAAATAGTACGATTACCTTGGATAATTGAGAAGAGTCTATCACTATCATGGATAGAAATTTATGAGCAGAAATTGCCTGAACATGAGAGAAATCATTTTGATATTATTTTCAGCGGTGAAATAATCACGGATTTCAACTAAATTCAGAAGTAAAAACAGGAAAAGATTTAGTCACTAGAGATATAGCATTACAATATTGACCAAATAATTGGTATGATAGCGATACACAGTTCGTAATTATGGATAATAGTGAAGAAGTAAATCGCAATCTGAATTTAGGTAACTATTTTTTAGCAGCGGTAAATGATAATTTACGATGAGGAAGTGGAGATAATGAAAGAATATGAATTTCATGAGTATATTCTTTGAATGAATTTAGACTTGATACAGGAAATCCAAGGACAGAGAGACAGTGACCATGTCCAGATTGATTCCATGTTCCAAGTCTCTGAGAAATTTGCAAACTCATGCAAATTTGGACTAGTATAGAATTTCCATGAGATGAGAGCATCCAAGATTCTATAAATCGATGATGAGTACGAAGAAATAGGATATGAAGGTTATTTAGAGATGACTTATTATGGCCCATGGCTGGATGAATTCGTTTTGATGGAAAAGCTACACCACATGAACAAGAATTTGTGTGATATTATTGGATGTCTAGTCCATGAAGATTCCTTCATTTTTACGATAATCATATTGTGGAGACTCCTAAATCTTATCGTGCAGCGACTTTCCCAATTCGTTGTTTTAAAGATTAAAATAGTATAAATATGAAAAAAATCTGAATTTTGACTACTTTGTTAGCTAATATCTTGCTATTCGCTGGATGTACAACTCGAATTCAGCAGCAGAAAGATTTTGATTTTGTATCTGACTGTAAAAATTTAGTTCAAAACGAATTTTGAGACACTGAATATGAATTTTCAGGAGATATAAACTATCATTCATGAGTTTATTTTGACTACTCCATTGTGACTGGTTCTGTATATTTTAACTACAAAACTCGCCCATTTTTGTGCATATACAGATGAAATGAGTCAGTCGTAGATATCGTTGATTATGCAAAAAACCATGATGAAAATATAGATTTATCTTATTTACAGTCTCTATATGATGAGTTGAGTCAAGAAAATTGGGATGAGCAACGAACAAACGCTGAATCTGTTTTTGATCTTGTAGCTTCATACAAGCAATTTAAAGAAAAATATTGAAATAAAGACGTGGTAGAAATGCAAAAAATAATTAGAAATATTGCTTTTGAAAATTGAGTTACAGAAGAAGATTTAGTAGATAGTAATAATTATTACAATCAAGTACTGGATATATGGCGACAAAAGTACAATCAAATTCCTTTTTATCAGAGAGAATATTATATAGAATTAGCAAATAAACTATTGTCTGAGAAATGAATTGAAGTATATTGTTCAGCCTCTGTTTGTGATGAGATGACTTTTAATGGAAATTATGGTTCTCAAGAAAATTTACAAAATCTAGTAGATGATGTCACAAGTGTAGTCACAGCATTGCAAGACAATTGACTCGTTTTCCATTGAGATTTTGAAACACATTTCCCAATAAATTTTTATTACGATGAATACATCAGAAAAATTGATCCAGAAATCATTAAAAATCCAGAAGGAACTCCAAGCATTGAAAATTTGGATGATGTAGTGGCTATTTGTCACAATAATTCAATCAATTGTGACATGGGTTGTGAAGATTGGGATGTTACGAATAACTCATATATTTTACTGTACAAAGACGGATATATCTGATATAATTATGGATGAAATTGAGAATGACGAGGCTATTATCTAACATATAAATCTATAGATAATCCATGTGAAACTATATCAAATACTGATGAAATTTTCTTTTGGCATACTCACTATAAATACAATAAAGAGACATTTGGTTACGATGAATATCCCGATAATAAAGTATATATCAATAGATGATTACGAGGAGGTTCGCCAACAGATGAGATAGCAAAAAATTTGGATTGTGAAGCTTGAAAGGATATTATGGAAGATGATACATGCAAAAAGGAAGTTGATAAGTATATGTACAATCTAATTGTTTGAAACGAGAAAAATGAATATTTTTCCAAGTGGATGGATAAATTTAAACAAGATTTAGATAATGATAAATTTACTACATGGGGATTCTGGACAGAAAGAAATGAAGAATGTAATGAGAGATACAAATTCCTAGATCTTTTGGAGAAAGATGGAAAAGATAATTCACAACTGACAAATGAAGAGAGAAGATATTATATTAAATTACATGGTGAGAATTTGCATGAATGTGCTATGGAATATCTCAATAATTAAAATACAAATAGATAAATATTTTTAATCATAAGCAATTCACAGCCATCCAAACACAGCAAAAAGCGAATAAACAGCTAAAGCTCAGACAATTCGCCATGTGATTTTTGAATTGGTAATTTTTTTTGGTAAAAATTTAACTATCAAAAATGAGATTGCTCAAAAAATAACAAAATTTAACAAAAATGGCAAGAATGTATCCATTATCGGTGTATCACTTCCACAGGCTCCACATTCTGGGAATTGGAAAGATTTGATTGGAAATCCAAATTTTTGCAAAGTTCGTGGTGGCTTTACAAATACCATGGATAAAAAACGCTTAAAAGCAAAAATATTTGTGTTAGTCACAATGACAATAATCATATAATTCTTTTTTGATTTTTGAAGAGAAAACAAAAAACGAAAATAAGTAAAATTACTGCAAAAAAGTATTGATACCAAGATGGGAAATAAGAAAAAAGGAGAACTATTCACCGAATAAAATCAAAAACAATAAGTCTTAAAGCAAATAGAAATGCATACAACATTATATTTTTTTAACTTTTAAAATAATAAGTAATTGTTTTACTCCCCTTCCAACTCTTTGATTTGATCACGGATGACTGCTGCATCTTCAAATCTCCATTCTTTGATAGCCAAATCCATTTGAGCTTTGAGATCTTTTGAAATCATATCTTTTTCTTTTTTGGTCATTCTTTTGAGCTTTTTGTCCTGGACTTTTCATTTTGCCATAGCTTGAAATTGTTGATTTAAGTCCATATCTGTCCTTACTGACTCCAAATCTTTTGCATTTGAAGTAGCTTTTTTTGGAGTGATTCAGTGCTCTTTGTTAAATTTATCTTGGATTTCTCTGCGGCGATAGGTTTCTCGAAGTGCTTTGACCATAGATTCTGTGAATTGATCTGCATAGAGTACTACTTCACTGTCAGGATTTCTAGAAGCACGACCAATTATCTGAATCAAAGATGTCGTAGAACGCAAGAATCATTCTCTATCAGCATCAAGTATTGCAAGTAGTGAAACTTCTGGCAAGTCGATTCATTCCCTCAAAAGATTTACTCAAACGATGATATCGATTTCTCCTGTTTTCAATTTTTTGATAATCTCCCAACGATCCATTGTGGCAATTTCACTATGAAGATAGTACGCTTTGTATCATTTAGAAACTAAATAATTTGTAATTTCTTCGCTAGATTTTTTTGTCAATGTCAAAAGTAGGACTCTACCTCACTTGGAAATATGTTCGTCCAATTTTTTCATTAAGTGATCGATGAAAGGCAAAACATTTTCATCTTTTTTTTGCAAAAAATCTTTTAAATTTGAATTGGTCAAAATTTTTGTTTGTGCAAATAAAATTGTGTTTTGGATACACTTTGTATCTTGATGATAATGTTTTGCAAAAAATTATCAATAGCTGATATTTGTATAAAAAAAATTAAATATGTGGCCAAAATGAATTATTGTCCAATGTCTCTTTTACTCATTTAAACAGATATACAGTTTTGTGTCATGGAATATTGATTTTTTCGCATTTGTTTAAATAATAGTCAAACAATTCATCAGACAATCTTTTTTCGTTTCCAGATGCCAATTGATCTACCAATTCTGGGCTATCTACTATGATGTTTTGTACTATTTTTTTTATATCAGGTTCTGTGACAAATTTTTTGTGTCTACACAAGGTCCAAATTTTTTCTGCTCATTTTAGTATTGCATGAGATGAATATCATCTATTATTGTCTAGACCATAGTCTTGTGTAAGAAATTGGACTTCTATATTAAACAAAACTCATTTTAGTCTGACAGGGACTATAAGTTTTACATCTTTGTAATCTTTTGATGATCAGTTTTTTACTTTATATTCAATTCACTTGATGAAATCTTTGATTTGACCATCTGGTAAAGAATCTATATGTGCACTATAATATTTATTTTCTGATTCTAGTCATCATTTATCTATACCTTTTAAATTTCAAAAATTTCATGGCTCATGATCAAAAATGTGACTATCATTATTCATACAAAATTGTAAAAAAGCATACAGGCCATCCACCATCTGTTTATGATTTTTGAAAGTAAGCTGAAAACGGATGATATCATTGGTGGCGTTTGCTGTTTTTTCTCTCATAATTTTGTCTACTGTAGATTTTTCAGACTTTACATTTCATTTTAATTTTACATTTAATTCTTTTCCAGAGAGTGTGCAATCAAAACTTTCAGTGATATTGTGCCCATGGTCTCCATGATTGTCTGTATCCACTCGTACATTGAATTTATGATCAAAAAATTTACCAAAAAGGTCTGTAATCAAATATTGAAATAATTTTCTTTTCTGTAGATAGACTTCATTTCTCCACAAATATCACAGTGCCAATACATTTTTTAGAAAAAAGCCATTTTTTTCTTTGTTTGCAAGATCATTATTTTTTGGAGCTGTAAGTTTTTCGAGAAAATCAAAGTATTGTTCCTTTGTTTTTATACGAAAATATATTTTTCATTCTCCACTACTTTCCATTTTTGTAATATTTCCAGATTGGTCTATTTTCTCTGTCTCTTTTCAAACAAAATCCATGATATCCAGTCAATCTTTACCAAATGATTTTCTAAAATAAGCAACTCAAAGTCAATTTCTCCTAGCATGTTTGGATGCCATATCTAGTACATTATTTAGTTTTACAAATCACTCATGTGTAATATATGGCTCTCCATCTACATTTTTGCGAACAAATTTGGATCATCACAAAAATCAAGACAACAAACTCAAATCATCATCTTTGATTTCTGGAGTATTGTAAAGATCCATGACAGATAGATTCTTGTTTTCTTGTGGAAGTTCCTTTCATGCATTGATATAATCTTGCTCGGAAAATCCACCCAGTTTGGTATTATTCACAAAGTTTTGGACTATATCATTTGTCGTCTTATTTATTTTTTCATTTGATTGTGCTGTATTTATTATTGATTCGCGAATTTTTAGGTATTCTTTCATAGCAAGGATATACTAAAAAAAATAAAATTCAAACAATGCCATATTATATTTATTTTTTTAAAAATGTCAATCAAAAAAATCACCCAGAATGCTGGGTAATTTTAAATTTAGCTTTTCGGATATTTAAAAATTTGGTTTGTCTATATTGAAAAAAGGTAATTTTTTCTTGAAAATGTGCTATAAAAGTTTATTTATAATAATTGGGTGTAATGTTTTTATTTTATAGTAAAGCGTAAAAATTATGAATCAAAAAGAATTGATGGAAAATTTAATCAACTATTGGAAAGAAAACAATACTTTTCAGAGATCAATTGACGAAAGATCAGACAGATTAGAAGCCATTACATACGATGGACCTCCATTTGCTAGTGGTACTCCACATTTTGGGCATGGATTGGTCTGAGTTATGAAAGACTTGGTAGGAAGATACAAAAGCATGAAATGATACAAGGTAATCAGAGATTGGTGACGAGATTGCCACGGTTTACCTGTAGAAAAAGCTGTAGAAAAGCAACTTGGAATCGATTGAAAAAGAGACATAGAAGAAAAACTTGGAATAGAAAAATTTACTCAAGAATGTAGAAATTATGTAAGTAATGTCAGCGATGAATGGACTTGGTTTGTGGATCATATAGGTAGACGAGCAGACATGAAAAATGCTTACATGACTATGAATTTGGATTTTATGGAGTCTGTAATCAATGTTTTTGATAATTTGTATAACAAAAATCTGGTTTATAAATGATTCAAAGTACAGTGGTTCTGTCCATCGTGTGCTACTGCTTTGTCAAATAGTGAAGTAAATGAATGATACGAAGATAGACAAGATCCAGCAATTACGGTAAAATTTCAGCTAACAAACAAAGCTTTTGCTGAAAAAGATAATTATGAAACAGTAAATGATGGTGCTGTAAATGTAGTTTGCTGTTTGATCAAGCATGAATGAAAAATTTTGTTGGGATATCATACAAAAAGCCAAAAATATGTATTTCCATGATGAAAAGTGGAAAAATGAGATAGTATAGAAAAAACTGTCAGCAAAGAAGTAATGGAAGAGCTTGGAGTTGAGGTGACAAATACAAAAGTACTATGAGAATTTAAAGAGATACTGAAATGAAATATCTGGAATCTGATTTATGTGGAGACTGAAGTGGAATGAGAAATAAAAAATATGGAACCGGAGAAAACCAGCCATTTGCAGTGGGCCGAAATTATTGAAAGCGAAAATAAAATTTGAATGGCAGTAAAAATAGAAAATACAATAATTGATGATGCAGATGAAATCATAAATCAATTTTATGATTTGTATACATATCACAATAATTTTGCTGGTCAAATCAAGCCTGATGCTCCTGTTTATGCTTTAGCTTGGACCACTACTCCATGGACTTTGCCATCAAATAGTTTTTTGGCAGTTTGACCTGAAATTTGGTACTGCATGGTATACGACAAAGAGAGTCACGAATACTATGTATTGGGAGAAGCTTTGTTGAAAAAATATTACAAAAATAGTGAAGATTATCTTTTGATAAATAGGATTAAATGATCAAAATTGTCTTGAACATTTTACAAACCACTATTTGAGTACATAAATCAGAGCAAAATACCTGATGAATACAAGGATAGATATTTTCAAATGATACTTGGAGATTATGTTAGTACAGAAGATGGTACATGAATTGTGCATATTGCCCCATCATTTGGAATTGAAGACTTTGAAGTGGTTGCAAATATATTCCCTAGAGAATTTGCTAGAGACCGATTATTTTTGCCAGTAGATGATTATGGAGAATTTACCGATGAAGTACCAGACTACAAATGAAAGAGAGTTTATGAAGTAAATAAGGATATAAACGATAGATTAAAAAAAGAATGAAAATTGGTGCTTTTACAATCGCACAACCACTCGTATCCACACTGCTGGAGGTGTCACACTGCTTTGATATCCAAAGCTATGGACTCTTGGTTTATCAAAGAACCAACACTGAAAGAGCACAATATAAGCAATGCAAAGGAAATATGATTTGTACCAGAAAGTGTAAAAAAGAGATTTTTGGATGTATTGGATTCTGCTCCAGACTGGAATCTTGGAAGAAATAGATATCGATGATCTCCAATACCTATCCGGCAAAATGATACAGATAGTGAAGATAGGCTTTCTATTTGAACACTTGATGAAATCTATCAAGGTACAATAAATGGATCAAAGAATTTGACCAAAAATATTTTTATCAGACACGGACAGACTGAATTTAATGTAGCTCATAAGTGAGATTGTCTATGAGAATGAACTTTGACTGAAAAATGAAAAGAACGAGCAGAAACTGTAAAGGAAAATTTGGATTATGAATTGAAACCGTGAAATGAATTTGTAGTTGTTTTATCTCCATTAAAAAGAACTCTCGAAACAGCTACACCATTTTTGATTGAAAAATTTGGAGCAAGCATTATCGATGAAATTACTCCAAAATACAATGAGATAGTAGAAAAATTTCAATCAATGTATCATGATGGTAGCTTGATTGACTATACTACAAATCCAGACAATCAACAATTATTTGAATTACATGAGTGAATATACGTGGATATGAGAGTACATGAGACATATTATCCAAGTATGCAATGAGTAGAATTCCATTGTATGAATATGACTAGTGTACCTACAAGTGAAAAATTATTCCCAGATGGAGAAACTGTAGACCACATATTCCAGAGAGTTGAATCATTTATCAAAGATATAAATGAAAAGTTTAAAACAAAGACGATTATTACTTATGCACATTGAGAAGTTGTAGTTTCTGCTATACATTTCTTTAGAAATTTTGATTATTGCAGTAGGAGAGATTATTTTTATCCACATATGAATTGATCTGTATCTCAAAGGATGAGGATCCACTATTTTGACAATGATACTGGTAAAGAATTGGATTTGCACAGACCACATGTGGACAAATATTGGTTTAATATTGATTGAAAAGTTTATCACAGGATACCTGAAGTCATGGATTGCTGGTTTGAATCTGGAGCTATGCCATTTGGACAAGTATGATACATCAGGAGGAAAGACTGAACAACAAGGACAATCAAACCTCTGATTTATCCAGCAGACTGGATCATGGAGTGATTGGATCAGACTAGAGGTCGATTTAGAGTGATGCATGTACTGGGAAATGCTATGATGGAAAAAAATTCGTATAATAATGTAGTGATAAATGGTTTGATTTTGGCTGAAGATGGACGCAAAATGTCAAAGAGTTTAAACAACTACCCAGATCCAAAAGAATTGTTTGAAAGATATGGTGCAGATGCATATAGACTTTATATGCTATCATCTCCAGCAGTAAAAGCTGAGCCAATGAGATTTGCAGAAAAATGAGTAGACCAAGTATACAAAGATTTCACTTCTTCACTGACAAATGCATATAAATTTTTTGAAACTTATGCAAAAGTAGATAATTTCAAGACTGATGATACACATGTATACTTTATGAGACATGCGGCTGCTACATGATTTGAATTAGATGACGAACTGACAGCTGAATGAATCGCAAGCATGGAAAAAGAAATATTTGTATCAAAAATTTTGAGATTAAATTTGGATAAGATCTATACTTCTCATGCCAAGAGAGCAAAACAAACAGCTGAAAGAATCAGAGAAATATACAAAGAATATATAAACAAAGATATTGAAATAGTGGAAAATGAAAAATTGTGGCAAGAATGATATGAAAAAACTACACAATATTACAATGAAATCTTGGGTCAAGAAAAGGGAAATAATGTTTTGATAGTTTCACATGATGTAAATTTTGTAGAATTGTGGAAAGATTTGTATTGAAAGAAAAATAATCTTTTAAAATGAGAAATAATCAGATTGCCAAGCTACAAAATCACAAATGATTTAGATAGATGGATATTGGCTAGTTTAAATGAAGTTGGTATTCAAGTGCGAAAAGAAATGGAAGAATATCATTTGGACAATGCTACCAAAGCTATGATGTGATTTGTGGATAGTCTGACAAATTGGTATATAAGGAGAAGTAGAAGAAGATTTTGGGCAAGTGGAATGGATGAAGACAAAATTTCCGCATATAGCACACTATTTGAAGTTTTGGAGACATTTGTAAAAATTGCAGCTCCATTTGCACCGTTTATCAGTGAGTATATCTATCTGCAATTGCAAAACTTTACAAACAAATGAAAAATGGATGTAGATTCTGTACATTTGAAGCACTTCCCTATTTTGTCTGAAAGGTACATTGACCCAGAACTGATACAAGAAATTGCATTGGTGAGAAAAATAATTACATTGGGATTGTTTATTAGATCAAAAAACAACATAAAAATCAAACAACCACTTGCAAAAATGGAAGTAAAAATTTAGTGGGCAAAAATTTGACAAAATAATTTATTTTGTGTATACTAGTACAGCATATATTGTGCAATTTTTATTTTTTAATGATATAAAGACATGAATGCACTATTTGTATTTATTATTATCTTTGGTATCTACTTTTTGATGTGACTAAAAGTAGTAAATCAGTATGAAAGGCGTGTAGTTTTTACATTGTGAAGGTACACAACCATTTTGGAACCGTGATTGAGATTTGTCTGGCCAATAATCCAGTCTTCTTATATTGTGGATATTAGAGAAAAGGCTGTAGATATTCCTAGTCAAGAAGCTATGACAAAAGACAATATATCTTGTAGCGTAAACGCTGTAGTTTACTACAAAATAGAAGAAAAATGGGTAGAGAGAGCTGTCATCAATGTAAAAAATTTGGATTATGCCATGACTCAATTTGCTTTGACGACTATGAGAAATATCGTTTGACAATTTGAATTGGATGAGTTGCTGGAAAATAGAGAAGAAGCTAGCAAAAGAATCAAAGAAATTGTAGATGAAAAATCTGACAGCTGGTGAGTAGATGTACTATCTGTAGAATTGAAAGATATTGTCATCCCTGATGATCTCAAAAGGACAATCTGAAAGCAGGCTGAAGCAGAAAGAGAAAGAAGAGCAAAAATTATATCTTCTGAATGAGAAGTAAAAGCTGCTGAAAACTTGAGAAAAGCTGCTATGACTTTGGCTGAAGCACCATGAGCTTTGCATTTGAGGACTTTGGAATCTATCAATGATATTAGTTCTGATCAGAGCAATACTACTGTTTGGATGATCCCTATGGAGTTGCTAGATGCCATCAAATGATTTGGAGAAAAAATGAAAAAAGAGAAATAGGAAAATGATATTGAACTAAAAAAGACGGAATTAGCTCCGTCTTTTTGTGTAATTGAAATAAATATATTTTAGTATCATATATGATCTGTATTGGAACGATTACGATCTTTTATCAATTCTATTGCTTTTTGTATATCTGATGCAAAAATAGTGTTTTCAAATTCTGGATCTTCACTATCCAAAAGATGACAATCCTCTGCTACATCTACCAAATTCTTGATATACTCGGGATTTCTTTGTGATTCTAAACTTGAAATTTTTGAAACAATATCATTTAAATTGATATCGTCTCACAAATTTAAGCCCTTTTTTCTCAAAATTTGCTGTAGTAACTCTCTGCATTCATTTTCTCAATACTTTTCAAATACTATCTGTTTCTGGAATACATCTTGTTTCAACAAGTTTGGATCGAGCTTTCATCATTCAGATAGTGCTCATATAATGATAATTTCTCTGTTTGATTCTTTAATTTTTGAAATATGATGTCTGAGTGTGTTTTCCAAAATTTTTTGGTAAGGAGATCATTCTGCACCGCCAATAAATTTCTCCATTTCATCCAAAAATATTATGCAAGGTTCATTTTTCTTTATAGCTATATGAAATATAGCTTTCAACATTTCAGCAGGATCTGAATATTCGCTATTGAATATATCGTAAGATTTTATATGATACATAGCTAATCACAACTGTGAAGAAAGCACATTTGCAGCATATGTTTTTCACAGATTATGTCATCAATACAGCAATATTGTTTTGGGGATTGATAATCATTTTTTGTATAAATTAAGAATATGATTTATTTGCTTTGTCACTATTGGACTAGCAACAAAATCGTCCAAGGAAACTTTTTTTGTAGATTTATAAGAATCCAAAAAATATGTTTGGTCTCTTTTTTCTTTATCTTCATTTAGAGATTTTTTATCATTTTCACACTTTATATAACTTTCATCAATATCTGATAATTCGTATTCTAATTCATTGATTTTTTCGGATAAAAAATGTGATTGGTGCTGTAATTCTTTGTATTTTTCTTCTAAATCTTTTACATTTTCCATCAAATTTTGCATTCATTTAAGATATATATCATCCAATAATGGTTTAAAATATTTTTGGAAATCTTTGCTAGTAAGCTGGAAATATAATTGCAAAATATATGGAATATTTTGACTATCTTCTTCATTTTGTGTATTTAATTCTTCACTATCATTTTGTTGTTCTTCGTTTGATTTAATCTCGTAACTTAAAATTACTTGTTCTGGAGTTATTCACTGCTCTTTTAATTGTGAAAAAATATCTTGCTCCAGTTTGGATTTGTCTTCTTGAGACCAATCTTCATTTATTTTTACTTTTACATTATATTTTTTTCCTTCCTGTGGTGATTCTTGTCATTTCAGATCGGAATTTAGCATACTTTGCATTCATTCGTTAATTTTATTTGCAACTTCACTGAGAAAGTCAATATGTGGGATCAATTTATTGTACAAAGATCATATTGTTTTTTGCAATTCAATATCTAATTTTGCTTTTTCTTCTCTAAATATACTTAATTCTTCATCTTTGGTTTCAGATGCTTGCAATATTTCCGCTATTTCTATCTGCTTTTCAATTATTTTTTGCTCATATTCTTTTTGAGATTTTTCTCGTTCCTCCATGTTATCAATGTAATTTAGTGGTGCTTTTGATGGATTTGGAGTAGAAGAAATAGCTTTGTTAATTTCATTTTGGATTTCTACCAACTCAACACGGCTGACCGATCATTTACTTTGAGCCACATTTTCCACATTGGATTTTTTTTCTAATTCTGACATCAACATTTTTATATAATAAAATATGATTATGACAATATATAATTTTATTCAAAAAAAAAACAACCTATTTTTATGATTTTTTTTGATAATGTACATACTACTATTTAATATTTTTAAAAAAATGTATAGCACCCAAAAAAATAAAGTGCTATTTTTCTTGCAATTTAAAAAAAAATGACTATAATAGCACATAGAGTCATTTGGTGATACACCAATGTAATATGTCATTCTGAGGGAGTTTACGACCGAAGAATCTAAAAAAATATACATTAAATTAGATTCTTCATTTCGCTTCGCTACATTCAGAATGACAATGCGTTTTTAATTCTTAATTCTTAATTATCATGTGAAAAGTAATTTGAATCGATTTGTGAACAACTAACTCTTGTGTTTCATACATGCTATGAGACAAATCTGAAGTAATCGCAAATTCTGAATGAGCTAGGACAACTCCATCAATAGTTTATATCAAATGAGATGAGATGTTGGTGTGAGATTTAGCAAAAAGAAAGGCTATTTTGGAGCCAAAAAATGTTATCTTTGAAACAAAAAGATTTATCTGAAGAAAATTTAAAGAAGTAGAAAATGAAGTCAAAGATTCTCCATTTGACATGAAAGAGGGAAAAGATGGATGAGTTTTGATTTCTATTGATGGAAAAGACTACAAACCAGAACAAATTTCTGGATTCGTCTTGAAAAAATTAAAAGAAGATGCTGAAAAATTTTTGTGAGAACCTGTGACACAAGCTGTAATCACAGTACCAGCATATTTCAACGATTCTCAAAGAAATGCTACTAAAGCAGCTTGAGAAATTGCAGGATTGAAGGTTGAGAGGATCATCAACGAGCCTACTGCCGCTTCTTTGGCTTATGGAGAATGAAAAAACAAAGATGAAAAAATTGTAGTATTTGATCTTTGAGGATGAACATTTGATGTAACAATTTTGGAAATCGGATCTGAATGAACATTCCAAGTTTTGTCTACAAGTGGAGATACCCAACTTGGATGAAAAGATTTTGACCAAAAAATCATAAATTATTTGGTAGACGCATTTAAAACCAAAGAATGAATAAATTTGAAAGATAATGCAATGGCTATGCAAAGGCTAAAAGACGAAGCAGAAAAAGCTAAAATGCAACTTTCTCAAACAGAAAAAGTAGATATAATGATACCTTTCATCTGTACAGATGACAAATGACAGCCAAAGAATTTGGCAGAAAGTTTGACTAGAGCACAGTTTGAAAATCTTTGTAAAGATCTGCTGGATAGATGTAAACAACCAGTTATCCAAGCATTAAAAGACAGTAAACTGGACAAAAATGACATCAATGAAGTAATTTTGGTATGATGATCTACCAGAATGCCAGCTGTAAAAACTATTGTAAAGGATATCTTTGGAAAAGATCCGAAAGCTACTGTAAATCCTGATGAAGCCGTATCACAATGAGCAGCAATCCAATGATGAATCATCCAATGAAATGTGACAGATATCTTGCTTTTGGATGTGACTCCTCTTTCTTTGGCTGTAGAAGTTGAATGAGGATTGGCTCATGTTTTGATCCCAAGAAACACAACAATCCCAGCAAAAAAATCAAACATCTACACTACTGCCACAGACAATCAAAACGCCGTAACAGTACATGTAGTGCAATGAGAAAGACAATTTGCAAAGGATAATAAATCTCTTGGGCAATTTAATTTGGAATGAATTCCTCCAATGAGGAGAGGACAACCTCAAATTGAGGTGACATTTGATATCGACGCAAACTGAATCTTGAAAGTAAGTGCTGAAGAAAAATCTACATGAAAAAAGCAGGATGTAGTCATCCAATGAGCAACTAACTTGTCTGATGATGAAATCGAAAAGGCAAAAGAAGAAGCAGAGAAATTTGCAGAAGAAGACAAAAAAAGAAAAGAACTAGTAGAATCAAAAAATAAATTGGAACAATTGACTTACCAAATGCAAAATATTATAGATGAAAACAAAGATAAACTCTCTGATGATGCAAAAGATGAAGTAAACAAGTTGATTGAATCTGCAAAAGAAATGAAAGACAAAGAAGATGCCACAAAGGAAGAATGTGAAAAAGAATTGGAGAGATTGAACAAAGAATTTGCAGATTGGTACCAGAAACACAGTGCAGAATTGCAACCAAGTGCTTGAGCAACAGATAATCAAGCTACTCCAGATGCTTGAAATGAGAACAATGGATGAGATTCAGCTCAGCCAGATGAAGTAATCGACGCAGATTAAAATTTAAATAATAAATAAAAAGCTGAGCAAATGCTCAGCTTTTTTAATTATTTTTAGACATTATTACTTGCAAAAAACAATATTTTCATTATAATATACACATATAATATGAATATATTTTATGTATAAAAATAAAAAAAACGATTAATGTTTCTATAAAAATATTTTATTTAAAATTGTTTAAATTATGAAAGAAACAACAATGGCAAACAACAAATGCATAGAGACTGAACCACAAAAAGTGAGCATCACCAACGACGATTTATTAATGTTATTATCAGAATCTGATAATAAGTTAGATTTACTTAATACATCATTACATAAAAAAATTTTACAAACTAGAGATAGAATTAATAGTAGTACAGAAGAGAATCTAGATTATTCATCATATCCAATCATATCCATTAGAAACGAGGTATTTAATGCGATAAAGGATATCGATGATCTTATTACCTGTAATGATGACATTAGTATATCTTTTATAGATAGGAATAAATTTAATTCAGACATATGTATAAAAATACCACCATTGCTCGAAAAATATAAGCCAAAAACTTATATTACAGAATTTATACCTTTGATTTTAAAAAAACTAGAAGATAGCTCTTTGGTGAAAAATAAAGTTTTTGAAAAAATTGAAACCATTGGTATGTATATAAATATTACTTTATCAGACGAATATCAATTAAAAACTGTTGAAAATGTTTTTGAAAAAGGATATAAATACTGAGAAAACAATCTAAATAAATGAAAAAAGGTTTTACTTGATTATTCTTCGCCAAATGCGGCAAAGCATTTACATGCATGACATATAAGATCTACCATTATTTGAGAGATATTATCAAATTTATATCGTCAAAATGGATATATTACGCACAGAATAAACCATGTTAATGATCGATGAGGTTTTTGATATTTAATAGAATGATATAATAGACGAAAGGACAAAATACCTACTTGCGAGACAAAAAATGATATGTTGTTTTTTATCTATTCAATGTATAGAAAATGAGAGAAGATTTACAAAAATGAGGATGAATATAATAAATTGACTCAAAAAGATAAAGAAGAACTAAGTAAATATTATTGAGACTTCGATAGTTATGATGAATTTAAAAAAATATTTAGTGATTTTATCGCAAATTGAAATAAGATATTTTCAAGTTTAGAGTCCGGATGAGATGAAATAGAAATTTGGAAAAAAATGGTGGATCGAAGTATGGAAGATTTTAATAAGTTTTACGATTCACTTAATATTCACCTAGATTATTGCATATGAGAAAGTTTTTATGTAAATATATGAAAAAGATTAATTAAATGATTATTAGAAAAATGAATTGCTGTTTTGTATACGGATGATTTAGCAAAGAAAGATATTTCTATACTAGAAAAAAAACTTCTTAATAAAGAAATAACACAAGAAATATTTGATAGAGAAAAAGCAGCGATACTAAAAGATGTAAATTCTTATGTAATACCTTTAGATGGAATATGAAGGTTTGTTATAATGAAATTGGATGGAAGTTCTATTTATGCTACAAGAGATCTCTGAGCAATAGCATATAGGGTTTTAAATTTTGCACCTGATAAAATAGTTTACGAAGTATGACAAGAACAAGAAGACCATTTTACTAAGTTATTCGCCTCAGCTAAAAAAATGGGTATTTCTGGTGTAGAATTTGAACATGTTGATCATGGATTTTATATAGACGCAGATTCTGGTAAAAAACTATCAAGTAGAGATTGAGCTTCTAATATACAAAACCTAATAAAGGAAACAATAAAGTACTTTAAAAACAAATATATAAATTCTGAATTATCTGAGGAAGAAATTAATAAAATATCAGAACAGCTTGCTATTTGATCTATAATAATAAATGATATCAAAGCAGATAGAAAGGCTGCCGTAAAAATAGATAACAATATAGAAACTGCTTGTAAATGATTTGAAGAATCATGATGAGCTTATTTGTTATATACTGTGGTTAGAGCAAATAGTATACTAAAAAAAATTTGAGATACAAAAATAGAAAAAGCTCAGGAACCATTGAATAAAATAGAGAAAATTTTAATAAATGAAATGAATAGATTTCCGCTCGTTATTAAAGAGGCATTAGAAAAAAACAATCCATCTGTATTAGTAGAATTTATGTTGAACCTATGTCAACACTATAATAACTACTATAATACAAATAGAGTACTTAAAAATGGTATCGCTATAGAATCAAAAGTAAATATAACAAAGGCATTTGTAACAGTTTTGACTAACTGATTAAGAATTTGTAACGTTTCAGTTCCGGATAAAATGTAATGCTTTTATACATTATATTTTTACTTAATATTTCACTATGATATGTTAAACTCTAATCGTATAAATGACTTTTTTATTTGAAAATATAATGCTCAACAGGAAAAAGTACTCGATAAAGTCGTGAAGTTATGATTGGATTTCATAGATTGAAAATTAAGAGACAACAAAATACTCAAATATAGGTCTCCATGTTTTTTTAAAGAAAATATAGATCAAAAACTACCAAGAGAGAAAATTAAGTTAGAAGAAGTTCTAGAGCTATTAAAGAAAATTGGGGAATATTCTATAGCACAATCAGATATAAACTATTTAGCTTTCCCTGATTCTGCAAATTCTATGCCTTGAATGATGTGAGCCATATTTTCTAAATTCTTAAATCAAAATTTAATAGCTTTTGATAGATCTGCACCTATTGCTACTTTTATTGAAATACAATTAATAGAATGGTTCCGCTTTTTGATAGGGTATGATTATAAAAATCTAAAAGATGTTAATTCATTATCGGAGGTTTCATGAATGTGGACAACATGATGACATTTATCAAATCATATAGCAATATTGTCAGCATTAAATTATGCATTTCCCGAAATAAAATATAAATGATTATCATCCTTGGACTATCAACCAATTATTTTGTTATCCAAAAAAATATCTCATTACTCATTGGATGCTGCTGTCCATCATTTATGAATATGAAAAGATAACATTATAGATATTCCTGTTAAAGAAAATTTTACAACCGATTTTGATGCAATAGATAGTATATTAAAATCATTACCATCTTATAAGAAACCATTTATGGTTGTTAGTGTCGCCGGTAATACTAGAACAACAAATATTGATAATCTTGAAAAAATGTGACAATTTTGCAAAAAAAATAAATTATGGCTCCATACTGACGCCTGTCATGGTTGATCATTACTGTTCGCAAAAAAATTAAAAAATCAGTATTTAAAATGAATAGAAACATCAGATTCTGTCACTATAGACCCTCATAAATGATTATTCTTACCATATTCATCAAGTTATGTTATTTTTAAAAGGAGAGATATATTAACTCAATTCAGTAGATATGAAGAAGAATGTAAATCATGAAACAGTCGAGATTTAGGATACATAACTCCATTTTTATGATCTAGATGATTTGATTCTTTGCCTATTCGGCTTATGATAAAAACCATGTGAATAAAGTGAATAGAAAAAGAAATCTTGCATAGGTATAATATTTCTAAATATTGAGAATCTTTAATAAATAATTCAGGTTTTTTTATACCATTAAATAAAATGGAACTTTATAGAATGGCATTTGTTTATTGTCCTAAAAAAATCAAAACTTGTTTAAAAAAGCATTTGGATAAAAAGGCTGAAATACAAAAGTTAATAAGCCAATATACGCATAAAATAAATCAAAAATTATATGTTGAATGAAATGTATGTTTAGATGAGTATAAATTACATGATGTAGCAAATAATGTGGGGCTATCAATTGATGATAGATATACTGTAATGGCTATATCAAGTTGAAATCCTTTAACTACAAAAAAAAGTATAAAGGAGTCTCTAATGGTGCTTTTTGATGAAGCAAAAAAAGAGGAAACAAATTTTATAAATGATTTTAACAATATCATAAATTTTGACCAAAATGTTATATGAAAAAACTATAATACCTGACCAGCGGGATGGTAATATTTTGGTTGTACATCCTGAATTATCAGAATTAAAAAAATACATAAAACTATCAGAAGAAAATAAATTTTGAATAGAGTTTGATATATGTTTCTTGTATGAAAATAAAAGATATATAAAGAAGATTAAAGATATATTAACAATACATTTAAGGAATGATTACGATAGTAATAAAATTGATATATTAATTAAAGATATAAAGTTTGCTTTACAATTTAGCCCAAAATTTATTATACTCCATGACAATGTACTATGAAATATTGACCATAATGTATTAACAATAATAAATAAATATATTAAGCGTAGTAAAACTACTATATTAGTTGAAAATTATAAATACTCTAGTAAAAAATATAATAAATTATATCAAAATTTATTATGATTATTACCGTGAGTAAAAAAATGTATCGATTGGTGACATTCTATACTAAAAAAAGAAAATATTGATAACTGGATAGATAATAATGTATTGTATTTCCATTTTAATAATAATTTTTGAATATGTGACACACATAATTCTATATATAATTGAAAAGGCATAATATCAAAAGAATTTATAAAAAAAATACACAATATAAAATATATATCATTGGAAATAAATGTTAAATATAAAACTTATTATAATAATATTATATATATGTTACAAAATAAAATACCACCATTTAATTGACTTATTTTAAATTTACCTATCTATCAAAAACATGTAATATTTGAAATTAAAAATTTTATATCTGCGAAATTAAATAAAGATATTGTATATTCTTTTATATATTGATCATTTGCAAAACGCAATTGTCATAAATGAAGCGACCTAGATGTATTTTTATGCACAAAACATACGATTGATAAAAAATCTTTTATAAAAGAATACATAAAACTATGTAAAAACTTGTGATTTACTATAGATAAATCATATCCCATAGAACTCTTTTCTGAAAAAAATGTAAATAATATTGTAAATGATAAAAAAACAAGACTAGTCGAAGAGGATATAGAAGAAATAAAAAACGCCCATTTGATGAAATCTATATTTTTATGTTGAGATAAAAACAAATATTTTAAAAATTTAAAAGGATTTAATAATTTATAAAAAAAATGTTAACCACATCTAATACGAATAAAAATTATATTAGTGATTTAACTAAACATTTGATTAATAATTACTTATTTTTACATACAGGAAAGCATTCTGATTATATTAAACTTAAACTTCTTGATATTAGCAATTGTACTTTGCCGCCTTTTTGAAAAAGTAAAGAAAACTTATACATGGATATTATAAAAGTAAAAAATAATGGTGAGCATACTTGCAATATAGTTAAAATTGCTAGTAAAGATGACTCCTTTAAAACACGAATTAAAAATAATTTATCTAAAATTAAATATATATTTGAACAAGGTCCTGGTATATCGAGTTCTAATAATTATATAAATCAATTAAAATGACCTAAAGTTTTCTTTATTAAAAATAAAAGATTTGTCATTAGTAAATTAAAATCTGTAAAAGAGATGGTAAACAATTTTGTGAAAATAGAAAAATTAATTACATTAAGCAAAAAGTTTCATCTTCCAAAAGATGTGGCCTTTATTAGAACAACAGGAGATGAAGGATATATGATAACTTCTTGGGAATGAAAGGTTATAGAAGATGAAATTAAAGAAGGGAAAAAAATAAATATACAAAAATTTGTAAAGAATGTTGATTTATTGTTAGAATTAATGGATCAAAAAGGTATATACTGGTATTCGATTGCACCTAGAAACATAATATATAAAAATAATAAATTGATACTTATAGATTTTGAGAAAACTTTTACAAAAAATGAAATTACAAAAGAAAAAAAGGATTATTATGAAAAGTTTATTCCTATTTGGTTTTCAGATGTTATTGAATATAGGATTAAGGGGGCAAAAGAACAACTTGATGAAATCGATTTGAAAGTAAATTCCGATGATTTTGAAGAAGCATGGTTCGGAAATAAAACTATATCTAAAGTTAAAAGGGAAGAACTTCTTTATCTAACAAGTGAAATAGAAAAAAAACATCCAAAAAACTGAACAATTGTCTATGGGCATTCTATTTGACAATATTTAACTGACTATTTAGAAACAAAAGAGGAAGTAATTATTTATAAATTTATAAAAGAATTGGATAAAAAAGATTACTTCTACTTTATGCGATTTGTAGGGAAATGCTGTTTACTTGATTATAATACTGGATATTTTCAAGATTGATGTCAAAAAGAAGTACTTAATTTAATGAAAAATTTAATTGATGTAATTAAACAATGAAACAAATGAATATTAAATTCCATAAAAAAATTTTTCAATAATATACAAAATGAAAAATTTGATTTATACCAAGAATATTCATTATTTTTGTGCTTCATGAACGGACAAAAATATATTAAAAAAAATATTTTAAAAAATAAGGAAGTTGAAAAACTCATATCTTTAAAGGTCAAATCACTAAAAGACTATAAAAAAATAATTAAAGTTTTTTTTAAAAATGGAAAAGTATATAATAAAAACATTAAAAATTTCTATAAAAAAATGATCAAAAAGGTGTTGTGAGTAATTGGCAAAAATAAAAATACTTTTTTATTATTATGAGGTAGTTACGTACATAATAATATGAATTTCTTTAGTGATCTAGATTGATATTTTTTTACTAATTGAATCGCATCTAAATCAAACATAACATTAATAGAAAAATATAAAGCTGCATTGGGGTGTGTGGGAATATTTGTTAACGAAAATATCTTTTCAATAATGAATCAATATGTACAATATGATTATATAATTAAATTATGTCAAAGGAAAAATATTTCATTTCCTTATAAAAATTACGAACGAACCGATGAATCAGAAGATATTACACTAAGATTATTAGATATATATAAATTTAGAAGAGATGTAGGTACATTTCTTATGTTTTATGAAAAGATGTTAGATGAATTTTTTAAATTAAACACATTAAACGAAATGAAATTACCTGTCAATGAGGTTTACTGATACGTTTTTGAGTATGTGTTTGGTGATAAAAATAGCTCCAATAAGTTTATTAAAAATATTAATTTATTAAAAGATAAATATGAGTTATGAAAGACAAAAATTGCGTATAATGAATATAAAAATGCCGTAAATACGAAAAAATTAAGGAAAATAGAAAATATAAAATGATTTAATGTTCCAATATATAGAATCATATACTTTTTTTATCGAAATAAATATATTTCTACCCCTGAAATAAACGAAATTCCTGAAATAAAAAATGCTGCAAATATTTTAACTCAAGAGCTAATGTTAAATAATTTCAACATTAGAAAGTATCATTACTATTTATATTACTTCCATAGAAAATTTCAGATAGATATAAAGAAAATCGCTATAAATAAACATAAAAACAACAAAATTATTGATAAAATAATTGACAACATTATACTTACAAAAGTTATTTAAAACTTATAAAAGCGCATGAACAAGTTAATATTGTGAATCTGTTGAAAAATGTGAGCCGGAAAAGATACTTTTGCTAATTATGTTGTTGAGAAATTTTGATGAGAAATATTTAAAACATCTACTATTCTTAGAGAAATTTTAAGTGCATTTTCAATAGAAGCAAATAGATATAATTTAATGAAATTTTCTGGTTTAATTTGGGAATATTTCTGAAATGATGCAATTTCAAAAGCAATTTTAAAAAAAATCATGAAATCTACACAAAAGATTTTATTAATTAATTGAATACGTACTGAGTCGGATATAAAAATATTTTCTTCTCAAAAAATATTTAAATTAATTTATATTGATTCCGACATAAATAATAGATATAATCGCATAATAACGAGAGATGAGAATGCTTGAGATAAAAATAAAAGTTTTGAAGAATTTGTTAGAGAAAATAAAAATATTACTGAAAAAAATATTCAAAAATTTAAAAAAAATGCAGATTTTGTTATACAAAACAATACTTGAATAAATGATTTTTACAAAGAAATAGATAAATTAATTAATTCCTTAAAAAAGGAATATCCTATTTTGTAATTAAATTTTATATATTACATTAAATATTATGCAATCTAAATTTGAAAAGCTAAAAAGCTTTATTATGGATAATGGCTATTCTATGGTTGAATATAAATCGATATTAAATTCTATTTTTAGAAAAAAAATTTGAAAATATGAAGAAATTGTTGGAATACCAGTAGACTTAAAAGATAATATAATGCAAAACTTTTGAAATGAAATATGTAGTATAAATCCAATATATATAAAGAATTACGAGAAAGCTAACAAAATTATTTTTCAAATAAATGGATGAGAGAAGATTGAGACTGTAAATCTATCGTTTAGGAAGGATTGGGAAGATTATTGTATTTCTTCACAATGTTGATGTAACTTCGGATGTGATTTCTGTTCAACGGGGAAAATGGGATTAAGAAGAAATCTTACAGTAGAGGAAATAACTGATCAAATTTTATATTTTTACCTTAAATGAAAAAAAATCAACTGGATATCGTTTATGTGAATGTGAGAGCCACTTTCAAATCCAAATATATTTAATGCAATAAAGGAATTAACAGACCAAGAACTATTCGGTTTAAATCAAGACATAATTACAATTTCTACTATATGAATCATTCCCAATATGTATAAATTATTTGATACATTCCCAAATATTAATTTGACATTTTCTTTACATTCCCCATTTACAGAACAAAGAACCAAATTGATGCCTATTAATGCAATATTTCCATTATATGATGTAATAAAAGCATTAGATGATTACATCAAATTAACCGGCAAAGAAGTTTATCTAGCATACACTTTGATAAATTGAATTAATGATTCAAAAGAACATGCAGAAGAAATTTTTAACTTATTGCACGAACATAGTAGTGTAGATTTGTCTTTTTATCATATCGATTTAATCCCATACAACTCTTCGAGTGAAAATTCAACATACTATAAACAATGTAACAAACAAAGACTTAATAACTTTATAGAAGTACTTAACTCTAAATGAATTTCAAACAGTGTTAGAAGTCAATTTTGAACAGAAATAAATGCCGGTTGTTGACAACTATACAATGCCATTAAATAATTAACATTATAAAGGTTTGATCGAATCAGCAAAAGAAATGAAAGACAAAGAAGATGCTACAAAACAAGATTGTGAAAAAGAATTGGAAAGATTGAACAAAGAATTTGCGGATTGGTACCAGAAACACAGTGCAGAATTGCAACCAGCAAACTGAAGTAATGGAAGCGAACAAACTGGCACAGATGCTTGAGCAGAAAGCAATTGAGAAGCTACACAGCCAGATGAAGTAATTGATGCAGACTAATGATATCTGTGTAAATAATAGAAAAAGCCCACGACTGTGGGCTTTTTTATTTGTGTAATTTTTTGTATTTAGTGAGTATAAGATTACTCTATTTCATAAAATTTAAGAACTTCTGGCGAGAGTATTTTTTTGTAATCTATTCAAAATTCTTTACAATCAGAAATAATATGATTTGCTGCTTTCTTTATTTTTTCTATTTCCTCTGGTTTTACAAGAGTTGGCTCCCTTTTATAAAGATTATAAAATCTATTCATTTCTTGCAGTCAAAGAGAATCTATAGCCATAGTACTTTTGTTTAATTCTTCTACTTCTTTTCTTCATTGTTCTACTTCTTTTCTTCATTGTTCTACTTCTTTTCTTCATTGTTCTACTTCTTTT
>CAMVSQ010000002.1 GCA_947170225.1 uncultured bacterium | reverse complement strand
CATAATTTTCGATTTCATAAGCATTTTCTATCCTTTCCATAAGCTCCAAAATTTCTCCAGCATCCATATATTTACGAGTTTGTCAGTATTTTTTCATCAAGTTTAATTCTCTTTTCCCCAATTTTTTGCTTGCGACATAATTTGGATATTTATTTTTATCACAATTTATATCCATTCCCAAAAGTTTTTGTGCTCAGATTACATCATTTTTCACGAGACAGTCCATTACAGCATGTTTTAGTCATTCGTCTCTAATTCACTCTACCATATCCAAAACTTCTTGATAATTTACTCAATTTAATCTATCCAAAGATAAATTATTTGTCAAAGCTGTCATTTCATCCAGAGTTTTTTCTTTATTTTGCACATTTGGAACACTTTTGTCTTCTTTATTTACAATTATTTCATCAGTTTTTTCAATTGTCATTTTTTTATCTACTTTATTATCCATATTATTTTTACTATAATCAAAGTTTCTGTTCAAATCATCCAAAATATTTTGCAAAATTAATACTCAACTTTTCCCAGTCAAATCCCAATTACAATTTATATTATTTGCAATTTGTACAAATCCATAAGCATTGATAAAATTCATATCAAACTCTCCAGAAAATTTGTCAGTATATATATTAAGTCACGCATATTTTTCCATTGTGGAAATTTCTTTTAATGCCAATTGTATTATCTTTATTGGATCATTCAAATGGTTTTTTTTACCAAATTTATTTTCCAAAATATATTTTATATCTTCTATTTGTTCCGAAATCAAATTATTTTCGCTTTTCATCTCATAAAAAAATTGATTTTTCAACCTATTTGTAAATTCATCCAAAGTTTCGCTAGTATATTGTACGATATTATAATTTCTTTTTTCTACATTAATTTTGTATTTTTCTATATTACCTCTATCTTTTTCGTTTGTTTGTTCTATGTTGTCCATCTTATTTAAATTATTTTCTTGTGAATAAGAAAAATTTGAAACGCCAAGAGCCAATCATAACGCTACTACAATTGATTTTATTTTTCAGAAATTATATTTTTTTATATCGATGTTGTTTTTCAATTTCTCCATATCCAAATTTATATGAAAAAATAAAATTTTCTTACAACGGTGATTATAAATAATTTACAAAAAATGTCAAGCAATATTGCTAAAAAATTATAATAAAAGCCCCAAGATAAACCTGGAGCTTAAAAGGGTTTTGTACTACCAAATAGAAATTATCTCTCGATCTTTTCCATTGGATTTTACATTGGACTGGATTCCATCTGCTGTCTTTTTTCCAGTACCAACACCTTGTTGGCACTGCTTGCATTTAGGCTTTTTTTGCTCGCAAGGTGAGCATTTTTCAGACAGGGGAAGTGGAGTAGAGCATTCATACTCTTTGATACATCCTCCGTAGAAGATACAACAAGAGTTGTTGTTGAGCACATCTGGGATACTTGATATCGAGCTGATACTTTCAAAATGCCCTTGTACCAAAATTCTATTGGTACCTACACCCCCATCAGTCTCATAAGTGTACTCTATGAGACTTTGTTTTGGTGCAGCAGATGGCACATCCTCTAAATAGAGGATAAATGTCATCTCCTTAATAGGGGGTTCAGGGCGTATAACTCCACCATAGGGATGATTCTTCCCAATGGCTATGATTTCAGCCCTCTCTTCTGGGCTTAAAGAACCCCAGCCGACAGTTGCCCCACTTCCTCGATCAGTAATTGACCGAGGAATCATAGATTCCATAACTTCAGCCATCCTTTTGGATGCTTCAGCAGTTCTTTCTTCGGCTTCGGCGATTCTTTCTTCGGCCGCAGCTATCCTTTCCTCAGCAGGATTTGCTTCATTATTGCACCCTTGAAGCATGAGGGTGGCCATCATCACTATCGTGGCAATAGCGAGCGATAAATTTTTTTTCATTTTATATGGATTTTATTGTCGTTTTTATTTTTATACAATAATTATATATTTTTTGTATAATAAGTCAACACATATTTTATATAATATTGCATAACAAAATTACGATAATTTTTCAAATAAAAAAGCCCCTTGAAACAAGGGACTTTGGGATTACCACAGAGTTTGGATATTTCTATCTCTACCTGTGGGTTTTGCTTCTCCAAATGAATTTGGATCGTCGGTAGTTTTTTTGCCAGCGGAAATTTCAGTCAAATCTAGGTAGCATTCGCAAACTTGCTCGACATTGTTTGGATTCTCTTTGGACAAAAAGAATCCGTACATTTCATCTTTCAAAATCGAAAGATAAATCGTCTGAAAACCACTTGATGTTGGAACTTGAGATATTTGGTAGATCCAAGCAATGTTGCTTTTGGATGATACCTTTCTCTTTAAGTCTTGTTTTGAAAGGCGGATTACCTCGTCTTTCAATTTTTGTTCAAGATTGTCCCATGTCTTAACGGTCATTGGGATGTCTTTGTTTTGCTCCACAGTTTCAACTGTTGCACTGTCTACCACAATTTCTTGATTCATTTCGCTAGCTTCTTCATATTCATCATCATCGATAATGAATACTTGAGACTGGGCATAAAGCCCACTTGTCACCATCATCCATATGATGAACAAGAAAAAAAATTTTGTTTTTTTCATTTTGTTATGATTTTTATTTGTTTATACTTGGTATATTATATAGATAAAATAGTGAATGTCAATACTTTGTAAAAAATGTTTCAATATTCTAAAACTTGAAAAAATTTTACAAAAATATATATCATAAACATGACATACATATATTGATTCACAAAATATGCTTGATCGGACAAAATTTGGAAAATCCCATGAAAATTGAAAGCATGAGATCTTTTTTTGTTTTGAGAAGATTATTATTTATCGCTTGGTGATGAAATTTCATTTTTTGAACAATATGTTTATGAAATTCGCGAACCAGAGTCCAAATTTCAACTCATTGAAAAAAATTTAATTTCAAAAGAAACTATCCAATTCATAAATTATATAGTTTATGAGCGATATTGCCCCTATTACAATGCAATGAAATATTTTTTGCCACAAGAAATTAATAAACTAATCGAAAGAAAAATTTGAAAAAAGAAAATAAAGTTTAAAGATGACATATCATTCTGAGTGGAGTGAAATAAAAAGAAGAATCTAGTAAATCATCCTAAAATAGATTCTTCTCTGCTAACACCGCTGAAGATGAGACTCGCTTCGCTTGAGCCGAGCACAGCGCTTCGCTCAGAATGACAATTGATTACGAACTGACAAACTTTGATCATCTTTCCAGATTTGCGGACATTGATAAATTCCACAGATGATGAATTTAGAAAACAGCCTTGAGTTGATACACTTCTTTCTACAAATACCCAAAATCAAAAAGATAAATCACGACGAAATATCAAACAATGAAATACAAAAGTGATTTTTGCCACTCATTCAGAAATATTTCAAAATTACAATAATTTGAATAAAATAATCATTTTTTATCCGCACAAACGATATTATGCAAATCAGCAAGATCCTAGATACAAGACTTTAGCAGTAGTCCAAAAAATGAGTGAAATTTATGGCTGTGAATTGCAAATTGTGGAAAATTAATTCATATTTTTGTTTAAAAAATCTCTTGCAAAATAAAAAATTTTGATTAACATAGCACCAGTTTTATTTAGGTGCTATATTTTTATTATGAATTTTGAGAAATACACACAAAAAGCTTGAGAAGCTATACAATATGCCAATGAGTATGCAGTAAGTCAAAAAAATAGTCAGATTGATTTACCACATCTTTTTTTAGCTATGATAGAGCAGTCGGACTGATTTATCTCTGCTATTTTGAGAAAATTACAAAAAGATGAACATAAAATCAGGACTTATACACTCAATGAGATTTGAAAATTACCAAAAGTTCAGTGAGAATACCAGATTTGAATTTCATCTGAACTAAATAGGACACTCATTGATGCAGAAAAAATTATGGCAGAGATGAAAGATTCATATCTGACTACTGAACATTTGCTCCTTGCCATCATGAAGTGAAAAAACAGAATTCAAGAAATTTTAGCATGAGAAAATATTACTTATGATTTACTTTTTAACACAATTTTAGAGATGAGAAACTGAGAAAACATTAATTCACAAGATCCAGAAAATACAATGGATGCTTTGGAAAAATACTGAAAAGATATCACAAAATTGGCTCAAGAATGAAAGCTTGATCCAGTAATTTGAAGAGATGAGGAGACTAGGAGAGTCATCCAAATTTTGTCTCGTAGGACAAAAAATAATCCTGTTTTAATTTGAGATCCTTGAGTTTGAAAAACTGCTATTATTGAGTTACTTGCACAGCAAATTATCAAATCAGAAGTGCCAGATATTTTGAAAAACAAGAGAATTATTGAACTTGATATGTGAAGTCTGATGGCTTGAAGCAAGTACAGATGAGATTTTGAAGAAAGACTCAAAGCAATCCTCAAAGAAGTTGAGAAATCAGATTGAGAAATAATTCTTTTCATAGATGAATTACACAATGTAGTCTGAGCATGAAAAACTGAATGATCTATGGATATGTGAAATATGCTAAAACCAGCTCTTGCAAGGTGACAGATTAGAGTAGTGTGAGCTACTACAATCAATGAATATCGTAAATATATCGAAAAGGATGCAGCATTGGAAAGAAGATTTCAGCCAGTAATGGTAAATGAGCCAGATAAAGAAGATTCTCTAGCTATTTTGAGATGAATTAAAAAGACATACGAGACACATCATTGAGTGAAAATTTCTGATGATGCTATTGTAGCTTGTGTTGATCTTTCTATGAGATATATCCCAGATCGTAGATTACCAGACAAGGCTATTGATTTGCTAGATGAAGCTGCTGCTAGTACCAAAATGTGAATGACTAGTGTGCCAGAAAATATCGTAAAATTGGAGAAAAAAATTTCTCAATTGGAAATTGAAAAACAAGCACTTTCTATTGAAAATAAAAAGAAGAACGAAGATAGAATCGCTGAAATTGACAAAAAATTAGCAGATGTAAAAGAAAAATATACAGCTCAAAAATCAGATTGGGAAGAGGATAGAAAAATGTTAGTTCAAATCAAAGAAATTAACGAAAAAATCAAACAATTACATCACGAAGCAGATTTGGCAGAAAAACAGACTGATTACAACAAAACTGCTGAAATCAAATATTCACAAATCCCAGCTTTAGAAAAACAATTACAAGAAATTGAATCAAAAATCCAGGAGTCAAAAGCTTCATGAAAAATTGTAATCAAAGACATGGTTGATGAAGAAGATATTGCTACTATTATCTCTAAATGGACTTGAATCCCAATCTCAAAGTTAATCCAGACAGAAAAAGATAAATTAGCAAATCTTGAAGAATTTTTGTGATCAAAAGTGGTTGGTCAAGATTTAGCTGTTTCTGCTGTTTCCAGAGCAGTCCGCAGATCTAGAGCCTGACTCAAAGATCCAAATAGACCAATCTGATCATTCTTGTTTCTATGACCAACTTGAGTCTGAAAGACAGAATTAGCAAAACAATTAGCAATCTTACTATTCAACGATGAAAAAGCATTGATTAGACTTGATATGTCTGAATATCAGGAAAAATTCACGGTATCAAGATTGATTTGAGCAGCTCCATGATATGTCTGATATGAAGAATGATGAGAATTAACAGAAGCAGTAAGGAGAAAACCATATTCTGTAATACTTTTTGATGAAGTGGAAAAAGCTCATCCAGATGTATTCAATACATTACTCCAACTTCTAGATGACTGAAGACTTACAGATTCAAAATGAAGGACAGTTGATTTCAAAAATACAATCATCATCATGACTTCAAACATCTGAAGTAATGTCATCATGGAGAAATTATCTTGAAGCAAAAATGCAAAAATAGATCTTGAAAAAGACATTATGCCAATCCTTCAAATTTACTTCAGACCAGAATTCTTAAATAGGCTTGATGATATTATTCTGTTTAACCCAATTAATCAAGAAATGCTGGATAAAATCGTTGATATCCAGCTTGGTAGAGTAGTGGATCATGTAAAACAAGAGAAAAATATTACATTGAAAATTTCCGATGATGTGAGAAATTACATCGCAAAAAGATGACTCGACCCAGTATTTTGAGCTAGACCACTCAAGAGGGCCATCCAAAATATTCTCCTTGATGAATTAGCTATGGAAATTATTGAATGAAGAGTAAATAATGATGACAATATTACCGCTGAGCTTGATTGAGAGAAATTGAAGTTTGTGAAATAATTTTATTTGAAATAATTATAAAAAGGAATCCTGCATAGGGTTCTTTTTTTACGCAAAAATAATTTTGACAAATTCAATTGATTTTTTGACAATTTTTATTATAAAATATTTGATATTTTAGTTTTAGTAATGAATATGACATATATTTATATGGATGAAAGCTGAGATTTGGGATTTGATTTTGGTAAAAATCGTACAAGCAAATATTTTGTAATCACATTTCTATTTTCAAAAAATAAAGAAATAACCGATAATACGATAAAAAAATTTTTTCAATGGTTAAAATGAAAAAAGATAAAAATTAAATCATGAATTTTCCATTCATTCAAAGAATCTCCACAAACAATTTCAAAATTATTAAAATTACTATCAGAAAAAGATATAAGAATAATGAGTCTTATCTTAGATAAACAAAAATCATATTTATATTTACATGAAAGTAAGCATTTTATTTACAATCGGGTTGTTAATATTCTAATTGATATGATTATATCAAATAAGTTACTACCTAATAATGAAAAAATTATATTTATAGCATCTCGTAGAGAAACAAGTAAGACATTAAATGAAAATTTTCTATCATACTTAGAACACAAACATATTGATCGGCCAAATATTGAGTTTCATATTGAAACACCACAAGAGAAATGACTACAATTAGCAGATTGTGTTTGTTATTCTATTTATCAAAAGTATGAACACAATAATAAGATATATTATGATATAATAAATTCCAAAATAATCGTTGAAAAAATAATTTTAAATTAAACAAAAACCCCATAGCACACTTTATGAGGAACCTCCGGAACCCCGCACTATGAGGATTTACTTTGTTGATATTAGTATACACAAAATTTTTTAAAATGCAAATCTTTTTTTAAGTTTTTTTTGACAAGATTTTTTAATTAAAAGGAAACCCCGTATCGCAACGTAATCCCGACGAGTCGGGAAGAGGCTACCATCCGGAAGCCGGCCATACGGGGATTTACTCCAACGAAATTAGTATACACAAAAATTTTTAAAATGCAAATCTTTTTTAAAGTTTTTTTTGACAAGATTTTTTGAGTAGTTAACGAAATTTAATTTTGAAATTTAAATCATAATATAATAAAGGTTGAAATCAGAAATAAAGGGTTAACATCCTTTGAATTTAACAATTCATTAAATAATTCATCTTTTGTAAGTAAATTAAAATATTTAACAAAAAGTTTATTAACTAATCAAGAGTAATCTACATTTCACACATTAAAGTATGGCATTTGAAAATTTCATGATTGAGAATATTGATTTTGTGAATTAGATATCGCTTTAAAAATATCATCATAAGCACGATCAAACAAAAATTTTAAGATTTGTTTCTGTGTTTTTTCATCTAAATTTATATCCATTTTTACACAATAAAAAATAAAACTAAAAAGATTATACTTATTACCAGTGATTTCTCAAGATATAAAATGGTTTTTATGCAGATATTTTCCTGACAAAATTTTTAATTAATAAAGAAATCAATTTTCTTGAAAAAAAATTAAATTTCATTACTCATGACCATGCTTTTTACATTTCAATAATTTTTCTAATGTGAAAAATAAATGATTTTGATATGAAAAACCGGAAAGAAGACTGTGCTGACATTATTACTGATAGTTTACGAATAATAAATGAAAGAGAAAAGTCAGGTAAACACTCAAATTTTTATCATTGAAATTTTATACCACAAATTCCAAACCAATTCATCAGAAGATATACAAAAAAATGAGATTATGTGCTTGATATGTTTATTTGAAGTTGAACAACTGCTATTGAATGTGAAAAATTATGAAGAAATGTAATTTGAGTAGATTTGAATAAAGATTTAACAAATAGATTAGAAACTTTAATTGATTGAAAAATTGATAAATTTTTTGTTTGTTGAGATTCTACGAAAAAAAGCACAGTAAAAAAAATTCAAGACCATTTGAAGACTAAAAAAAGAAATTTTATTGATTTGGTACTTTTACACCCACCATACTTTGATATTATCAAATTTAGTGACAAAAAGGAAGATTTAAGTAATGCAAATTCAGTTAATGATTTTCTTGATATGTTTGGAAAAGTTTTGGAAAATTGCAAAACATTAGTAAAAAAATGATGATATATTTGAATTGTTATTGGTGATAAATATCAAAATAGTGAACGAATTCCTTTATGATTTATGTGTATGCAAAAAGCACAAGAAATTTGATTTAAGTTAAAATCTATTATTGTAAAAAATATGGAATGAAATAGATGAAAAATGTGAGTTTGATGAATACGAAGATATAGAGCTTTAAGTGCAGATTATTACATATTTAAACACGAATATATATTTCTTCTCAAAAAATAAAAATGCTACTTATAGTATGTAGATTTTTAGTATACATTTAATAAAAGTAAATGTGTATAGTTTTATTTGTAATTAAAAAAATGGACTTAAAACACAAGTTTTGACTCAAAATAAAACAACTAAGGAAAGAAAAAGGACTTTCACAAGAAGATTTATGAGATAAGGCATGACTTCATAGAACGTACATATGAATGATTGAAAGATGAGAAAAAAATGTATGTATTGAAAATATTGAAAAATTAAGCAAGGCATTAAAAGTTGATGTGAAAGATTTATTCTCTAAGTAAATTATTAAATGGAAGAATTAAAAATTCGGTTAAATCAAATTCTATGAGATCAAAATTTATCTATTAATGAAAAATATAATATAATCATTAATAGAGTCCCTCATTACCTTGTAAATATAGAAGAGAGAAAGTCTATTTATGAAAAAATTGAATGAATTTTCCATGATGGATTATGAACATATTTTGAATTAATTATATATGATAAAATTAATATACAATATAATTTAAACCAAGCTGAAGCAGATAAGAGTGAAGCAAAAAGAAAGATGAAGCTTTGAATTGATTTGTATAATAAGTTTTTTGAAAATAACGAATATAATATAAATTTAGAAAACGATATTTCAAATATTGAACATGCAAGTATATTAGCTTTAGAAAAAATCGTATGAATTGTATGAACTGAAAATGTTACAGAAGTTACATCTTCGGCTAATGATTTTATAGAATGAAACGCTAGAGATGTTTTCATAAATTTATCTAATTGAGAAATATTAAATTTTAGCATTAAAACTGATAAATCTGGAAAAGTTGCTGTTTTTGAATGACAAACTCCTAAGATTCAAGAAAAAGTTTATAATAGATATTTTAATCTTAGCAATCAAGAATTTGATATTTTGCTATCAACAACTTTCCCTTGAAAAACATTTGATGAAATAAAGGAAAATTACCAAAATATTGCCTTGCTAACCCAAAAAGTAATTATAAAACAATTATGATTAGAAAACGCAGAGATAAATAATTTATGACAAGCTACAATAACGAACTTAACAAATCTTAAACACTTAATAACTCAATTAAAATATTATAAAAGGTCTGATGATAATTCTATTTTAATATGAGCAAATAGAGAAACTTGAGAGTTAATTGAAGATGCAATTATTGATAAAATTGATACCAACGATTTGAATGCTGATGATTTTTGCATCAGTAAAACAGCTTCAAGAAAATGAGACTATTGAACAGAACCTACTTTCTATTTTATTGATAATTGAAGAAAAGTGGCTTTTGTTTCCTTTCAGACAAAACACCAAAGATGAACTAGAAGTTCGGTCAGATTTCAAGATATAACAATTAGACTTCGTACAGAATAAAAATATCTTGATTTTGTATAAAATATGAATACTATAATTAGCAATTTAATATTATAATTTAGTCATGAATTATATTTGATCAAAATTATCTTTATTAGAATTTATAGAACAATCTATAAATCAAGTTGTTTCAGAAAAAGACTATACTTTCTCTGACCTTTTTGCTTGAACTTGAATTGTTTGAAGATATTTCAAGAAAAAATGACATAAAGTTATCGCAAATGACCTACAATATTATAGTTATGTCTTGAATAGGCATTATATTTGAAATCATACTGACTTGTATTTTAGTAATTTGGTTGAAGAAATCCCAGGATTATTAACTTGAGATGTGAACACTTACAAGGAAATTGTTTGTAATTATTTGGAAAATTTGCCAGAGAAAAAATGATTTGTTTATACAAATTATTCTTTCTGATGAACGAAAGGAACTGAATTTGAAAGAATGTATTTTTCAGATGAAAATGCTTGAAAATGTGATGCTATTAGAGATAAAATTGATGAACGAAAAAAAGATGGTAAAATTAATGATGATGAATATTACTTTTTGCTTTGTTCATTGCTTGAATCTGTTGATAAAGTCGCAAATACAGCAAGTGTTTATTGAGCTTTTTTGAAAAAATTGAAAAAATCTGCCCAAAAATCGTTGGAACTTACACCAGCTGATTTAATGTTGAATGAACAAGACCATATTATTTATAATGAAGATATAAATACATTGATAAAGAATACAAAACACGATGTAGTTTACTTAGATCCACCATATAATCACAGACAATATTCATGAAATTATCATATTTTGGAAACTATCGCAAAAAATGATAAACCAAAAATAAAAGGAAAAACCTGAATGAGAGATTGCTCTGAACAAAAATCTTTATATTGTAGTAGAGATAAGGTTAAAAAAGCATATAGCGACTTAATCTCAAACATTGATGCAAAATATGTATTTTTGAGTTATAATGATGAATGATTAATGTCTCTTGAAGATATTAAAGAAATTATGTCCCAAAGATGAGAATATTGATATTTTACAAAGAAATATAATAGATTTAAAGCCGATAAAGATGAGAACAGGGAATATAAAAAAGACTATGTTTATGAGTATCTTCATTACGTAAAAATTGAAAAATAGTAGTCAGTTATACTATAGTAAATAAAAGATAACTAAATAATTGAAAATTTTTCATTAAACTTGTAATAATTGATGTTATATTAGGGAGAAACATCAAAAAGATTTATCAACTTTTTACATAAAGAAAATTAATTACATAATATTTTTAATATTTATCAAGAAAATCAATTAATTTTTGTTGAATTGAAAAGAGTTATAAGTATAATGAAAAAATGATTTGAGCCTTTGAAACTTTGAAAAAAGATTTATCATTGGTTGCAGAGTGAACTTTATTATGAATTATTAATTTTATAAAATAAGTTATTTGAATAATGCTTGTGGATGAACAAATATTGATTTCAAATCAACAAATATGTAAAAATATAGACAGAATAACATCAGACGATATATGATTTATATCTCAAAATATTTTAAGTGCACTAAGAACTTTTGTTGAAGCTATTTCGGTCAAATTATCATGAGAAAAAGAATATACCAATGAAATTTTTAAAGAAAAAGCAAAAAAAATTGTTTGGACACATTATGCTTTTATATGAAAATTTCATAACTGGTTACAAATGATGAAATCTCATTACATACAAACTGAAGATAATTCTCAAAGATTGATGTTAAAATATTATGAATATTTATTGAAAATAAAAAAATTATTGAAAAATAAATATGATTTAGATGTCCTTGAAAATTTAGATAAATATCCGTTAAATCATGATGATTATCTACAGAAATATTATCAAAAAATTAGTGAAAAAATTGATAATTCAAACAATAAGGAAGTCAATAAACAATTTAATAACAACTATTACATACGGAAGGAAAAACCTTTTTTTGTAGATAATAAAATTTATTATGAAGTTACATTTTCAGATGCCACTGATAACACAAGTAAATTTGATAGAATAATTGCTTTTACAGACATAGATTTTTTACCTAATTATGCCTCAAAGTTAAAAATAGTTGATGATACAATAGATGTCTTTTGAAAAGATATGCCAATACTTATAATAAAAGATTATGATGTTTCTATTCGCCCATGTGAATTTAGCAATTTTTATAAAATATTAGGTGAAGATTATAAATTTAAGAGAGATAATGAGTACGATGACTTAATGAAGATAATGAAACAATATAAAATAACATTGTTAGATATTGTGAAACTTTCTGATGAAAGATATCTAAATTTTAAAAAATTTTTCCTAAAAAATAAAAGCACAAGTAAAATTATTAATCTTTTGGATAAAACAAGGTATATAATTAAAAATAAATTGCCATGAAATAATGTCTTGAGATATTTACTTTACCATATGAATAACAAAGTAATTAAATGACAATATAGTGGTATTAATAATAAAAAACTATCCGGATTAAATTTAAAATATTGATGTATACCTTTCGATAATATGCCTTTGTGTACATCTTTAATTTGACATAATCCTATTTTTTATGATATCTTAGAATCTATAGATATAGATAATAAAGACTGAGAATTGGTATCAAAAAGTATCCAAAATAATACAAGAGATAATTGACAACTCTATATGGATATAAAAAAATTAAATAAATTTGGCAATATAGACGATTTAATAAGAAATTTTAATTCTAAAGTATATCAATGACAAAATGGTCGTAGGTTAGAAATATATAATAATTGTATATATTCAATATGAGATGAAAATGATATAGTAAACATTATAAGTATAATAAAAAATTTATGACATAATCCAATTCCAAATTATTCTAAAATGGTCGATTCTCGATTAGCGAAGAATCCTGATATTGTAGATGATGAAAGAAAAAAAAGTATTTTAAGAAGTTTATTTGAAAAATCGTGAGTAGCTTTAATTTATTGATCAGCATGAACAGGAAAAACAACATTAATATGACATATATCCAATCTTTTTGAAAATCAAAGTAAGCTTTTTTTAGCCAATACCAATCCAGCTAAAAATAATTTAAAAGCTAAAGTTAATATACAAAATTCAGAATTTTTCACAATACACACATGAATTAAAGAATTAAAATGAAAAAAATTTAATATACTTGTTATAGATGAATGTAGTACTGTAAGTAATGCAGATTTTTTAAGTATAATTAACGAAATAAAATTTGATTTGTTGGTATTAGTTTGAGATATTTATCAGATTGAAGCAATAGATTTTTGAAATTGGTTTAGGATAATTAGAAAATTTATTCCTAAAGATTCAGTATTCGAACTAGAGAATCCATATCGTACAACAAACGATAAATTAATAAATTTATGGGATAAAGTAAGACACATAAGACATACTAGAAATAGTGAAGATGATTTGTTAGAGACAATAGTACCATATTCTAAAACATTTGATGATTCTATTTTTAGAAAAGATAGTGATGATGAAATAATTTTATGTTTAAACTATGATTGATTGTATGGTATAAACAATATAAATAAGTTCTTACAGAACAACAATAAAAATAGTCCGATTCAATGGGGTTCCCATATATATAAGATATGAGATCCTGTCCTTTTTAATGAAACAAAAAGATTTTTACCAATTATATATAATAATTTAAAATGAAAAATAATAAATATAGAAAAAGAAGATGATAAAATTTATTTTAGTGTAGAAGTTGATAAAGAAATCGAAATAACAGAAGTTCTTTTCACAGATATAGAATTACTAGAAAGTTCAAATAATGGAAAATCCAAGATTAGATTCTTTGTTAATAAATTAAAAGACACAGATGAAGACGATTCAGATGATAAACATATTGTACCATTTCAGATAGCATATGCTATATCAATACATAAAGCTCAATGATTAGAATATGATTCGGTAAAAATAATAATTTCAGATGAAATAGATGAAAAAGTTACTCATAATATTTTTTATACAGCAATAACAAGAGCTAGAGAAAAACTAAAAATATATTGGTCAGACAAGACCTCAAAAAAAATATTAAATAACTTAGAAGAAAAGGATGATTGAAAGGATATTATTTTCTTAAAAAATAAATTTAATTTATAATAACCTTTCATCGAAAACAATAAGAAAAAATGTCATTGTATAGATTTATAAAACAATCCCCACTTCTTTAAACCTCACACTCATTTACCCTTCAAATTCTTCAGAAATCATCCATTTCCCTCATTTTCTAAATGCTGGAATGGTCTGTCTTTTTGCCTTATTTAAGTAAGATTTTACATCTTTTTTGTTCTTTTTTGCCCAATCGTTTAATGTGATGATTCTTTTTGCTGTCAAAGTTTGGATTCTTTTATTCAGCGATTCCATCAGGAGTAATGCGAAAAAGTGTGTAAATCATTGATAATCGTTTTTTACCAAATATTTATCAAAAAGAGGGTAGTATTCTCTATCTTTATTTTTGTTTGGGATAATGATTGGCGGATATCCCAAATCCATCAGCTGTTTATTTATCAAAACTCTTCAAATTCTTCCATTTCAATCCCCAAATGGGTGGATTATCTCAAATTCTGCATGAAAGTGGGCAATTTTATCTAAGAAATAACTTTTTGAATTCAATTTATATTTTCTAACTAAATCATAGACAAATCAATTTACAAAATCTGGATTAGCTCAGATGTGTGAGCCTACACGGACTCGTTCATCTCAAGTCCTAAAATGTCATGCAAAATGATCATTGATTCAGCTTAATAATATTTTGTGTAATTCTAGGATTAGCTCCACAGAAAATTTTAGATCTTTTTTAGTTTGTAAAACTTCAATAACTTTTACTAAGTTTTTCGCTTCATATATTTCACGGATATCGTGATCTTTTTTTATTTTATCAAAAAAGATAATATCTTCGGTTTCTTTCAATGTTAAAGTGGAATTTTCAATAGCATTTGAATTATAAACCATTTCAGGAACTTCAGAAATACTTAGTTCATACAATGCTTTTTTATTATTTCTTTCTAATTTTTTATAAATACCAAATAATTTATCTATTCTATTGATTATATCAATGCCAACAGTCATTTTATCAATTTTAATGTTAAAACTCAAATGTGAAAAATCTTGATTTTTATATTTTTTCACGCTCATATTATAATTGTTTTTTCGAAAATTGCAAATAATTATACTGTATGTTTTTCTATCATTTCTCTTGCAATTATCAAAAATAATTATAACATAAACTCATACAACATTTTTTATCTTTTTACAAAAAATAAAATGACAGTATTTGCAGATGTACTTCCAGAGCCAGGATTTAGTCCTACAAGTTTTTATATGCCATGAGCCTTGATTGACTGGATTTTCATAGTAGTATTTGGTATTTTTTGAGTGGTTTGTTTGTGGAAAATTTTTAAAAAAGCATGATTGCCAGGTCGATGATCTATAGTTCCTATTTACAATATTGTATTGTGGTTTAAATTGGCTTGAAGATCATGAGCACGAGCACGATCTATACTATTCCCTCCATTGCTTTTGATAATGATGATAGTATCGTACTTTGATGTTGCAAAAAAGTTTTGAAAATGAGTATGATTTGGATTCTGACTACGATTCTTAGATCCAATATTTCTTTGAATTTTGGCTTTTGGAAAAAGTAAATATCAAAAATAAAAGATAGATTTTATATCAAAAATATTTCAATTAAGTCATTTCGATCAATGAAAGAAATCTAGAAATATAAGCTTTGGTTTCTTGCAATGTTTGAAATGACTTTTTATTTTTCCAAAATAATAATATATCCAATCAAAATTCACTTTTCTACCACTTCTTGATAATCAAATTTAAAGAAATTGTATTCGGCTGCTTCCTGAATTTCTTCCAATCTATAACGATATTGCTGGATTTTAAATTTTTTGTGCTCTTTTCCTTGCCCTGCTTCTCGCTCAAATTCTCTCCTTTGCAAAAAATATCATATAATCCATCTTCATTCCTCTTTCAAAATTCTGTATACTTCACCAAAAAATCACTTTAAATTTTCAATATGCTCAATTACAAAAAAACTTGTGGCAACATCAAAACTATCATCTTCAAATGGTAACTTTTTCTCCAAGTCACAAACTACTTTTTCTACTTTTAATCATTTATTTGGGTGTCTGGATAGTAGTTTTTCACTGATATCACAAGCCACATATTTCCTATAATTTATGTCTTCAAAATATTTAAAAACTCTTCCATCTCCAGCTCACAAATCGATTACATCAATATTTTCACAATTTCTAGGTAAATATCTCTGAATCTCCAAATCAAAAAAGCTATCCAAATGATTATGAAAATCTTTGTATTGATCAGCAACCAAATTGTATCCAGTTTTTGGATCCAAAATTTCTATATGTTTTGAATTGTAGCTCATTAAAAAAATACTTTATCATTTGAAATTATGTCTTCATCTTTTTGAGAAAACTTTTTTATTTTTTCTTGTATAATATCACTTGGTTCTTGCAAAAATTTATTTAATTCGCTAGTTTTTTCGCTAGCTTTTTTGATATGTACATAATATTTGCTCAATTCCGCAACGACATCAGAAAGCTCATCATTTCTATCCAATAATTCCGTAGTTTTTTGCTTCAATAAATTATTTTGCTGTGTAAATTCATCCAATTCTGAATTTAAATATTGGATCTCTTTATTTGCTTCTTTCAAATTCGCCCTAAGTTGGTTAACCGTATCTTTGTATTCATACCTCATATAAAAAATAAAATATCAGAGCAATCCTCATCATAAGATAGATACAATTATATATCAAGTCAAACTCATTTAGAATACATAAAATTGTAAAATCAATATCAATATATTATTATGGATCACAAAATCAAATAATTTTAAAAAAATGCTGAGGAGGGGACTTGAACCCCCATGTCTTTCGACATACGCACCTGAAACGCACGTGTCTGCCAATTTCACCACCTCAGCATATACTGTATATAATTTTTTATTTTTAAAAAACAAATATATTTTTCACATATATTAATATATTATAATAAGCCAAAGAAGTGAAGTTTTAGATTCATTAAATGAAAGAATTTGAGTTGCATTTGAATCAAAAGAATTAGCAAAGTCTTATTTTGCAGAAAGTATGTGATCTGATTTACATGAAGAATAGAGAAAATCCAGATTAAATGAAGATTGAACTTATGAACCAAGATGGAAAAAATCAAAAGATGCAGAATGGACTCAAAAACATGGAACAGATGATGTTGATATTGCTAATACTCCTTTTGCAGAACTACCAAGTAATTGGAAGTATGAAAATTTAGAAGCAGCAAAAGTAGCAATTGATTTAGTTTTTGATAAAGTAATTGCTCAACAAGAGATTACGGATGAAATGATGGAAGAAATGGCTAGTATTGTACACGAAAAATGGTTAGAGAGAAATTCTTGGGTATATGATAAAGAATATTGAAATCCAACATTGGCTCAAGAATATTCAAAATTACCAGAAGAAGAAAAAGAGAAAGATAGAGTACAAATTAGACAAGCAATAGCGAAAATAAAAGCCGGTAAATAATTGGAAAATAGAAACAACAGAAAAAAGCTCCACAATGGGAGCTTTTTTCATATTTCTCAATTTTAAGTTTGCTATTATTTAACAGCAGCTTTGAAATCAGATCCAGCTTTGAATGTAACAACGTTCATTGCAGGGATTTTGATTTTTTGAGATGGGTTTTGAGGATTAACTCCTTCTCTAGCTTTTCTTTTTGAAGATTTGAATGTTCCAAATCCTTGGATTCTAACTTCACCTTGTTTTTTAACACCAGCTATTACAGTGTCGATAAAAGTGTTTACCAATTCAGCTGCCAATTTTTTAGAAACTCATAATTCTTCAGCTAATTGTGCGATAAGAGCAGTTTTTGTCATAATTGTACAATTTAATAAATAAAACAAGTACTTATGTACATTGATGATACTAGGTTATTTCAGACGAATTTCAATATTTTTTTCACTTTTTTTCTATTTTTTCTTGTTTTTTGGTTGTGTCAAACATACTAGTTCATACCTAGCAAATCAATGTCGTCCAAAAAAATAAAATATAATGACAATTGACTTTTTTGTAAAAATATATCAAATAAGTATTATATGCTTTCCAATATGGATTTAAGTTTTTTCAATGCTCTAAAAATTTTTTGTCTTACATTATCCACAGATAGCTCCAAAATTTCCGCGATTTCAACATTGTCTTTTCACTCTACAAATTTCAAGTAAATCATTTCTCTGCAGTCATCATCTAGTTTTTTCATTCATTCTTCTATCTGTTTGTACTGAAAATCTTTTTCCAAAAAATCAATAATATCTATATCATCTTGCAAAGTATCTTCAAAACTTTCCTTTTCATCATCATTTCCAGCTGACATATTTGTAAAAGGTATATCTTTGTGCTTTTTAAAAAAATCTTTTAGTAAATTTTTGAATATAGTCCAAACATAAGCAGAAAAAGATTGCTCAAATTTATATTTATCACAGACATCCCACCATTTTACATAAAAATCTCACAATATATCCTCAATTTCATGATTTTCCAAAAAATAATTTGAATTTAGATAACGAGAAAAAATATCTATCGTTTTCAAATAAAATTCATTGAATGCAAGTTGATCTTTTTTTACAAGTTTTTCTATAAATTCTTTGCTAAAATCCAAATTGCAAAATTATTGATTTAAAGTGGATATTATTATATAGCTCTTTTCAAAACTATCTCCATATTTGCATCTGCTTCATCAAAACATTCATCTTTTACAGCAGCTATACAAGTCAAAACTTGATCTTCATCCAATTCCATAAAAGAAGGATTTGTGTAGGCCTTGTTTATATATTCTCATCATTTAATAATATAGCACAAACACAATCCACAAGCTCCAGCTCAACATGAAAAGGGAATTTCAACATTGTTTGCTTGAGCTGTAGCCATTATTGTCTCTCATTTTTTTGCATCAAATGTACCTAAATCTGTTCAATCTGTGCCTTGCACTGTAATTTTAATCATACTAATATATTATTTATTAAATAAATTTTTTGCTTCTTCTAGCTGATTATCTATATTGTCATTTATATAAGATTCTACATCAAATTCTACCACAATATCAGGAGAAACTCATACTTCATTTATATTTTTGTCACTAGGAGGATACCAAGCTCATACAGTATATTTTACACTATCTCAATCTACAAAAGGGAATATAGTCTGTATAGTTCATTTTCCAAAAGTAGTTGTTCACAAAAGTGTAGCTCAAACCTGCTCTTGCAAAGCCAAAGCTATGATTTCTCCAGCACTAGCCGTCAGTCAATCTACCAAAACCACAGTTTTTATTCACTCCAAATCTCCATATCACTTGGAGTAGTAGTTTGTATCAGCATATCATCTATATCTTGCAGCCACTATCAGCTGTCATTTTGGTACAAAATGGGAAGCAATTTGCACTCAAACATCTAAGTATCATCCACCGTTTCATCTCAAATCCAGTATTATTCCTTCTATTCAATCTTTTTTTAAATCATTTACAGTATTTTTAAATAATTTTTCAGTCTCTTCTCAGATCAAAGATACTTCAATATATCAAATTTTTTTGTCTCAAATATCAAATATTTTGCTTGATACAGATGGGATATCTATTGTGTCTCTAATCACTTCTACTTTCAGCATTTCTGTCTTTTTTCCATTGTCTCTTTCAAATGTAATTGCTACAGTGGATCAGGCTGGTCACCTCATTTTTTTTACAGCCTCATCCAAAGTCCAGTCTTGAATATAATCATTGTCAATTTTTATGATACGATCCAGTGGTTTGATACCTGCTTTGAATGCAGGAGCATTTTTTATTACTTCTTCAACCAATACATAATAATCCTTTTTGCTAACCACCGCTCAAATCCCATCAAAATGGTTTTCTCACTCCAAATCGCTCATAAACCCACTATTTTCTTCTGCATCCATATATACCGTATAAGGATCATTTATGGAGTCCACATAGGCTTTTATTGCACTTTGCACCATTTCTCAACTATCAATCCTATCTGTATAATAATAATCTTCTCCAAAAATCGTATCAATCTGCTCAAAACGAGCATATTTGTTTTGGTAGTATGACAAAGAATCTTTTTTGGTGAAAATATTTGATATTTTGGTTGCAAAATTATTTGGATAATATCTCATAAATATACCTCATACGAGTATTCCACACAAAAAAACTATAAATCATCTCACATATTTCATAAAATTTTGATAACAAAAAAATAAACACAACACATCACTTTTACAGATATTGTTTTCCCTTTCAAGGTTTTTTATTTAAAAATCAGCTATTAGCCGTAAGCTATCTGCTACTAACTAAATTAACTATTTGTCACATTTTCATATACTTCCAAAATTTGGTTATTTTTTACAAAAACTACATCAATCCTAATTCAAAAATTTAGATTTTTTTGATACATATAATTTTGGATTGTCCTATCCAAAATTATCATTTTTTTGGGAGTGATATATCATATTACATCGTCCATCCCATCAACCACTTTTACTTCTACAAAAACTATTTCTCAATCTTTTTGTGCGATAATATCTATTTCTCATCATCTGATTGTATAATTTGTATCCAATATTTCATATCAATTATTTTCATAATATTCCAATACCAAATCCTCTCATTCTTGCCCAATTTCTCTTTTATTTTTTCCTATTTCTTGCATAATTATTGAATCAATTATAAAATATTATTCTGTAATAAAATTAACAATCAATTTTATGATCATTTCTTTTTCACTAGCTTCACTCGTAGATACTAACAAAGTCAAAGCCGTGAGCGTATTTTCATCTATTATTTTGCTTCAATCTTTGTGATATAATAAATTATTTTTTCATAAAAATACCAACATTAAAAACGCTCAGATTTTTTTGTTTCAATCCGAAAATGGATGATTTTTGATGGTAAAATACATCAAAGCTGCTGCTTTTTCTTGTATACTTGGATATAATTCAACCCCATCAAATCATTGATATATTTGATCTATAATTCATCTCAATCAATCATTTCTTTCAATACCAAACATCTCTGAGACTTCTCATTTTGGCAAAAATTCATTTCTCATCCCATTTATTGCTAATAAGGCTTCTTCATATGTAAATTTTTCCGCTTTTTTGATATCTAAATTATCTAAAGACAATGTTCATTCATCATATTTTTGGAGCAATATCCAGCTATGTGCATAATTTGTTATCAAAGAAAGCATTCATTTGATTTCTTTGTCTTGTAGCACATTATTTTCTATATTCTTTTTAATCAATAAAACCGCTTTTTCAAATTCATCGATTCCAGTTTCTACCAACCTTTTTTGATTTATCGTGTATCATTTTAACAAGTGTTGTCTCAATACATTAGTTGCCCGAATTCTAAAAGTGGTTGCATTTTTACTGTTTATACGATATCAAACAGATATAATTGCATCAAGATTATAAAAATTTATAGATCTTTTTACCTGCCTATTACCTTCAATTTGAACTTGTGCAATTTTTGCACATGTTGAATTTTCAAGTAATTCTCACTCACCATAGATGTTTTTTAAATGTTTTACAATCACAGTTCTATCAACATCAAAAAGATTCGCAATTTGGTTTTGATTTAACCAAACTGTGTCTCAATCAAATCTAACATCAATCTGTGATGTTCCATCAGTTTTTTTGTATAAAATAATTTCTCCGTTTGTATTCATTTTCACATGTATTTTCAAAATAAAATTTCATACATATAAATATGTATAACAAAATCAAAATCAATGTCAAATCATTTTTTGACTATTTAAATAAAATCAAATGATTGCAAATAAATAAATTTTATTGATATTTTGTATCATATATATAATATGTAAATGATTTATATGAAATAATTGATATAATGTGAAGACAAAAAAATATCACAAATTCTCACAAAATTGATAAAAGAGAGCAGAGGAGACAGGAGAAAGAAAATGAAAAAATTCAAAAGCAAAATATCCAAAATCTAGATAATAAGCGAAAAAAATTAAATCCAGATGAAATTTTACACAGCAATCCCATATTGCAAAACAAAAAATTGATTTGCTTTGACCTATATGGTACGCTGATTCATTATCCGCATTCACACGAACAATTGAGAGACACATTTAAATCCATCTGAATAGCTCCAATGAAAAAATTGGGCAAAATTGCACAAACTACAGATATTGACATCCTATCTGCAAACGAAAAAGTAAAAGGTTTTAAAATGCCTCAATTTGTGGTAGAAAAACTTAAAGAACATATTTCAGACAATGTAAAAAATACATTGCTATATCCAGAAACTTTACAAATTTTAAATAAATTAAAAGAAAAAGGCTATTCATTAGCCTTAATATCAAATTTGTCAAAAGAATATGAAGAACCGTTGAGAAAATTAATACCAGACTGATTATTTGACTATGAAGCCCTTTCATTCAAAGTTTGAGCCACCAAACCAAAAAATAAAATCTTTAAACATATAAAAAGAGAAGCTGGAGTCGATTATCCAGATATGGTAATGATTTGAGATATCAAAAGGCTAGATGTAGACTGACCAAAAAAATCTTGAATAGATGCAATTTGGCTAAATAGGAGAGAAAAAGAAATGAATTATGACAAAAAAAAGAATCTAATCACCATTTCTACATTATCAGATTTACTGCAAATTTTGGGAATAGAATAAGACAAATTTTTAAAAAAAGTCCCCCAAAATTTGACAAATGAAAGTAAAATGATTAAAATAAGATAATAAAAATATATTTTATATCTTAAAAATCATCAAAAAATGACAAACAAAGAATTTCGTTCGGGTCTTGCTAGAGAAACGCGAGATAAATACAATGAAAGAAATAGATTACTTGAACAAGCTGAAAAATCTTCATTTTCAGAATGACTAAAAGATCAAATGAAAAAAGAGATTATGGAAAATTTTTACAAAGAAATGGATGAAATGAAATCTAAACCTTGATATGAAGAAGCTAGGAAAACACATTTGGAAGAAATTAAAACAAGAATCTGACTAAATGAAGCAAAAAAAGAGAAAGAAAGATTGCAAAAAGAATATGAAAAGAAATTAGCAGAGATGGACTCCAACATTGCAGACAAAAATAAATCATATAAAGAAGCTCAAATAGCCCATAGATGAAAAGTAGAGGCAATGTCTGAGAATGATGCGGAGAATATCTGAAAATTATCGCAGGAGAAAATAGAAAAATTATACTGAAATCAAGAAGCAATACTAAAAGACTTAAAAGAAAACCATGTAAAGATAGAAGAAAACCAAGAAATGCTGTGATATAAATGAAAGAAAGTACACATAGAATTACCAGCAGTATGAAATTTCCAATGATTTAAATTTGAGTATTTTGTTTCAAATGATGGGATAAGAAAAGCAAATTTTGAACAAAATGCTGACCTTGAAAGTAAATCATATTCAGCAAAAGATCTATCAAATCTACTAACAGCAATGAATCAATATATGAAAGAGATGTGAGTAGAAACAGATGGAGATAACGCAGATTATTCAGCTAATGGTAGTCTTATTGGATATGGGTGAGGTTATGACTGTGAAGCATGAGAATGCTTAAAAACTATTACATGATTAAATTATTATTGGTTGAGAGATAAGGATGTAGCATGAAAACAAGGTTCGCGTGCTCGATGGAATTGCTACTCTGACCGTTGCAACTTTTATCGGAACTACAATGATAATGACTCCGCGAATTTATTTTTGAGATTGTCTGCCTAGAGAGAAGCTGGGGTATCCTTGCCCCGCAGGGGCAAAAAGTAGATAAATCTATATAAAACAATAAAAGTTTGCAAATTTTTGCAAACTTTTGTAAAAATAGAAAAACATTTGCATTTTTTGCAAAAAAATACAGTAAATAATATTTCATGTTTCCATATTGAATTGCTTAATATCTATCCCACTTTTTTCAAAAATCTCAATTCAATCTTTCTAACTCAAAATTTTGGATTATAAAATTTTACTATAGCAAGATTATTCCAAACTTCCAAAACATAACCATTCCCAAATAATTTATGATTTACTACATGTCATTCAGAGATGTCATAATGTTCTTCTTGCTGGTTTCATTCTCAAACTGAACCTGATCACAAATCATATCTTTTTACTAAATCCAGCGGTATCTCAGCTATAAATCTACTTTCAGGATTACTTCTTGTCTGTCACCAAGTCATCCTACTATTTGCATATGACAAAAAAAGATGGTCCTTTGCCCTCGTAATAGCTACATACATCAGCCTCCTTTCTTCTTCCAATAAATTTGACTTCATCATAGCATTTGTCAAAGGGAATACATTATCTTCCAGTCAAGCTATGAAAACCACAGGAAATTCCAATCATTTACTACTATGCGCAGTCATCAACTTTATTGCATCCAAATTTCATTCATCATCGGTTGCAACATCGGTCAAAAGTGTAATTTCTTCCATAAATTGCCTCACCGCATCCTGTCATTTTTCTACATATTTTGAAGCAAGATTTATCAATTGTCCAATGTTTTCATATTTTTCATCAGCAATTTCTTCACTTCCATGTTCTTTGACCAAATATGCTCTATATTTTATTCATTTTACAATTTTTTCCATAGCCTCAGCAGGGGAGTACTGATCTCGATTATCAGTAATTTCATGAATCACTTGCCTAAATTCCATAATTCCATTTTTTGCCTGTGGAGTCACTTTTTCTGGCACAGAATCAATATTTTCTATCACTTCATTTAAACTATATCAATTTAAAGCTGCATAATCTTCTAGCTTGTCCAAAGTCGTCTTTCAGATAGACCTTCATGGTAAATTGATAATTCTTTTCAAAGAAATTGAATCATTTGGATTGGCTAAATATTTCATGTAGGCTAAAATATCTTTTACTTCCTTTCTATCAAAGAACTTAAAAGCTCATCGTATCTTGTATGGTATTCATTCTTGGACTAAAACTTGTTCAAAAGGAGAAGATTGAGCATTGGTCCTATACAATATTGCCACATCTCATCGAGATTGAATTTTCCCACTATTTTTCATTTTGGAAATCAAATCAATCAAGTTTGCAGCTTCATCCATCTCCGTATTATTTCCAAAAATCGTAATTTTTCAGTTTTCTTCTCTAAATGAGCGGACAGTTTTGTCATATTGCTTTAAATTCTTTTTTATCACAGCATTTCCAGCTTCCACAATATATGGACGAGAACGATAATTTATCTGCAATTTAAACATCTGCATATCAGGCCAATACTTTTTTACATTCAAAAAATTCTCCATGAGAGCTCATCTTCGACCATAAATACTCTGATAATCATCTCCAATCATCGTAATATTTCCATCTTCTCAACTCAACATCTTCATCAATTCAAACTGGATCCAGTTTGTGTCCTGAGCCTCATCTACCATAATATACAAAAATTTTCTTTTCCATTTTTCCAAAATTTCTGGCTTTTTTCTAAAGAGTAAATAGGGCAGTAGTAGTAAATCATCAAAATCAAGCATATTCGACCTTTCTAATTCCTTTTGATATTCTGTATAAATTTTTCACATATTCATATCATATTGACTCACAATTTTGCTCTCAAACATTTTTGCATCAAATCAATTATTTTTTTCATTGCTGATAAATCATTTTACCTCGTTTGGTTTTAAAACATCTTCCAAATTATACTTTTTTAATAGATCTTTCACTACTTTTGCACTATCATCACTATCAATTATCGAAAAATTTTTGTCATATTTCATCTCCAATCACTCAATATCCTCTTTCAAAATTTTCAAAAATATACTATGAAATGTTCAAATCCATTTGAAATCATTGATTCAGTATGCTGGTTTGCTTTTGGGAGCATTGGCTTCCACAAAAGCCAAAAAGTCATCAATAGAATTTCAAGTAATATCATTGGAGTTTACTTTTTTTTCCACTCATAAATCCAATTGTGAAAACTCTTTTGCCAATTCAATCAATCTTTCTTTTAATTCATTTGCAGCTTTATTTGTGAAAGTTACAGCCAAAATATTGCTTGGCTTAATTCCCAATCCAAACATTAAATAAGCAATTTTGTAGGTCAGAGTCCTTGTCTTTCCAGATCCAGCTCCAGCTAAAATCAGACTAGAAGTCTCCGTGTGCAAAGCTGCTTTACATTGCTCTTCATTCAATTTACTAGCTAAGTATTCTTGTATATTCATGAAAAATTTTATTCTGTAAAATTTTTACACCATGTCATTATTTACTAATCACAAACTTTTTTTCAATCTGAAAATTTTTTTTATTCAGCGATTAGAGAATCTCTAACACTATCATAAATTTCTGCAATATCTTTTGGAGTTTGATATTTTGGAAAAAGTCACTGTCACATATTTATTTTTGTGTCAATTTCATCAGCAATTTTGTTGTTCATAGCAATCCGTCTGTCCACATCAGATTCATCATATCCATTTCAAAGCAAAATTTCTTTGATTTCGTCGCCAGTCATCAAATAAAATTCTCAAATAGGTTTTCTCCTATCAGAGTCAAACATCCTTTTGTTGTCTTTGATTGCCAATGCCATTTCTCGAGCGTCTTTATCTTGCTTGTTTATATAGTTGTAAATATTTCATGTGATCAAAGAAATTTCATTTTCTTTTGCCATGGACAAAATCTTACTATTTATTTTTTTTAGATTAGGATCCAAATTTTCATCTTGAGCTATTATTTCAAAGTATACATTTTCTTTTCACAATTTTTCTTGTATCATACCTACTATTTCCAAAATTTTATCATCATTTTCAGATCTATTTATCATTTTTCAGATTCGCGAATCTTCCCCTCACATAAAAGCAATGATTCAGTCGCTATTTTTTCATAAAGTATTGATATCAATTTTTGGTTTTCAGGCAATTCACTCTTGGTTTGCTATTGAAACAATTTTCATCAAACTTTGATATCATGCAGTATTTTTTGCCAGCAAACAAACATTTCAAATTTCTTCAACTTTATTCATTCAGTGGATATCTAGCACAAATCCAAGCTCTACTCAAATTATTGGCTTGATTTCATTTTCTTTTGCAGATTCATAAAATTGGATCGCTCCATACATAGCAAAAAAATCCGTGATTCAAATTGCACTAAATCACATTTCTTTTGCTTTCGCGACTAGCTTTTTTGGAGTTCAAATCGCTTCCAAAAACGAAAATGTACTATGTCCGTGTAAATGAGTAAATTGCATATATTGGTTATTTAATTACTAAACACATACCCCTTTTAATTATTTTTTTTAAATTTTCAAGTTTATCAAAAGTAAAATTTTGCAAATAAAAATAAACTTAAAAAATTTTTGTATTGTAAAGCTTTTTTCTTGAAAATGAACATATATTCACTATAAGAAAACAAAAAAGACTTTATTACTCCATTTTTTTGCAAAAATGAAAAAAATAGCCAAAATATTAGTTTTATTTGGAATACTATTTATCTCCATCAATTCCTATATTTTTGCTAGTGATCGAGATTTACCTTGAATTACTATTATTTCTCGTGCAGAGCGATGAGCAGACGAGAATTGGAGACTTGTTTCTCATCCAAAATGGCAATGAATTTTGGCAAATAGACTTGCACAACAAAAATCATTGGACAATTTGAGAGAAAACGACTATCTCGCTTATCTAAAAAAAATAGCAGAAAGCGATAGAGCAAAAGAAAAATCAAATACAGCAAACTCTTTTTTGAAAAAAAATTTTTATGATGATATGTATACAGACCGATCAAATTCATTGTTCAATTGACAAAAACTTTGGTGGACCGAATACCATAGAAACCAAAAAACAAAAATCCTAATTCATCATACAGCTTCCGACAATACAAATCTAAAAACACAAGATGATGTACTGACATACTTACAAGATGTGTACAAATATCATACACTGATAAATGCACGATGAGATATTGGATACAATTTTATTATAGATCCATTTGGAAATATTTACGAGGGTAGAGCAGGATGAGAATGAGTGATTTGAGCACACACAAAACGAAACAACACTCCAAGTATATGAATTGCTATGATCTGAAATTTTGAAGATAATCAACCATCCAAACAAGCTTTAGAATCTCTGATCAAACTTATAGTAGCTTTGGTAAAAAAATACAATATCAATCCAAACTGAACCACACATTATCACAAAGACCTTTCTACATCTCCATATGTTCAGTCAAGTGTAAATTATACTATTGCTTGACACAAGGACGCAGGTAATACCGCCTGTCCGTGAGAGAATCTGCACAAATTATTACCATATATTAGATCTAGTGTAGATGATATCATAAATTGAAAATCACGAGAAATAACTGATGATATAGGTTTACAATCACAAAAACATTCTACACATTTTACACCGACCAAAAAAAATTCAACAAAATTGACTTATGAATATATTGAATCAATACAACCAAAGATCTCTCCTGCAATTACACAAATCAAAAAAGATTATATTTCACAAAACAATATCACCTCTGCTACAAACTACACTACTAAAATACTTTGAAAAATTTCACTGGAACAAGCAAAAGCTCTTATGCAGCAAAACATCAGAGTATTACTGTACGAATTAACGCAAAACTACGATTTGTATACTCTAATTTGCGACTGATGATGTACCTTTTCATTTGATAAAAACACTATAAATTCAGATTCATGAGAAATATTTTTGTGAGTATGAAACACTTTGGCACTAAATATAAATGATGAAACTTATACCTCACAAACCATTTCTGTTTCTTCAAAAAACAATCTAATCACAGTTTCAAACTATGATAGGAAATCTTATGCCTGAATCCCTCGAAATTCATTTCATTGATCTTTGATTTTCCAAAAAGATTATTTCAGAGATAAAAATTGAAATCAGTCATACAAAAATGTGGTAATAAATAGGCTTTCATTTGCAGATTACATGAAATGAATAGTAGAAACAAACGACACTGAAACATCTACAAAAAATGAAGTAATGGCTTTAATTTCCAAATCTTATGCATTATTTTATATGAATCCAGCAAATCATCATCCAAACATCCCAGATCAAGCCAATTATAATGCCGTAGATGATCCAGATATTTTCCAAAAATATGTATGAGCATGACTAGAAAAAACATTGACAAAGCGATATCAAGCACTAAAAAATACAGAAGATAAAATTATTTTGTACAATTGATATGTACCAGTTTTGCCATATTTTTCATGCTCGGCTGGATTTACATATTCTGCATACGAAAAACGATGACGAAACGATACTTCATATCTACAATCAAAATTTGATATATGAATTTGTGCAGACAAAAAGTTTTCATGACATGGAGTTTGATTGAGCTGACTTGGTGCTGAAAGATGGGCAAAAACTTTTGGTCGAAGTTATACAGATATCCTAAAATATTATTATCCATGAGTTCAAATTGTTAATCTGTAGAAATTTTATTTATTAACACAATATTTTGATAGAAATTTTAAAAAAATTATATCCTTATTCTGCTTCAAAAGCGGTAAATGATATACTTACAAAGTATGAAAAGCAAAAATATCTTATTTGAAATTTTTTGTATTTCGCTGTAATTGATCAGCAAAAATTGTTTAATAACTGAAAAAAAACCACAGAACAAAAAGAATACAAAAAATATATTTTAAATAGTGATTTTTTGTTTCCAGATGGTATGGCACTGCAAACATATTGGAGATTGGCAAACCTTTTTTGATTTGATTTGCCTACCAAAAAATTACCAAACTTAAATTGAACAGATTTCATTCCATATTTTCTAGATGAAATAAAAAAAAGATACGGAAGCCAAAGGATCAATCTTTTTTTATATTGATCAAAATCCGAAATAGTCCAAGAATGCCAAAAAATTTATCAAAAAAAATGATTCAATGTTATTTATGCTCAAGATTGATATTCTGATTTTTATTGGCAAAAAATTGAAGATCTGCAATTTGTAGAAAATCCTATAAATGTGATGCTAATTGCAAGATGAACACCAATCCAAGAGTTGCGAGTACAAAAAAATTTGAGTAAAATAAAAAATAATCAATTGATCATATTCACAGTTTGAGGTCTATTTGACTTTATTGCTGCTTCGTGATGAAACAATCAAATACAATGAGTACAAAAAAGAGCCCCAAATTTTGTCAGAAAGCTAAAACTTGAACGATTATGGAGATTTATCACAGATCCTAAAAGGAATTGGAAGAAAATAAAAAGCACACTTTATGCTCCATGTTATGTTTTTAAGTATTTGGTGTTGAAAAAAGAATAATTTTATATAATTATAAAAATTGTAGTAAACAAAAAATTTTTATTATTTATTTTTAATCACTAATTCTTAATTATTTACCATGCAAATAAGAGAAAAAAAATACAATTACTTGGCAGCAAATCAGCAATTTCAATTCAAAGAGAAATTGACAAATTGAGTGCAGATAAATACATATGTAATACTAGAATCAGAAAAATTTTTGGAATATCAAAAAGATTTGATCCAAGATTTTTTGGCTGATTTGATGGAAAAAATCAATACAGAAATTTATGATGAATGAGATCTAAAAAACAATTTGGAAAATTGATTACAAAATTTAAATGTAAAACTAAAATTATTTGCAGACAAAGTGACGGATATTGAGCGTTTTTCTATCAAATGATATATCCAAATTATTGCATGAGATACCATAATATCATCTATGATTTGAGATACATCCATATTGATATTTAGAGATAGTAAATTGTATTATCAGTTGCACAACGGAGTAAACAAAAAAACAAAAATAGATTTGTTTTCAGACTTTGTGGAATGAAATATAGAAACATGAGACGAAATAGTCTATACATGAACCAAAATTACCGATGTATTGGATCAATGAGATATCAAGGAGCTTGAACAAATAATTGATCAAGATGAAACATCATTTTTGGATGTTTTTGAAAAAACATTGCTTTCTAGGATAGAAAAAGACAAAATTTGATTAGTATCAAGTTATTACATTCATGGAAATATACTATCAAATTCCGATACATCATCAATTACCAAAAAATGATGATCTTGGATGAAATGAAAATTTACAGCCAGCAAAGCATGGATGAAAAAACTTTGAGAAAACAAATATTATGTAGTCATAGGTGTTTTGGGTATAATAGTATTAGTGCTATTATACAGCGTTTTGTCTGCTCTGTTGGACACAAAACATGATAATTCAATAATTACCGAATCATGATCCATAGTTGATATTACCATTGATGATATCAAAAAAGATATTTACTTGTTTCAGCAAATGGACCCATCATCAGATGATAAATCTATCAAATACAATGAGATAGTAGAAAAATTGACATTATTGGAACAAAATGGAAGATGGCTGGAAGATGTTGACAGCCTAAAATGAATTGTAGAAGACGATTATTACAAAGGATTCAATATTATTAGGATAGAAAATCTTTCTCAATTGGATGATGCTGCTACATGAATAAAAACTAGACAAATTTCATTCAATTCAACCGAAAAAGGTAAAATGTGAGATGTATTATATATAGATTACCAAAAATCTATAAATATCTGATGAACTAAGTGAGCATTGATTTGAGCAGTAAATGACTGATCTAGATGATGATTGATAGAGTACGGTATTGATACAAATATCGCTTGATGTTCTGTAAATTTGCTGAGAGATGGACTATATTGCTACACTTCTGATTGACGCGTGTACAATATAGTGAAAGCATGAATTGAACCAGTGACTACCATTGATTGATTGTGATTCCCAGATACTGTAGGATGAGTTTGAGTTTATTGAAAATCAAATTTTTATGTATTCCAGCCAAATCTAAATAGTGCCTTAAATGGGGTAGTAGTCACCAGATACAGAAATACAGTATGATCACAAACAGTATACCAAGCATGACAAAATTATTCAGTTGTGGAGTGATATACAGACTCTGTTTCATTTGAGTGAAATTTTGCTTGAATGGCTATTGATTCTACATTCTTGGCACGAAATAATGGAAAATTGTATCAATTCCGAAGACCATGAAATGGTTCTACATTGGATGTCCGCGAAATCAAATTATTGTGATGAGATACTATGACAAACAAATATTCAAATGATGTAAAAGTAATAGCATCACTAAATTCAAAATATGTATATTTATTTGATAGAGTAAACAAAACATTTACTATCTATACTTCAAACCCCTTGAAAACAAATGATGCAAACACATCAAAATACAACCTGACATATTTATTTAGTTTCAAATTTGCTTTGACATCTGAAGAAGTAAAGGATGTTTCTATCCCAGATAGCACTTGAAACAACCCAGAAATGTATATTTTGACAAACGAATGAGTAAACAAAATCAATTTATACGAATATATAAAAAGTGTAGAAAAAGACGATACTCTAAAAGCAGTTTCAAGCAATAATCTAGAATAGTAAAAAACAAAAATTTATACAATCTCCCTACTAAAATTTAGTAGGGATTTTTTTATTGAAAATGAAATCATTATATATAAAAGTAATCATTATTTAGTATTTTTTTTGAACAAATGGACTGAAAGACACTTAGACAAAAACGAGAACAATTTCGACTAAAAAATGATCATAAGCATTTGCCAGAAGTTTCACTTGTCGCAAGCAAAGAAAGTACTGCAATGTTCAATGTTGCTTGAATGCAACAACTTGTCCCATATTTAGCGGGAAAGACTCACCCAGTTTGAAAAAGATTATTCAATATCCAAAAATGCGTGAGGACAAACGATATAAATGCAGTCTGAGATTCATCACATTTGACATTTTTTGAAATGATGGGAAATCGATCATTGTGAGACTATTTCAAAAAAGAAGCAGTCCAATATTCTTATGATTTTTTGGTAAATGAATTGTGATTTGATCCAAAAAAATTGGCAGTCACAGTATTTGAATGAGATGAAAATGCACCAAGAGACCAAGAAACAGCAGATTGCCGATTACAAGCTGGAATACCTGCTGATAAAATTTCATTTCTTTGAGCTGATGACAATCGATGGACTCCATGACCAGTCTGACCATGTTGACCAGATACTGAAATATTTTATTATATATGAGAAGGATTGCCACCACTGGAATCAAATGTAAAAGATGACGAAGAAAATTGGATGGAGATTTGGAATAATGTTTTCATGCAATTTTATCGTGATGAATCCTGAACTCTGACAAAATTACCACATCAAAATGTAGATACTTGAATGTGATACGAGAGAATGTGCAGAGTTTTACAAAATAAACCAACAATTTTCGAAACAGATAATTTTCAACCAATTTTGGATACAATTTCAAAATATACATGACTTCAATACTTATGAAATGAGAGAAGATTTAGAATTATTGCAGATCACCTCAGGACGGCAGGATTACTCTTGAATGATTGAGTTATTCAATCAAATGTCTGAGCTGGGTACGTTCTCAGGATGATAATAAGGAGAATGTACTACAATTTGATGCTCCTAAAAGACATCTCAAATGACGAACTAAAATTAATGTTGTCAGAAATTGTAACATTCGTAAGCAATAATACTCGTCCACTAAAAGTAGAAGATGTGATAAAGTCGCTCATGGACGAAATTCTAACCTTTAAAAATACAATCAGCAGAGGACTCAAAGTTCTCGATGAAAAACTAAAAATTTTATCATGAAATAACTTAGATTGAAAAGATGTATTCTTTTTGTACGATACTTGCTGATTCCCAGTAGAATTGACTAAAGAAATTTGTCTGGAAAAAAATATATCAATTGATGAAGCATGATTCAAAAAAGAATTAGAAAATCAAAAAGAAAGATCTCGTTCATCTGCCAAATTTCAAAAAGATATCGATTGGTCAAAATATTTAGAATGAATTCCTCAAACAAAATTTCTTTGATACGGTAAGCAGAGCTCTGCAGATTGCAAACTTCTCAAAGATTTTGAGGTGAACGGGCAGAGAATTTTGATTTTTGATCAGACACCATTCTATGCAGAATCTGGATGACAAAAATGAGATAGTGGAAATATTACATTAGATTCATGAGAGACATTGTACATCAAAGATGTCCAAAAATATGAAGGTGTATTTTTACATTTTGTTGGATAAATTAACGACTCGACCCCGAGGTTAATTTTCAACCCCTGGGACAACACATAAGCAATTTAAAAAATATCACAAAATATGAAAAAAAATCCATGAATAGCAGATAAATTGGAAAACCTGATTTCAGATATTGAATCAAAAAAAATCACAGATGAGAAATATATCAAGGAATCATTAGAGCGATTCAAACACGAAAGAATAGTCCATCTTTTTGTCACAATCTTCATTTGAACTTTATTAGCAATATTTTTTGTAAATTCAGCAAATAATATATTCTTTTGCATGTTAGATTCTGTCCTAATTATCCTGGAATGAGCCTACTTGTATCATTACTACAGATTAGAAAATTGAGTTCAAAAGCTTAATCAGCAATATTTGAATATTGTTTCAAAGAAAAAGTAACACATTGATTTCAGATAATAGCCAAATAAATAAACTTAGCAAAAAATTGTAAAAAAACAAAAAAATGTGTGCAATGTCATCCAATGATTTGAACAAGATTGCACACGCACTGACATCGGTATTTCGGCGGGATAATTAATTTTATATTGGGTGCATGATTTTGTTTTTCAGAAACCTTACTAAACAAAAACACACATATGTGCTCGAGAATCCGAATACCAACGTACTTATATCATAAATAAAAAACCAAAAATTTCAAGTTTTTTTTAATCACTATTTATCAAATTAAATCTTGGGAAGAAACTATATACGATGTTATAGAATGATCAAACTACTTTATCAAGTCATTTTTCTTGATCAAGCATTCTTTCAGTCAAAATTCATTCATACCTAAACATTTCAGCTTCTACTTTTTTTCATAATTCTTGAAATTCTCTTGTTTGTGCAAAATTATCATCACAATTCATATCTCTAAAATTCCAGAAATCTTCTTCATTTACTTCAAAAAATCTCCTAAATAATTCTCATCATTTTGTCTTGTATGAATTGATTTTTTCCACAATACATTCATCGATAATTTTTTCTACTCATTCTTTTTTTTCTTTGTCCAATCATTTGAAAATTGGTCAAAACATTGGATGTTGTTCCAAATCTATAATATATGGGAAATATCATTTTGCTTCCACAAAATTTGCTATAATGCTCTTAATTTGCTCTTTTTCTTGTTCGTTCATTTATAAATATACTATACATAAATAAATTATATACATGTCATTCTGAGGAGTGAAACGACGAAGAATCTTAAATTAGATTTTTCACTTCGCTCAGAATGACAAAATAGCTACAATATTTCAACTCAAACAACAGAATAATTACCATTGAAATCATCTTTTTTTACTTTTCAGACAATACTAATTTCCTTTCTATTTTCAATATCTTCTATCATATCTCATTTTCACCAAAATAGGAAATCAATTTTTTTCTCTCATAAAATTCACTTAATTTTCATATGCCCATTTCAATTTTTTCAGACTTTTTGGATATTATCTATTTTCACATTTTCAAACAAAAATTGTGGTTCTGGATTTCCTTCCCCAAATGGTCACAAATCTGCAATTTTTTTGATTATCTCATTATCTCGTTCATTTTCAAAAAATTTCGTATCAATATAAATTATTTTTTCTAAATTTTCATCAGCTACCTTTTCCAAGCAATATTGCTTTATTCTTTCTTTCAATTCAGCTAAATTTTCCAATTTGACAGACAATCATCACGCTCATTTGTGTCACCCAAATTTTTCTAAAATATCAGCATTTTGCTGTAGCATCTCTATCACATCGAAATATTCCGGTCACCTCAAACTTCAAATTGCTAATCATTTTTCATTATCAATTTTTAGTACAATGCTTGGTTTGTTGTATTTTTCAGTGATTTTTCCAGAAACTATTCATACAATTCATTCATGGAAATCTTCATGCTCCGCAATCAGTATCTTCTCTTTTAGATCAATATTTTTTTCTGCAATTTTAAAAGCATCTTCTTGCATTTTTTTTCTTTCAGAATTTATCATATCCAATTTCTCTAGTACTTGTCTTTGCTTTTCTCCATTATACATCAAAGTTTTCAAACTTGTATATGGTGAATCAATTCTTCATCAAGCATTTATCCTTGGTCCTATCACAAATCCAAAATGAAATGCATCCACTTCTTTTAAATTCAAATATTGTAAATATCACTGCAAACTTCTCGGTATTTTATCGCGATGATTGTTTATCAAATTTAATCATTTTTTTACAAATAATCTATTTTCTCCAAGCAATGGCACAATATCTGCCACCGTTCAAATCGCCACAATTGGCAAGAAATAATTAAATATTTCATTTTTCTTATCTTGATCATATTTGCTTTTTTCAAGTAATGCAGCAATCAATTTAAATGCTACACCTACTCAAGCCAAAAAACTACAACCGTATTCAGGAGAAACTACAGGATTTACCACAGCTACAGCATCTGGCAAAGTTTCCAAATTTTTGTGATGATCTGTGATAATTATATCAATTCATTGTTGTTTTCCGTATTCTACCTCATCAATACTAGTAATTCCATTATCTACAGTGATTATCAAATCAATTCACTTTTCTTTCATTATATCAATATGTTTGTTTTTCAGACCATAACCGTCTTCTACTCTATTTGGATACATTATGCTAATATTTTTGTAGTGCAAATATTTTGTAAAAAATTCATACAAAATATAGCTTGAAGTCACTCAATCACAGTCATAATCCCCAAAAATCATTATTTTTTCTCACTTTTTCAGTCATTGTATTATTCTTTCAACTGCTTTATCCATATCATTCAATTTAAACGGATCATTTCGATAGTCTTTACATTTTGGATTCAAAAAAAGATCGACATCATCGCTGATGCCTCTCACTCTCAAAAGTCTATCAACTAGACCTAATTTACTATCATCACATAAAATTTCGTATTTCATGATTTATTTATTTTACTTTTTTTTGATGTCATTCTGAACGAAGTGAAGAATCTTATTATTTTTTCTAGATTCTTCGTCATTTCATTCCTCAGAATGACTATGGAATCATTATATTGAGCTATGTGAATAAACGAATTTAAATATCATACATAACTCCATCTCTTTTTTCATTTTTCATTTCTTCATACAGTTCATCATTTTCATCTATAAATCACATTTTCACCAAATCATCTCACAAATTTCATCACACTTCTCAACTGTTTTTCATGTTTTCTAATTCATCTTTATCCACAATTTGGAAATCTGTTTCTCAAACAATATCTCATTCATTATATCAATTATATATTTCATGCTCATGATAATCACAACTTCCATGTTCGCATTCACAATGTTCATGTCCACAATGGCAATCGTGTTTATGACAATTTTCATTTCAACACATTAGAAAACTTTTACAAAGTAAAAACAAATTGTCATTCTGAGCAAAGCGAAGAATCTAAATCAATTATAAATAGATTCTTCAGTCACTTCGTTCCCTCAGAATGACATATACTATCTATTCTATAATCTTATCAATCAATCCATACTTCAAAGCATCTTGTGGGGTCATCCAGTTGTTTCTTTCCATATCCTGTTCCACTTTTTTTATGTCTTGACCTGTATTTTTTGCCATAAGTTCTATAAATAATTTTTTTATTTTTATCATTTCCATAGCTTCAATCTGAATATCTGTTGCTTGTCATGTAATACCACCTCCACTTATTAACGGCTGATGAATCATAATTTTACTGTGAGGAAGAGCATACCTTTTTCATTTTGTTCATCATGCTAGATATACAGATCCCATAGATGCAGCAAGCCCCGTAGCAATTGTCACTACATCACATTTTATATATTGCATGGTATCATAAATTGCCATTCAGCTGTAAATTTCTCATCCAGGTGAGTTTATGTACATTACGATATCTTTTTCTGGATCTTTTTTTTCCAAATACAAAAGCTGAGCAACCACAGTATTTACCAGACTAGAATCTACAGCATCTCAAACAAAAACAATTCTATCTTCCAACAATCTAGAATAAATATCATAAGCTCTTTCTCCACTTTTAGTCCTTTCTATTACACTAGGTATCAATGTCATTTTTTTTACAATAAAAAATAAAACACATTTCTTTATATAGAATAGGTGTACAAATATAAAAAACAAAATCAAATGAAAATTAAAAAAAAATTGTCTTTCTCTTGAATTTTGAGCATAAAATACTAATAATGACAGTATAATTTCAATTTTTATACATTAATACAAAATCACATGAAAAATAAAAAATGATTTACTTTAGTGGAGGTTTTATTATCTTTGCTAATCGTTTGACTATTTATAGGTATCGTGATGTGAATATACACAAGCATCAGAAAAACTGACTGAAAAATAGCAAACAAGAGAGTACTTACTGCTGAAGCCAGCGATCTGATCGACAGAATTCATGAAGCGGCCATTGATTACAACATAGACTACGAAGAATATTTCAACCGCAAAATACTTTGATTTTGACCAGATGGATCTGGATTTTCTACTTACGGAAATAGCGGACAGCGATATTATTGTTGAGATAGAGATTACGAATCCAATGGAGGATACAGCATAAAAGCACGAGATACAGACTGATGATGTGAATATGAATGAAACCAAAAATATGGAGAATATTATTTCCAACATCGAAAACTTACAGATCTTGAAAATCTAAATAGTTCCCAAAATTCATGAGGAAATATGAAAAACTGACCTATTGCCATATCTCCAAATACATGATTGGAATATTTATATCTAATTAGTCCAAATTGAACAGAAAGATACTATTTTAGGAGAATTTTTAAAACTTGAGTAGATTTAGATGGTATAGCTGGCTTTTCATGAAAAAATGAATCACTATACATAATCCAAATGCTAAAATTAAAATGATTTGACGCATGACAAAATCACGATTTTAAATCACGATGAGCATTTGATGGATTTATAGATACACGGGCATGTGATTATTCTCAATGATTTTCATGTAAAGGTACAGAAGTTATTACATGATATAAATTACCAGTAGATTTTGATGATTGACGAGTGGATATAACAAGCAGAAAAGTCACCGTAAATGATTTTAAAATAGACATTTATCCAAACAAAGATCCATATTTAGCTACTAAAGATACAGATAATCTTTACGATCCTTATATAAAAATTAGCTTTACTATGAATATGTATGGACAAGTGTCTTCTGAAGAAATTACACTGAGTACTACTTTGTCGCTAAAAAATTCATATTCAAAGTTTTTTGTCGCACCATATACATGATATGTGTGAGACCAACATCTTGATATATAATTAAATCTTTTATATACAAACAACAATATTATGACTGAAAACACACCACAATCTGAAAGAGATGTCAGAATCCAAAAAATTCAAAAAATGAAAGAACTTTGAGTCAAACCTTATGCTCAGCATTTCAACAAAAAAGATTTGATACAAGATATAATAAAACAATATTGAGAAAAAGATTTTAGAGATATCAACGATATTATTCCAAATCCAGAGAAACAAGTTGTTACAGCTGGAAGACTAATTTTGTATCGTAGTTTTGGTAAACTATCTTTTTGAACTATCATAGATTCCACAGAAAAAATCCAAGTAATGTTCCACAGAGATAATTGTAAAATGGATATCTCAATCTCTGCAAATGAACCAAAACTAGTGGATTCTTTGTGAGAATGAGAAAACGAAGTATCAGCATATAAATTCATGGAAAAAATGGTTGATGTTTGAGATTTTATCTGAGTGACATGAGAAGTATTCAAAACTCATAAATGAGAACTTACAATATTTGTATCTGAATTCAAATTCCTTTCAAAAGCAATTCGCCCATTACCAGAAAAATTCCACGGATTGACTGACCAAGAAGAATTATATAGGAAAAGATATCTTGATATGACTATGAATCCTGAAAGTTACAAAAGATTTTTGTTCAAATCAAAATTCTACCATGTTTTGAGAGAATTTTATCATAAAGAGTGATTTACCGAAATTCAGACTTCCATATTATGAAATGCAGCTTCATGAGCAGCTGCAAAACCATTTATTACACATCATAATGATTTTGATACTGAATTCTATTTGAGAATTGCTTTCGAGACAGCTTTGAAAAAAGCAACGGTTTGAAGATTTGAAAAAGTATTTGAAATTGGACAAGATTTTAGAAATGAGTGATCAGATCCATCTCATTTACAAGAATTTACTCAAGTAGAGCACTATGCAGTATACCGAAATTATGAAGACAATATGAAATTCACAGAAAAAATGATGGATTATATCTTCGATAATATGTGAATTGATAGAAAATTGAATGTAAAAGACAAAGACGGAGTAGTAAAACAAGTAGATTTCACAACTCCATGGCCAAGGATTGATTATGTTCAATGAGTAAATGAAGCAAGTGGACTAGATATCACAAAATATACAGAAGACGATGCAGATCAACTTCGTGCAGATATCAGAGCAAAATGAATTGAATTTGACTGAATGGACGACATGTGAACTACGACATTGATTGATTATCTATACAAGAAAGTCCTCAGACCAAAAATCGTTTGACCTGCTTTCATCTACAATTATCCAGTAATTATGCAGCCTTTAGCAAGAGTTTCAGATGAAGATGCTGGAGTAGTAGAGCAGTTCCAACTTTTGGTAAATGGACGAGAAATCTGTAAAGCATATTCAGAGCTAGTAGATCCAATATTCCAACAATCTAATTTCGATAAACAAGCAGAAGCTGCTGCAAGATGAGATGAAGAAGCTACAGCATGAGACAAAGATTTCGTGACAGCTATGGAATATGGAATGCCTCCACAATCATGATTCTGAATGTGAATTGAGAGAATTTTGGCAATTTTGACAGAACAAGATAACCTCAGGGATGTAGTTATGTTCCCAATCATGAAACCAGATAGTGAAGAATAATTAAGAAATCATCCCCCGACCCCTTCCTTGAAAAGGAAGGGGAGTTCCAGTGAAAATTCCCCTCTTTTTCAAAGAGTGGCCAGGGGTGATTTAAAACAATAAAATGAAGAATTTGTATTCCTTTTTACCGTGACTGGGCACAAGCGAAGCGAGTCCCGTCTTTAGCGGGGTTTGTAGGGAAGGGAGAAGCCCGAATGACAGAGGGATTTTATTGTCATTCTGAGCAAAGCGAAGAATCTAATTTAAAAATTATAAACACATTCATAGAAAGATGAAGCGAGAAAATATTCAAATGATTTGAGATCAAGAAAATAGATTCCTATTAAAAAAAGATTGAAAAAATGTATTAATCGTTATGTGAATAAATCCAAGTACAGCTGATGATAAGAAGCCAGATGCAACAATGAGAAAGGTGATGTGATTTGCTGAGAAAAATTGATATGATTGATTCGCAATGATTAATATTATTCCACAAAGAGCAACATTTCCACGTGATATTAACCCAAATTCAGATATAGAATTAATGAACAAAAATCATGAAATAATAAACAATCTAATTAACTCTATCAAAGATCCCCACATATTATTAGCATTCTGAAATACAATTGCAGAAAAAGAATATTTTATAAAACGATTTGAGAATATAATCAGAATTATAAAGCCATATAACCCAAAATTCTTAAAAATTTGATTAACAAAAAATTGAAATCCTTTGCATCCATCAAGAGCTTGATATTGTAAATTAACTGAATTTGATGTTGATGAATATTTAAAATAACATTCTCATGAAAAACTGAAAATTTCCGGATCCAAATACAATCCATCCAATTGAATGATATAATAAAGAAATATATGTAAAACCAACAATAACAAATAAAAATATTATTGTTTGAGATTTTACTTATATCGCGGATTCTGAATTTGAAAGTCATGTCACCAATCATTACGATCGGAATAATGACAAACTAATTATTTGAAAGTTTTGTCAGATTTGAAAATGAGTTGAATTTATGATGAATTGAGCAAACCATCAAATGAATGCTATTTCTACTTTTCCTTTCTATACTTTGGAATGATGGGAACAAACACCACCAAAAATTGAAGATTTGCCATTAAAATGAGATACTGTAATATGAAATGATGTTTGGATTGGTCAAAATGTAACTATTCTCCCTTGAATTCACATCTGAGATTGAGCAATCATTTGAGCGAATAGTGTTGTTTCAAAAGATATAGAACCATATTCGATTGTAGCATGAAATCCTATCAAAATTATCAGAAAAAGATTTGATGATGAATTGATTGAAATGCTTGAAAAATTAAAACGGCGAGATAAATCAATTGAAGAAATAAATAATTTAATCCCTATTCTGACTTCAAGCGATTTAGAAAGTGTAAAAAATGAAATTAAAAAACTTTTAAAATAAATAAAATAATGAAAAAAGATATGTACGATTTTCCTCATTTTTAAAGGAGGTGGCTCCGACTTGTCGGAGACGAAAGATTTTTAAAATCCCCACCCCGATGAAATCGGGGAGCCCCTTTAAAAAGAGGCAAAAAATATTTATACTTTAAAAACACTATGCACGAATACATTAACCTAATAGCAGAAAATATCGATAATGAGCATATTTGTTGTGCTATCTGAGATCCAAAGCACCAAGCCGGTGTTGATTGCAAAAAGGCCCGAATCAAAGACAGATTGAAAGACTGACATGTTTTCAGAAAATTGAATGCAAGATGAAAAATGTTCATCGAATATGAACCAATAGAGACAGCTCGAGTTCCAATCAACGGAAAGAATTACGAGTACATTTACTGCCTACGAGTTGCTTGAAGTTTCAAAGATAAATGAATCTGAAAAGAATTATTGGAATATGCAATAAACGATGCGAAAGAAAAGAAAATGAGCGGAATCTGTACATTGGTAACTAAAAAGAAAAAGCCATTTATCTGAGATAAGAAATTTTTTGAACATTTTGGATTTAAAGTCGTTGATTCTGTCGCAGATTACGAATTGATGGCTCTATCTTTTGATAATGCAGAGACTCCAAAATTCAATGATTGAGCAAAAAAAATGGAAATCGATAACCAAGATTTCACGATCTATTATAGTAATGAGTGCCCATTTGTAGAGCACCAAATCCAAGAGTTGACTCAATATTCAAAAGATAAAAAAATCAAAATCAATTTTATCAAAATTGATTCACTTGAAAAAGCTAAGAATGCACCTTGTGTATTCAATAATCGAGCAAACTTCTACAAATGAAAATTCATTTCAAATACAATTTTGAATTGAAATTCACTAGAGAAATTACTAAAATAAAGAAATAAGTCCCCCTTATTAAGGGGGAAGGAGCGAAGCGACAGGGGGTTTAAAAACCTACCCTCCCAATTTCATTGGGAGACCTCCCTTACTAAGGGAGGCAATACCAATATTTAAAATTAAAGAATAATAATGAACAATCCAGAAATTAGAGAACAAACAGAACAAAAAATAGAAGATTTACCAGAATTTGAAATTTGAAAAATTAGAGACGATACATCGCCTCAACTATTTGAATCAATCAAAGATGATGATGAAAAACTGAAAGAATTTATATCAAAATTTGATGATATTTATTATTTCAAAATTAGTCCATTTGATACTGAAAAATACAAAGATAATGAAGTAATCAGTGATATTTTAAGACATTATGCACACACAGCTGAAGGCTGATTTCTAGAAATTATGGTATTTAAATTAAAAGAATGGACAGAAGAACAAAAAAAGGAAACATTAGCAAAACTTCGTTCAACTTTTTGAGACAGTGCTAACATTAAATTAGATGAATCAAAATATTCATATATAGTTTGATATTATTGATGAACAGTGTGAAGAACAAATTCAGCATTATTAAGAGACTCTATCCAGTAAAAGAATTGAAGTAATAAAATAAATTTTACTCCTTTTTAAAGGAGCTCCCCGAAGCTTGCTCAGCTAGCTGAGGGGTGAGGATTTTTAAAAATCCCCCTGGCTTCGCCATCCCCCTTTAAAAAGGGGGACAAAATCATAAAAAAGTTCTTAATTTTTAATTCTTAATTCTTAATAATTATGCTATCCACCAACCCACCAAAATGAACATTTGATCGATATCCACAAGAATATCAAGTTCGTAAATATATTTTTGATACATGGAGAAAAGTATGTATCAGATTTGGATATCAAGAATATCTTTGACCATTGGTAGAATCAGCTGAAATATGGAAAGCAAAATCATGAGAAGATGTAGGATGATCTGAATTGACTAGAATCACAAATAGAGAATGAGAGATTTCAGATTTAGCTTTGAGACCTGAAATGACACCTACAGTTACTCGTATGGTAGCCAAAAATTATGCACAATTGGCAAAACCCATCAGATATTTTAGCATCGCGAACTTTTATCGCAACGAGAGGCCTCAAAGATGAAGGAATAGAGAATTTTGGCAACTAAATGTAGATATGTTCGGAGCTGATAGCATTTATGCAGATATAGAAATTCTGACACTTGCAATGTCAATCATGATAGAATTTAACGCTCCAAAATGATCTTGGAAACTGCATTTAAACAATCGTTTCATCATTGATTGAGTGCTTGCTTCACTTTGAATTACTAATGATGTGAAAAGAGAAGTGACCAGACTTATGGATAAACGAGAAAAACTTCCACAAGCAGATATTGAAGCTATTTTTGAAGAAATTTGATTAAACAAAGATCAAATATCAAAAATTATAACATACATGAATGTAAAAACACTCGAAGAACTTCAAAAAGAATTCCCAAATTTGAAATGAAGTAGGGGAGTAGAGGATACAATCAAAATCATGGAAGTATTGAGTAATTTATGATACTGAGAATACGTAGAATTCAAATCAAGTTTGATCAGATGATTCGATTACTATGATTGAATGGTATTTGAGATGTTTGATACAAATTCAGAAAATAAAAGAGCATTATTTGGATGATGAAGATACAACTGATTATCAAAAATATTCATCAAAGATGATATTCCAGCAGTTTGATTCGCTCCCGGAGATGAAACTACAAAATTATTCTTGGAATGACGAGGTATGCTTGATTCAATTATTCAACAAACGAACAATGAAAAACTTTATGCACCAATTATCGACGAGTGATTAGAAAATGATATATTCAATCTTTCAAAGAGATTGAGAAGCCAATGAAAGAATATTGTAACATGATTAGAAGTTCAAAAATTTGGAAAAGCAATTCAATATGCAGATAAGCAATGATTTGATGCAATAGTGATATTATGAGAGAATGAAAAGAAAGATTGAATCTACAAAATTAAAAATCTGAAAACCTGAGAAGAAAATGAATTTAAATTATAAAGAAAAACCGCAGAAATGCGGTTTTTACTATTGTTGTAATACTGTAAACTACAACAATTCAACAATAATCAACTGACTAGATCCAGCAATACTTTCCGATAATATGCTATTTATCATGTTTTGATATTGTGAAGAAGATGGATTTTGAGCAAAACTATACAAGCTCATAAATTGATATAAAGCAAATCTCTCATCTTGTGAGAGTGTAGATATCATTTGAGAAAAACTTTGAGGATTGCTCAAATATACATTTACAGTATTTATTACTTTTCATAAATCAATATCTTTTCCATAGACATCAGCAATATCAGCAATTGCCTCTCAATTTGCCACTCTAATATTGAAAATGTTCCATATTCAATTTATCAATTCGTTTCTATTTTCCATATACCTAGCTGCAGCAAGTTGTGCTCTCAAGTAAATCAATTGTTCTTTATCCATTTGACCAAATACAGATTGAAGATCGTCATCACTCAATGTAAATCAATATTTAGCTCATAAATTGTTTGAATATAATAATTTTGCATATCATTGATCAATCAGTTCACTCAACATCATGAGTGCTCATTTCTCCAAAATTTTTCAACTATCGCTAACTTTTGCAAAGAATCTATAAAACAGAGATTTATTTCCTTCTCACATCACAATTGATGCCACATTTGGATCTATTACCAAATATTTTATATTTTTATTTCTCAATCTTTGATACATTTTACAAGGATCTCAATCTGATCACTGTTCCCAAAAACGACTCAAACTTCCATCTATTTCTAGATTTTTTTGATTATGTAGGAAATATTGAAGATATGTTCCAGCAATCATCACTCAATCTTCATCTTTTCTATCTTTTACATATTCAATAAATCTATTGTACTGTGGAAATTGCAAATCAAAAACATCTTTTTGTGAGTATCAAATTTTTGTATTTGTTTGTACAGACAGAGAATCATCAAAGATTTGCTGTCTTCATACAGATTGCTTGAACCACAAAAAAGGTCCAGATGATCACTGGCTGGCAATCCTAATGAAATTGAAAAAGAATTGGATCAACACAAACAATCCAAATAAACTCAATGCGATTACAGAAAACATGTTTATTCACTTTTTTTCTCAACTCAACAAATCATTTATATACATAGCCATCACCAATGCGGTCCACATAAGCAATCACACTCAATACCAAAGTATTGCAGAACCAATTACCCACCAAATCGCTCGTCAAACTACGGTTGCCATATTCACAGCAAATAGTTTTTTATCTCACTTTATTATTGAATAAACAAATGAAAAAATGATAAATATAAATACAAACATCCAAATAAATCAAATATCTGTATAATAACTACTCAAATTTTGCAATGACCGATTAAACACAATATTCAATGGTACCACATATCTATACGGTATATACATTTTTCCATTTTCAGTATAGATAATATGATCCTGATAATATGATTTTAAATTTGCAACAAGATCCATCAAAGTATCAGGATTTTCATTGTAAGCTACAAGTCCAGATTCCAAAATTTCGTAAGCAGGAGATCATTCTTTTAATTGTAAATCTTTTATCACATTTATATCTCATTTTGTTATAGCTGCTTGATTTTGGCACAAAATTTTTGCATCAGAGTTTACTCCATAGCACTTCCCATCTTTTGGATAAAATAATCTCAACAACTTATAAGACAATCTTTTTGTATTTGTAAACTCTTTCCATCAATATCACACATATCTACCAAAATCTTCATTTCAAACAGGAGCTTCTTCCATTCATTCTTTTAATTCTTCATTAGAATAATTTATCGCCAAACATTGTTCAGGTGTGACTTGATTTTCACTTTGTCATTCTGAGGAGCCTTGCGATGAAGAACTTAAATTTGAATCATCTCAAAGCAATTCCAAATATTCTCTATCAATTTCATTTTGATGCTCTAAATCCAAATATTCTTCTGTGGTTGCAAGTAATTTCTTTTCATCTATTTCTTTATTATTCACAGACATAAGCAAATTTTTTCACCAATTTCAAATTGAAAAATCGTGAGTAATTACAATTTGTTTGTAAGCTAACCATGGTCATTTAAATACAATTAACGAACAACCCAAAGCAATCGCCCAAATTATTATATATGAAAATAGAGATTTTGTTTTTCATAACTCTTTGCGTTGTTTCAAAAACATCATAATCACACCAAAAACAACAATCAATAGTCAAAGCAAAATCAGCCATTTTCACAAAGATTCAGCCATAAATTGTGCTGCAGATAGTGGTTTCAATATCCCCATAAATCCAAGTCACATAATGCCCACTCACAATCATACAAAAGAATTTAACCACAAAGCACACAACAATACTCCAAATATAGCCACATCAATAAAGGCGGTAGGTTTGGACATACAAGCCAATGCAAAAAATATTCACGATACAATCAAATATTTTACAGATTCTTTATCGATTCATTCTGTGTTGTGTTCAGATATATAACGGATAAATATAAATCCAGAAAGCATAGCCAATATAGTAATCGCCATCACTCAAAGGTCGGTTTTATTGTCCACAAATACCAAAAATGCTCACATACCACTACACAACCATAGCAACAATGTTGCCCGTCCTGTAGCAAAAGATATTCATTTTACAGTTTCGTTTTGTTCATCTTTTTTTGAAACAAAATAATCCAAAACCTCTTTTATCAATAACAATCCAAAAATTAAACACAATGGTCAGGACAAAAAGTTCATAGCTACAGCAATAGTATCTGGAGAAAGCCAATTTCCAGAAAATATTGATCCTATACTAAACCAAAATGAAATAAATGAATACCACAAATATGGCATAGATTCAGCTGTCCCCATATTTCATCGCAATAGTCCATAATTTTCTGCAATAACCTTTGGTGTATACATATAGGCATGATTTGCATCCCAAGCAGTAGAGTATGGAATAAACGATAATTGAAATCCATAAAAATAATAAACAAAAGAAAATATCACCAAAATCAACAAAATATATTTCCACCAGTCTCATGAATTACTATTTAGTGAATTTATCGATTCTCAAAATATATTGGAATATTCTTTCATTTTCATCCTTTCATACCAAACAAAAAATCAAAGTCCCAAAAATATTATCCAGCTAACTATTGGATGAAATGCTCAAAATCAAATTAAAGTCTGCCATAAAATCAGTAATGCTCACAATCAAATTCAAAAATTTAAAAACAATTCTTGAATCCTATTTTCTTTAAATTTAAATATTAAATTTGACAACCATGTCCCAAAAGCCAAACTTCCAACCAAAAAATATACTCAAAGCATAAACAAAAGTCACTCATTTATAATATACAATATCGCTCCAGAGGCTATAAATGAATCTTTGATAATCAAATTTATAAATCCAAATAGCAACGCTCACAAAAAAACAAAAATAGTAAATTTTCACAAAGAAAATTTTTTGTTTTTCAATAAATAAAAAGTAGGAATTAAAGCAGAAATAAAAGCTCAAATTACGACTTTCCAATTTGTCCAACTAGCAAACATAGTGTTGTAATAAGTATGATTTGCCATAAATTCTTTGAATATCTCCATACCAAAAAATAGTACTACAGCAATCATGATACACAAAAAAATTTTTTGTAATAATCCTTTTTTCATAAATATAAAAATGAAAATAAAACACACAGCTATTGATACAAAAGTATTTGTTTTTTTCAAGAAAAAATATAAAAAAATATTGAAATTGGAACAGGATATTATTATAAAGAAAATAATTATTTATTCACACTATATAATAATGAAAACAATCGTAATCACATCATGATATTTCAATCCAATCCATCCATGACATATTGAATGTCTAGAGCTTTGCAAAAAATTGTGAGATGAATTGCGAGTTATAATAAACAATGACACACAAGCAAAATTAAAAACATGAAAACAAGAAGTTTTTCAAGACGAACATTTTAGAAGTAGAGTGGTGTCAGCTCTAAAAGTAGTAGATGAGACAATGATCTCAATAGATACAGATTGATCAGTTTGTGAAAGTATAAAAATTATTGCTGACAAAGTTAGAAAAAAATATTGAAATGATACAAAAATAATATTTTGAAAATGAGGAGACAGATTTTCTGTAAATATTCCAGAATTAAAAGTCTGTGAAGAATTATGAATAGAAATCAAAGATTGACTAGGAGTAAAAACTCACAATAGTAGTGATTATAGAGCAAAAGTTTAAATTATATCTTGAAAATGTATATCAAATTTCTATAGCGTGAAAAAAATACAAAAATTTTAGCTTTTAAGCATTATACATATGAGAGTACTGTTTGTATTAGATTTATATAAGCCACATATATGATGAGTAGAGATTCTATTTGAGAATATTGCAAACAGAATGGTAAAAAAATGACACCAAGTAAAAATTTTAACATCCAGATATGATAAAAATTTGCCTGAACATGAAAAACTAGAAAACTGAATTGAAATATATAGAGAATGATGATCAAGATACAGCTTTATGTTTGCTTGTATCAAAAAATGAATCAAACTAGCAAAATGGGCAGATATTATCCATTGAACAACATACAATTCAGCAATTCCAGCAAGTATTATTTGAAAATTTTCTAAAAAAAAAGTCATACTAACTTGCCATGAAATATTTGGACAATTATGGTATAGATTTATGTGATGGAAATGATTTTTCTTTAAAGCTTTTGAAACTTTTATTTTCAAGTTTCATTATGATAAAATAATTTGTGTTTCAAATTACACTAAAAATAGTCTCAGAATTCACTTCTGAATAAAGGATGATAAATTGATGACAATCTACAATTGAGTAGATTACGATTGGTGGAATCGTAAGAATTTTCCAGAAAGTGAAATTAAAGCAATTAGAGAAAAATATAATTTAGAAAAAAATTATGTGTGAATATTCTTTGGTAGACCTGGAATATCAAAATGATTGATATATTTTGTAAAAGCAATGCCTGAAATTATCAAAAAAATACCGAATTTTAAAGCAATATTGAATGTATCTGAAAGTGTAAATAATAGAGCAGATGATGTGAGAAAGTTTATAAAAGAAAATAAATTAGAAGATTATATTATTTGGCTATGATGAGTAAAATATAAAGAATTATGAAATTATATATTATCAGCTGATGTAGCTGTAGTTCCTTCATTGGTAGAATGATTTGGATTCGCTGCAGCTGAAACTTGTGCAATAGAGCAACAATTAATATGTTCTAATGCAGCAGCCTTAACGGAAGTAGTAAGTGGAAAAATTAATTTTGCAGAGCCATGAAATCCTCATGCTATAGCTCAAGCAATGGTAAATTTTTATAATTGAAAATATCAGAATATTACGAGAAGAGAATTTTTATGGGAAGATAATATAAATCAGACTTTAGATTGTTATGAGAAAGTATTATGAAAATAATTTTATTTTATAATATCACTAATGAAAAATAATCCACTTATAAGTATATGCATACCTGCATATAGATGAAAAACAATTTCAGATGCTTTAAATAGTATCGTAAAACAATTTGACTGAAAAATAGATAACAAAATCGAAGTTATAGTTTGTGATGATGATAGTCCTGATGGAATAAAAAATATTATTCAAAAAGATTTTTTGGATAAATATGATAATATTAAGTATTATAAACATGAAAAGAATATGTGACTACAATATAATTTAGCTGATTCTACAAATTTTGCGACTGGAGAATATTTGTGGTTATTATGCGATGATGATTGTTTAACATCTTTTTCTTTAAAACACACGATAGAAATTATAGAAAAAACAAAATTTGATCTTCTTTTAGCAAACTGAAGTTTTTCACCTAGCGTAGAAGATACAATCAAAGAATGAAAAAATATTTATAAAGAATATGTAGGTATAGAACCGATAATTGATTATATGTATGAAAAAAGAAATACTTACCAAGATTTGGTAGTTTATTTTCAATTTTATTCAATTATTGTAGTAAAAAATTTATATTGGAAAGAGTCATTATCTCATTTTGATAAAGATTTTATTTATGATAACATTTTCCCTCAAGATATTATTATCTATAGTCATCTTAAAGATAAAAAAATAATTATTCCTGATGAAATATTTGTTTTATGAAGAACAATGAACGAATCTTATAAAGCTAATAAAAAATTCATCACTGACTTTGAAGTCGAAATGGACATTATTGAAGAAAAAAATGGGTTACAAAATAATAAAAAATGGAAATTCTTGAAAAAAAGAGTGATTTCTTGATGGTCAAAGACATTAAGACTTTGAATGATTTTAAGATTTTTACATGTAGACTATAAAAATAATAAATTTTTCAAAAAACTCTATTTCTTTTATAAGAAGTATATCCAGAACCAAGTTGCATAACAATTACATAAATTTTTCTTGTACCTTTCTTATGTCCAAAGGATTGGATGTAATAAGATTATAATTTTTTATCAGTTTTTCTGGAGAAATTCTACTAAAATCAATACGTTTCAAAATATCTATTTCAGTCTCAGTAAAACGATATTTTATAATTTTTGCTGGTACTCATCATACAATAGCATAAGGTGGGATATCGTTCGATACAACAGATCCGGCAGCTATAACTGCTCATTGTCATATATTTACTCATGACATTATTTTTGCATCAGTTCCTATTCGAACATCATCATTTATGATAATTTCTCAGTTACTCGAATCTTCTTTACTATGCACTCATTTAATATTATGATGTATTCAAATAGGGAAAGTTGTTAAATTTTTATAATTATGATTTCATCACAGAATGAATTTGACTCCATCAGCAATTGAACAATAATTTCATATCTCTAATCATTCTCATTCATCTCAAAAACTATGAATTTCTAATGTTCAATATGTAGCCTGTCAAATTTTGACTTTTTCTAAATCTACAAATCAAATTGCCGGACTCATATATTTAGGTAAAGTTCTATTATTTTTAAATTTCAACCTCCATTTTATTACATAAAAACAATAATATAATGGTCGAAGTAATCTCATGGAGATGAAACGAAAATATCTATACATACAATACGTTATTTTAAAATAAAAGAATTCTTAAAAATAAGCCTTTCTTTATTATAATTACATTTCTTATAATCATCACTTAAATCCTTCAAATCATTATAAAATTTCTCTGCTATAATAGCTGAACGAAAATGCGTATTAACAAACTCTTCTCCTTTTTTAGCTATATTTTGTAATTCTTCTTGATGAGATTGATAATACTTAATTTTATCAACAATATCTTTTAATGTTCCATTGTGTCATATATAATGTATTCATGGTATTAGTCATATATTTTTATACATATTATCATCTCTTCAAATATATGCACATCAACTAGCCATTCATTCTACAAATCAGATTCAAGGCAATCATCAAATTTCTTCACAACATAAAAACATTTGATATTCATTGAATTTATCACACATATCAAAGTTATAATATTTTGAGATACTAGAAGCTCAAAAAAATCAAAGAAGAACGTCCTTAAGTGATCATTTTCTTAATGGGACCACTGGAGTATCAATCACTCATTTTAATAAATCTTTATTTTGTAGGATTTCTGCTCTAAGGGGCTGTATCCATGGTACTTTATAAAAAGTATAAAGATCATCAAACAAATTTCAAAATCATTTTATATCTACAAGTCCTCATATAGACAGTCCCATTTTTTTCCTTTTATCAAATCCTATTTTATTTCTAAAGTTTTCACGTGCATGAAAAGGTAACTGATATACACTTTTATTATAATAAGTAAAGAATTTATTAAAATAATCGACTTTTTTCAAATTATTTTCTGCTATAATGTAATCTCATTTTATTTTTAAGAATTGTTCTGCAATAAGAGATGTTCTTTGATTATAATGAGAAAAATGAAACAACTTCAAAAATGGTTTATTTATTATTGAATTTAAACCTTTATATTCGGTATCTAGTGTTTCATATGAAAAAGAAAACAGTATGTCATTTTTAGATATTAAATCTGGATCATCTATGATAACTACGTTACTTCTTTTTATGTGTTTTAAATGTAACCATAAGTAAACCTCTAATCTGATAAACCATTTTCTTTGACATAAGAATTGAAACTTTTTGGGGAATGATGTGCCCTTATAATCAAGATAAATACCAAATGGAATATTATTATTGTTTAAATATTCAATCAAGTATAAATATTTTTTTGTCTTTTCCGATAATTTATTATTAGTAAGAAAACCAAATATAGTTTGTCATAATAAAGCTTTATTGTGTGGGTTATGAAAGAATATTTTCATTTCTGTTATTCAATTTGATGATAAAATTTTTATTCTCATTTTTTCAATTTTAATTGTGATAGTTTTACTTTATTTATGCATAAAGTCCCATCGCACGTTCTCACTGTCATGAAGAACAGTATACTATTCTTGATTTACATACAAAAACTGTTAAGGATAAATTATTCTTTGTAATTTTTTTGGTATTCTATAATTTCTTTTAATCAATCTAATAATGTAGTTTTTGCTTCATAATTAAATTCGCTACGAACCTTACTTCAATCTCATAAACAATGCTTAAATACTTCTTGTTTCACTCTTTCTTTTTTTAGATTATATTTTGCATTGAATAATTCTTCATATTTATCCCAAAACTTTAATGGATCTCACATATCATATTCTAAATATTTTCATAATGCAGAATAAATTGTTTCAGCTATTTCAATTGCAGAATATGCATTTCATGTTGCAAGATTAAAAATTTCTGCTTCATAATGTTTATCTGATAATGCCATTCTGTAGAGATATTGCATTAAATCGTATACATATATATAATCTCTTTTACAATCGTCCGTATTATAAATAGTTGGTTTCCTTCAAGCTAAAACTTCACGAATCAAAAAGCTTGTAAATGGTGGATATTTCCTTTTAAAATCTTGATGTGGTCAAAATACATTAAAAAATCTTGGAATGATTATGTCCATTCAATAATTTTGTGCGTATGCTTTACAAACTTGTTCACTACAATATTTAGTTGTAGCATAAATTAAATTTGGATGAACAAAATCTGTTTCTTTATGAACTTCATCCTTTGGATTATTTTCATAGATTGCAGATGTAGATGCAAAAATAACTCTTTTTACATTACTTCTACGAACTGAATTTAAAACATTGACTGTTCATGTTGTGTTCACATCAAAAGCTTTATCTGGATGCGATTCACATTCAGGTAACGCTGATATTCATGCAAAATGAAATACAACATCTATTCATTCCAAATACTTTCAGAAGTCTTTATCTCTTATATCAGCTAATATAAAATTATTTTTTAATATTTCATTATCCTCAAAATTATCACGATAACCATATTCAAGATTATCTAAAATTTTTACATTATGTCATTCCTTAAGTAAAAATTTTCATAATTCTGATCATATAAAACCAGCTCAACCTGTAATTAAAAAGTTTGCCATATTTTTATTATTTTAAAGAGATAAATAATCTTTTAAACTTGCATTACGTGGCAATGTAATTGCCATTCACGATGGATATGGATTTGTTGGGGCAAAATCGTTAATTACAACTCTTGCTGCATGATTCATTCACATTAAAATTGTATAAGGTTTAATTCAGACAGAATTCAGTAATTTTTCCAGATTACTACGGAATTCTTCTGGCCTTGAAGTTGTAATAATAATTTGTGCTCATTTATTTTGAAGTTCGATAATACATTGAACATTTTCTTCTAGAAATGTTGTGTTATTATACCAATTTATTGTTCCATATTTTCATGAGTTTTTCATAAGCACTCAGTCAAAATCTACAAAATAAGTACGATAATTTTTCTGGACTTCTTTCCACTCAATTAATGTTCACCAATCATCGTATCATGTCGCCATATTACATACAAACACACATCTATTTTGAGCTATAAGATAGGAAATAATATGGCTAATATACATCTCTCATTGTATATTGTCATTTTTCATTTGATTATATGCTCGTTTGAAATCTTCACAATTTTCAAACGAATAAACTCATAAACAAATGATATTTGATATAACATCTTTTTCGATAATATCTTGAATTATATTTTGTTCATTTAGTATCAAAAAGCTCTTTCATGGAATATTTGAGATATCAGGATGTTTGCGTAGATCATAACCAACAATAGCGTTTTTAATAGTATCTGGGATCTGTGTGTAAACACAATTATCAGAATCCTTGATTATAATTGATCAAGTTACATTCATCTTATCTAAAGTGAAACAAATTGTTTCGCTTGCACTTGAAGTAAAATCATCAAGCATACATATCTCTATTTTAGAATTATTTTTAAAAACTTGCTCCATGATTAGCTTAGATTCATATTTCTCATCATGTGGTTTTACTATCGTAATTATTATGCGATCAAAAGTATCTATATTCATATGCTCTATTGCCTTTTCAATCATTAATTTCCCATCTGGATGTGTGAGCATATATTTAGGTTTCATATTTGGGAAACGATTAGATTTTCCAGCACACGGAATAATAAGTGTTTTCATGATTATAGATTGTTAGAATCTAAAATATTTATAACTTTTTTGAGAGATTCTTGTAAAAAGTTTTTAGTAACTTCATCTTTTGTATAAGGCACAATTCTTAGTATATTTAGAAGTAATATGTGATATATATATTGAATCTTATTTTTTCAATTTTCTAACTCTGATATATTCTCAAGCAAAGCTTGTTTTGCTATGGCAAGTCTTAAACTCAAAGTTGACCCCATTTCTTGATGACGATATGACCATCAAATTTCTAAATCTTGTAATAGTTTAGCAGCATCAATCATCCAAGAATCAAAAAACGAATCAAGGAAGTCTATGAAATATATTTTTTTATCTGGAGTAATTAAAATATTTTCAAGTGTTAAATCACCATGACAATAACTATGTGGAATTACAGAAAAATCAAAATTTTCTAATAAATCCAAAGCTAGATTTTCTATTCATGTAATATCATAAAAACTATCTCTTAGTGACTTTAATTTTTTTTTGAAAATTTCGTTTGTATTATCTAAATACTCTTCTCATTTAATATCTAATGTTTTTATTGCTAATTCTACTAAATTTGAAATTTCTTTCACCGTCATAGATTGCATGTAACTTGCTAAAGTTTGGCAATTAAGATACTGCATATCGAAATAAAAAACATCTCAAATATATCATTGCCCATATATTTCTGGAGCATAAAATATATCAGATTTGAATGATTTTTGTTTATTTAATTGTATCTCTAATCTATTATTGTATGATTCTTTTCATGCTGTTTTTCTTACAAAAAAATTATTTTCATCTTTATATAATGAAATTTCACATCAAGAATGTCATGAAAGATCTTTAATAAACTGCATACAAACAGAAAAACTTAAAAATGGATAAAATTTTTAACTTTGATTTCACCTATATAATCACTATGTAATTACACTATATATAGACATATCAAAATTTCAATAGAAATTTCAAAAAGTTTATTTATCAGCATTTCTCCCAAAATTGATCATAACTTTTCATCTTCTCATCATCAATCTAAAATTATTTCCTTAGCTTCAGTACTTCATTTTTCAGCACTAACAATTGTTTTATATTAACCAAAGCAAAAATTCCTCACATTCACAAAGCAATCAAAATCAATTTCCCCAAATTTCTATATCTTTCCATATCATCAAAAACAAAAATTCAATCCTTCATTTTCCAAATCGCTATTCACATCACAGCACACACAATCATATTATTTACAATCAATTTTCAATTTACATTAAATTTATTTTCTTTGTACAATTCCCCAAAACTCAAAGCCCATAAAACAATATATCCAGTTCACAAAGCCAAAACTCATCCATAAATTCAAATCCACATCATAGAAATCAAAGTCAAAAGCACCACAATCAAAGCTATAACCATAAATTTTACTCTCTCCTTGATTTTTCACATTCCAGCTAACACATTGAAATTAAACCATGTAAATGTAGAAAATAAAGTAAATATCGCTCCGTACGACAACAAAACTCCAGAAAATGCAAATTTAGTTCACAACAATATAAATCCAATTTCTTTTCCCAATGGAATCAAAAAACTAATCAAAAATATATTTGCTATCAATAAATATGTATAAAAAAATGAATATATCATTTTCAATTTTCAGTCGTCTTTTTTTGCAATAATTTCCGAAACCATGGGGAAAATCAAAGATAATATCGGTCAAATAATTATAGACACAATTCAAAATAAACTATTGAAATTGGTGTAATATCATGCAGATTCAGATCACAAAAAGGCAATTACAAATTGCTGTATCAAATTTCCAAAAATGACGGACACTTCCAGTCATACAAAACACCACAATGCATATTTTACATATTCTTTAGCCACTTTTTTATCATATTCAAATTTTCACTGCAACAATTCCTTAGCATGTTTTTTGCGAAATAGTATTAAAGCTACAATTATTCATATTATCAATCACAAGACCCAGTTTAAACTATACCACTGTACACTAGCTTTTCCCGTGAAAAAAAATAGCATAGTAAATCAAACTATTGACCACTGTCTCACAAATTCAATAAATTGATTGGAAAATGTATCTTGTATAGCGATAAATATGCTTTGCAAAGTCTGAAAAAGATTGATTCACAAAAAATAAAAACAAAAATATTTCAAAGCAATCACAGCACTTTCACTATGAAAATAGTTGGTTGCTAGCCATGGAGCTGCAAATCGCAAAATTCATGCAATTATTATCGCTGTACAAATTTGCACAGCCAAACTCAAATAAATTGAAGTTTTTGCATAATTATATTGTTTTTTTATCAAAAATCTTGGCAAAAAATATTGTAAACTTTCTGTCAATCACAAATCATTGTAAGTATTCAATAATGAAACTAGCGATACAATACTATAAAGTACTCCTACATCAGCCACAGAAATTGAATTTGATACAAAAAGCTTGATCAAATATGTGGCTGGGGCAACCAAAAAGGAAAAAAAATATAACCAAAATCACTTTTTGATCAATTTTTCTCACAGTGGCTGATCTTGTAATATTTTAGATTTTTGTGTCATATAATGATTAAAAAAAATAATTTTAAATCTTATAAAAATTTATCAAATTATATCAAGTAGAAAAAAATTTCAAAAAATCTCCATTGCTTTTAAAATAAATATTAGTATAAACCAAATTGATTTATTTTTTTATAAACCAAACACATGAATTTTGCAATTTGATTTTCATGACCAGCATGATGATGAGTAAACACAGCATGATTGATGTTGGCAGACCTATTGTCACAAAAATGATACAATATCTTGGTAGACAAAGAGTATGCATCTATCATCAAATGAGACAATAATTTTATAGCTGTTTATATTTCTGATGACAAATTTTTTATCTCAAAAAAATTAGACTATTTTATTTGTTTTGATGATTATTCTATCACAAAAAATGAAAAAATCTACGATTTGTGAACAGTAATAAATCTAAAAGAAAAACCACGAAAATACAAAAATATTCCAGCATTTTGAGTTGCATTAAAACTGCTATGAATAGATTTTTCGCAAGGAGAAGAAATTATAAAAAAAGAATTTGAGTGAAAATCTTCATTGCAAGATAATTTGAATATTTTAAAAGAATGATTTGATTTACAAGAAACAAAAGCAATCGACTTATCAAACAATATCTGAAATCCAAAAAAGATGTACTTTGGGAATGAAATAATTTGAAAATGAGCAATAGCAAGTGGATTATGACGATATAGTGCATATCCAATGACACCAGCATCATCAATAATTGATGTAGTGACCGACGAAATGTCAAAATGAAATGTAAAAAATGAAATCACATTTTTTCAATGAGAAGACGAAATTGCTGTTTCCATGTCTATGCTTGGAGCTAAATTTGCTTGAAAGAGAGCAATGTGCGGTACAAGTGGAGGAGGTTTTGCCCTTATGACAGAATCTTTAGCATTTTCAAATCAAGCTGAAATTGGATGAGTTTTTGTATTATCTCAGAGAGATGGACCAAGTACTGGTACTCCTACATTTACAGGACAGTGAGATATAGATTATGCTTTGAATGCAAGTTTTTGAGAGACTTTTCCTATCGTGGTTGCTCCAGATACTTATGAAAATTGATATAATTTAATTTGAAAAGTATTAAACCGATCCGATAAATATCAACACCCAATCATTTATTTAGTCGACAAACAGTTTAGCGAATCTTACATTTCAATTGATGAAAATAATTTGAAAGAAGAACCAATTTTTCAACCTGAAAGTGTGGATTTGAGCAACAATGATTATAAAAGATATGCTGATACACAAAATTGAATCTCTCCATATGTAGTCCCTTGAACTGTAAATTGAGAATTTATTGCCACATCTTACGAACATGACGAATCTTGAGCATCCAGCGAAGATCCAGAAATGAAATCCAAAATGATGGCAAAAAGAACTAGAAAAATGCAAACTTTTGTAAATACAGAATTTAATAAAGATTTTTATTGATACGAAATCATAAATCCAAATGCAGAAAGATTCTATGTTTCATTTGGATTTAATAGATATGTATTAGAAGATCTCATAAAATGAGATTCAAGCATAGGACTAATAATCATCACTGTATTTCAACCATTAGATCCAAGATTAAAACAACGATTCAATGAACATGAAAATCAAATAAAAAATCTTACATTTGTAGAAATGAATGAAAAATGATCACTTGAAAGATTGATAAAAAATGAATGTAATTTGAGATCTCAAAACCGAGAAAACAAAATCAACCATATTAGAAAATTTAATTTATATCCATTCTTCAAAGAAGATTTGAAATAAAAAGAATATGTCATTCTGAGCGAAGTGAAACTAAGCGAAGAATCTTATAAGATTCAAATTAGATTCTTCGGCTAAAGCCTCAGAATAACAAAAGACTTTACCTGATAAATTTTTTCCATGAGAACAAACTTAAATAAATTTCAACGATGTCCATGATGTGGAAATTTTATGATCCATCTTGCAATCAAACAAGCATTACAAGAATTAAATATCCCAAAAAATGAAACTGTAGTAATCACATGAATTTGATGTAGTAGCAAAATGAGCCAATACATCGATTGATACGGATGTGAAACTCTTCATGGTAGAGGAGTGCCTTTTGCAATCTGAGTAAAACTATCCAATCCAAAATTGACTGTAATTTCATATTCGTGAGATGGAGATACTTATTGAATTGGACTTTGACACCTCTTACATGCAGCAAGGAGAAATGTAAATATAGTTCATATTACATGAGATAATCAAAACTATGCTTTAACTACTGGTCAAGCTTCTCCAACCACTCCATTGAACATCAAAACAAAATCTACTCCAGAGTGAAATAGTACAGCACCATTTGATCCAGTACAACTTGTAAAAGCTGCTTGAGCTGGATATTGTGTTTCAGTTTCATGTACAGATTTACCAGCACTAAAACAAGCCATCATCGATTGAATTAAATATGAATGATTTGCACATATAAACATACAATCTCTTTGTCCAAGCTTCAAAAAATGGTAAAAAAATATCTCACTTGCAAACGATAAATAAAACAATATACTAGAAATAGAAAGATATTGTTTTATTTTCTCATACAAAAACAATGTTTCAAATTTCATATTCAAAATGATTGAGAGGAGAGGTGACTATTTGAGCTAGCAAAAATGCTTCATTGCCAATTGTGGCAGCAAATTTTCTTTTGGATGAACCTGTTAATCTGACAAACAAACCAGACATTTTGGATTTACAAGTTTTGGAAGAAATTTTCCAAGAAGCAAAACAAAATTCAAAAGATTTTTTTGATCTTACAATGGAAAAAGCAACAAAAATTAGGACATCAATTTTGCTTATCCCATACGGACTTTGCAAATATTGAAAAGTAAAATTTGTATGAAGTGGAGGATGTAATATCTGAAAAAGGCCACTTGATACATTTGATGATTGACTTGTAAAAGCTTGAGTTAAAATCACAAATGAAGATTACAAAACTTATGAAATAGTCTGAAAGCCAAAGAAAAATATCATGATGCAAGAATTTTCGGTCACAGCTGTTGAAGCACTTTTGACATATCTTACTTTTGCAAACAACTTTGATTATGAGATAAATATCTATCAAGTAGCAATTGAGCCTCATGTCAGAAATTTAATAAAATTTTTAAATAATATTTGAGCAAATATTACACTAAATGCTGATCACACAATAGTTGTTAGACCATCAAAAATCCAAGTGAAAGAAAAAGATTTTACAATAATATCTGATTATATAGCAGCTTGAACATATTTTGCTATTTGAGCATGAGCAGATGACAGTGAAATTACAATCAAAAATGTAAATGTGGATGATTTATCGGCTATGTACAGTGTGGCTGAAAGGATCTGAATTGATTTCAAAATCTTGGATAAACATACAATCAAAGTAAATTCATTCAACAAAAAAAATTATAAAGCTGTAAAATTTGAGACAAGAACTTTCCCATGATTTCCAACTGATTTACAGTCAATATTTGGTACATTACTTACACAAGCAAATTGAATTTCGAAAATATTTGAAACATTGTTTGAATGAAGATTTGGATATTTAAATGAATTAGAAAATCTTTGAGCAAAACTTGAAATTCTAAATCCTCATCAAGCACTGATTATCTGACCAACCAAATTAAAATGAAACTATGTTTCATCCACAGATCTCAGATGATGATGAGCAATGGTTTTGGCTTGAATTATGGCTCAGTGAACAACAAATATCATGAACGAAAAAATAATTTTGAGATGATATGAAAATATAGTCCAAAACTTGCAAAATATTTGAGTAAATATAAAGCAAATTGATAATTAATGCCACGAATAACCGAAAATATATGAAATAACCAATTCTGTTTCAATCAAGTTGAATGTCCAAAAGTTTGGATAGCAGACATGATTGAATGAACCACACAAGATCTTGAAATCTGAGAGAATACAGTTTTTCGTGAAATGAAAAATTGAAAAGTTATTGAATATAAATGATTAAAAAATTTCATACATATAAAAAGTAATAATCAATCAATTTATATTTTTGATAACCACAATCACGCTCTGAAATATCGAATTGAAGAATACAAAAATTGAAATATCCCATTTTGATTTGATTTAATCCATATAGATCAGCACACAGATATGAACTCAAGTGAATTTAAATTAGATTTAGATAATCCAAATCTCGATGTCTATAATGTCTGAAATTTCATTCAACCAGTAATCAAATCTGGATTAATAAACAAAGTCGAACAAATTAACACAGAATACAAACTACTCAATTTCCAAACAAATGAAAAAAATTTAATTCTTGATATTGATTTGGATTTTCGAGCACCTGAAATGAGTATAGAAAAATATTGAGAAACTATCGAAAAAGTAAAAAATTTAATTTCAAAAAGCAGAGTAGTAACTATAGCAACTTCACCATATTTTTTAGATCAGAACTTGGCTATCAAGATTTGCAAAGAATTATTACAATAAAAAAAGCCAGGAAAATCAAATACACTGGCTTTTTTATTTTAAATTCCAACAGAAACCATCAACTAGAGACTAGAGACCATCAGCTCAACTAAATATCCATATTCTTTACAGATTTTGCATGAGTAAGGATAAAATGTTTCCTTGAAAGTACATCTTCACCCATCAAAATCCTAAATAATCTATCTGCTTCTTCAGCATCTTCAATATTTACTTGGTTCAATCTCCTATTGTTTGGATCCATCGTAGTTGTCCAAAGTTGTTCAGCATTCATTTCTCATAGACCTTTATATCTTTGTACTTCAGTTTTTTCTGGATCGAATCAGTGGTCTGCAGGAGTCTCTTCTTCTCTGTAAATATATTTTTCAGTCTTTCATTGTGAAAATTTGTATATTGGAGGACATGCTGCAAATAAATGACCATTTTCAATCAAAGGCCTCATAAATCTAAAGAAAAATGTGAATAACAATGTCCTAATATGTGCTCAGTCAACGTCGGCATCGGTCATTATTATAATTCTTTGATATCTCAAATTGCTTTCATCATAACTTTCTTTGATTCATGCTCAAATAGCAGTAATCAAACTCTTTATTTCTTGGTTAGTCATAATTCTTTGCATTGCAGCTTGTTCTGTATTCAAGATTTTTCATCTCAATGGCAAGATTGCTTGATACATACTATCACGACCAGATTTAGCACTTCAACCAGCCGAATCTCCCTCGACTATAAATAATTCTGTTCATTCCATTCATTTCTTTCCACAGTCAGCCAATTTTCATGGCAAAACTCAACCAGCAATTACATTTTTTCTCAAAACAGTTTCCTTTGCCAGTTTTGCTGCAAGTCTTGCTCTGGCTGCCAGATTGATTTTATCAAATATCTTATCAAAAGCCGATTCATCTTTCTTAAATTCTTCTATCAAATAATTATAAACAACTTTTTCCACTTCTCATCTCACATAAGCATTTCCAAGTCTTCATTTTGTCTGTCATTCAAATTGTGGCTCAGGGATTTTTACATTTACAATCGCATATAATCCATCTGTCACATCACTATTTTGGAATTCTCAAATCTTCTTGTCAATTTTATCTTTTTCTTTTCAAATCTCATTCATAGCATTCAAAAGAGCAGATTTGAATCATAAAACATGTGTTCATCCATCTCTTGTAGGGATATTGTTTACAAATGATAATGTATTATCATTGCTTGAGTTTGTAAATTGGAAAGCAATTTCAACAAGACAATCATTTCATTCAACATTCATATATTGTGGAGTTGAAAGTCTTTGTTGATTTCAAACCAAATTATTTAACCAAGTTTTTAATCATCACTCATAGAAAAACCTATTTTTTGTTCATTCTTTTTCATCTATAAAAGTGAAAGCAACTCATGGAGTCAAATAAGCACACTGTTTGTTTCTAGCAATTTCAGTACTCCCAGAAAATTCTATAGTATCAAAAATAGTTTTGTCTGGCAAAAATGAAACAATAGTTCAAGTCCTATCTGTATCTCAAATTATTTCCAAATCAGTTTGTGGAACTCATTTTTCATATCTTTGCCTATAAACATGACCATTTTTGTGTACAGTCACTTCCAACCATTCAGACAAAGCATTTACAACTGATGCTCAAACTCCATGTAATCATCCTGAAACTTTATATACAGATTTATCAAATTTTCATCCAGCATGAAGTACTGTATAAACAGTTTCCACAGCAGATTTACCTGTCTTTGGATGTTTGTCCACAGGAATTCACCTACCATCATCATAAATTGTCACCGAATTGTCTTTGTGCAATACAGTAGTAATGTGATGACAGAATCCAGCCAAAGCCTCATCTACAGAATTATCCACAATTTCTTGTATCATGTGGTGTAATCATTTGATATCCGTAGATCAAATATACATTCATGGTCTTTGTCTTACAGGTTCCAATCATTCCAAAACTCTAATATTGGATGCATCATAATTTGTTGTATCAGTCATTTAATCTTTATAATAACTAAATCAGTCCTGTCATTCTGAGGGAACAAAGTGACCAAAGAATCTTTAGAAAGATTCTTCACTTCGTTCAGAATGACGTAGTATTTCATTAAAAATCATCATCTTCTGCCTCAGAAAGGTACTCTTGATATGCATAATCCACATTATCATCGTCATCATAATCACGAGATTCAGCTTTTTTTACTCTTTTTCATTTCTTTCTTTTTCAAGTTTTTTCAAGTTCTTCCATTTTTGCTACATCATCTTCAATTCAAAGTATCTTTTGCAATCATTCATGATCTTTTAGTTTTTGAATCACTTTTTGCTCAATTTGTCTTACTCTTTCACGAGTCACATCAAATTCTTCTCAAACCTGCTCCAAAGTGTATCTTGGTCCGTCAATTCCATATCTCATTTTGATAATTTTTGCTTCCCTATCATCCAGCATTCAAAGTATCATATCCAAATTTTGTCTCAACTTATTTTTTTCAGCGAATTGGTCTGGTCTCAAAGTATTAGAATCTTCAAGCAAATCTGCCAAAGTATCTCTTCATTCATCTCAAACTTCTCTATCCAAAGATACATTTCCAAAAATCACTTCTTCAAGCTTTTTTATCTTTTTGATTGGAAAATTCAATTCTTTTCAAATTTCTTTACTTGTCGGCTCTCTACCAAATTTTTGGAATAATAACTGATAAGTTTTGTTATAACTATTGATTTCATCAATCAAATGCACAGGTATTCTCACATTTTTTGTCATATCAGCAATAGCTTTTGTGATAGATTGTTTAATCCACCAAGTAGCATAGGTAGAAAATTTAAATTCCTTATCTGGATCAAATTTTTCAATAGCTTTAATTAGTCAAATATTTCACTCTTGAATCAAATCAGAAAAACTCAATCTACTACCAAAAAACCTCTTTGCAATACTAATTACCAATCTCAAATTTGATTCAATCAATTGTTTTTTGGCTTCTTCGTCTCATTTTTTTATTTTTCTAGCTATATCCCTCTCTTCTTCTCAACTCAAAAGAGGAATTTTTGCAATATCATTGAAATATAATTTGATATAATCCTTAAACTGCTTGTCATTTGTCCTATAAGTAGTATCATACAATTCTACTTTTCACAATTTCGTTTCTTTCACCAACTCTTTTGATTCCAACTCCAAAACTTCTTCAATAGTCAAAATCTTTACACTCAACTTGTCCGCCAAATCATAAAATTTTTCCAACAATTTAGCACTTTGGTCCATATCATCAATTTCTGATATTATATCTTCTTCACTGACACTTCAAGTCTGAAATCATTTGTTTAGCAATAATTGCAATGGTTTTGTTAATTCTGAAATATCATCTTGAAATTTTTCTCGTAATTGCTGTTTGATTTTTGTAGCCATGTAGTTATTACACAATTAAAATATAAAACAACATAAATTTTAAAACAATAAAAAAACCACTTTCATATTTCAAGTATATACTAAAATTTGTTCAGATATCAAGACGAAAAATAAAGAAAAAACCCGACCAAAATATAGTCGGATTTTCGCTTGTTAGTTTACTTACTAAATGAGAGTTGATTCACTGGAGCGAACAAAGTGGAAGTTTTCGCCGTCAAAAGTAACAGAGAGCAAATTACTCGTCGAGACATCGGCGCAGTCTCTAAGCTGGTACAATGGGTATTCTTTTCCGATTTCGATTTCATCAAAATCTGACAAAGTTTTTCGATATGCACCAATAGGCCGCAAATGCTCTGTTCTGTAACAGATGTGTGGCATCATGAAACAGAAGTGAATATAAGTGGGATCTCTGCTAGAAAGCGGATGCCCCGTAACCCAACATGGAGTTTCACCAACCAATTTTGGCTGAAACAGCTTATATTGCTCAAGATGATGAGTTTCAAGCATCTTGATGAAATCTTTGTTAGGAAACATGACAGGCTTGTCATAGAAACTCGATACTTGATCGGGACAATATTGATGGCGCTCAACGCATCTTGCTTTTTCCCACGGATAATTATGGAAATAGTAAGTGGTTTTTACCTCTGCAATACCGTTAACACTCTTTAGCTCGAAAGAATGATATTCACAATCACGGGAAATGTTTTTGATGGTGTACTTGGCAGTTTTGCTTGGTTCACACCTAGTCAAAGAACCTTTATAGTCTCCATCATGGAAGTAGTAGTCACGAAGTACGGGTTCATGTTGATTGTATTCAACCCAAACCTGTAATACCCACACAACATTATGATTGAACCCCCATTTACTCCATCCAACCGCAACTTTGTCTGTGAACTCCCATCCTGTAATTTGTGGATCGGCTTTCATGACAAGTTCAGCAGTCTTTTTCACATCTTCGAGAGATGTGAGAATTACTAAATCTTTACTCATAAAATTTTAATTTTTTTGGGTTTAATATTTTGTTTTTTTATACTTTATAAGTATATATTTTGTAATAAAAGTCAAGTACAAAACATCGTCAACGATAATATTAATTTTTGTTTGATTTTTTTTTGTATTAAAATATAAAAATAAAATAATTATAAATTAACTAATCAAAATGTTTCACTATATCAATTGAAAACTTCACAGATATCAAAACAAGATTTTCATCCAAAATGAACTTTTTTGAGTAGAAACTCAATATTCATGAAATAAAAACGAATGAGAATTTTTCTTGTACCCATATTACGATGAAAACAAAAGGACTACAGTTTATTTTGCTTTTGATACAATTGAACAAAAAATATCATTTGAAGAGATTTTAAAAGTTAATTGAGTATGACCAAAAACAGCATTCCAAATTGTAGCACTGCCAAGAGAGGAATTTAAAGAAGCAATCAAAACCCTAGATACAAAATTTTTTCAATCAATTCCAGGAATCTGACCAAAATCAGCGAAAAAGATTTTGATTGAATTGAAATGAACATTTGAATTATCCGATGTGGCAAAAATGGATATTGACCAAAAGCTCTACAAATCAATCGTTTCATCAATGAAATGACTTGGTTACGAAGCTACATCAGTAAAAAAAGTTTTGCAAGAATATGATTGAAAAATCACAAATGAAAATATGACAGATGTAATCAAACGAGTCATATCAAAATTATAATTTAAAATATGAAATTTTAACAATGAATATCAGAAATTTTTGCATTATAGCACATATAGACCACTGAAAATCTACTCTAGCGGATAGGATGCTAGAGCTTACTGGTACAATCAGAAAATCAGACAAAAATCAAGTATTGGACCGCATGGATTTGGAACAAGAAAGATGAATTACAATCAAACTAACTCCAGTAAGAATGCAGTGGAAATGATACGAATTAAATATGATAGACACTCCAGGTCATGTCGATTTTCAATATGAAGTTTCTCGTTCACTTGCCGCAGTAGAATGAGCGATTTTGCTTGTAGATGCAAGTCAATGAATCCAAGCCCAAACACTTTCAACACTGTATCAAGCAATTGACCAAGATTTAGAGATAATTCCTGTCTTGAATAAAATCGATCTCCCAGCAGCAAATCCGGAAAGAGTAGCCAAAGAAATTGAAAATGTGATTTGAATCCCAAGAGAAGATATTTATTTTGTTTCATGAAAGACCTGAGAATGAGTCGAAGCAGTACTAGATGCCATCATTGAAAAAATCCCAGAACCGAAATAGAAACTTAAAATGTCATCCTGAGTGAAACGAAGGATATAATTATATTCTTCACTTCGTTCAGAATGACACATACTTTAAAATACAACAGAATAAAAAATGCAAACACTAGAAGCAATTAAAACTCGTAGATCAGTTAGGACCTATTCACAGAATCAAAAACTCACTCCAGAACAAATAACTGAAGTGGTAGAATACTGACTTTATGCTCCATCTGCACATAATCAACAAGCTCGAAAATATTATATCATTACAAAACAAACAGATCTAGATTTCTTGTGAAATTTGATGGAACGATGAAAAATGATCCCAAATGCCTCGTGAGTAATTTTAGCTTGTTTTGATCAAGAAAAATTAAGAAGCCCAGAATTCATCCAGCAAGATATGTGAGCCAGTATACAAAACATACTTCTTGCAACTCACGAAAAATGATATTGAGCTGTCCGAATTTGAACTTATCCACACGAAGAGCCAATTAAAGAATTAAAAAAACATTTCAATTTAGACGAAAACATCACACCATTTGCACTACTATCGATTGGTGTCCCAGAATGAGAATTGATGCCAAAAAACCTAAAGATTGATTGAAAGATTGAGATTTTGTAATCTTTTCTTGAAAAGACAAGATTTTTTTATATAATATAAACCACATTAATACAAAAAATATTAACCTAAAAGAAAGGAATAAACTTATGAGAAATGAAAAATTTCAAAGCGAGTTGTCGAACAAGTATGGAGCGACTTTCCCTGGTACGAACAAAATGAAGATTGTTCTACCTAAAGGATCCTCAATTGAGGATAATTGCCACACAGTGACAATTCATGAGCTAATCGATGGAAGGCTGAGAGTTCAGTCAAAAACTCTCAATGGAGTAAAAAAGCCTAGAATCTTCCAGCCAGACGAGCTCATTGAGCTCTTCGACAACTATGGTAACTAACCATTGGTAACCACTAGGGTGCGGTACAGCCGCACCTTTTTTTAAAAAATCTTGAATAAAAAACATATTTCAATATCAAAGTAAACAGAAATTTATTTTTGTAGTAATCAAATTTTTAATGATCGAAAACCAAATACCTAAAGCACTAATATTTGATTGTGTATATGATCCATACAAATGAGTTGTAGCCTATGTAAAAGTAATACAATGAACTTTCAAAATATGAGACAATCTTTATCTAATTCATTCAAAAATCTGACTACAACCAACAGAAGTCTGACATTTTTCTCCAGAATATGTAAAAGATCCAGAATTAACAAAATGACAAATATGATACATAGTCACATGACTAAAATCAGTTCGTGAGGCTCAAATAGGAGATACAATAATAGGGGATTACCTGAAGATTAAAAAAACAGCTGAAGAAGATCCACAATATCTACAAACATTAGCTATTCCTTGATTCAAAAAAAGTAAACCATTTGTATATGCTTGAGTTTATCCAATTGAAACAACAGAATACGAAAAACTCAAAGATAGCTTGGCCAAACTTTGTTTAAACGATAGCTCAATCGAATACACAATGGAGGATTCAAAAGCACTTTGATTGTGATTCAGATGCGGATTTTTATGAATGCTACATATGGATATCATCAAAGAAAGACTTTTTAGAGAATTTGGAATCGAAACAATATTTACCACACCAACTGTAGTTTACCTAATCAAATCAAAAACTCCAGCACTGGAAAAAATAAAATCATGAGCAAATATTGCAGAATTAGCAAAGACATGATATTACAAACAAATAATCAATAATTTTGAGCCAATTAACCAAAATGATAATGATAGTGTAGAATTGACTGTCTGAGAAATTATCGAAAAATACTGAGAAAAATTAAAATTACGAATCATAGCAAGAGCCGGATCAGATGTCCCAGAACAGTGAATTATCGACGAAATTTATGAGCCAATAGCTGATGTGGAAATAGTCTGACCTCAAGAATATGCATGAGATATCATGCAATTGTGCCAAGAATACAGGTGAGAAATGAAAAATATGGAACATATTGACCAGACTAGAGTAGTTTGGAAGTATTTGATGCCAATGTGAGAAATCCTTGTTGATTTCTATGATAGGCTAAAATCAGCTACAAAGTGATATGCTACCATGAATTATGAATTCAGAAAATATGTAAAATCAGATTTGGTAAAACTTGATATTTTTCTAAATAATGAGAAAATGGAAGCACTTTCCATGATTTTGCATAAGAGCAATGCAGTATACAAATGAAGAGAAATAGTTCAAAAACTAAAAGAATTGATACCGAGACATCTGTTTGTTATTCCAGTACAGGCTTGAATTTGAACAAAAATGATTGCTAGAGAGAATATTCCTGCAATGAAAAAAGATGTCTTAGCAAAATGTTACGGTTGAGATATTACTCGTAAAAGAAAGCTTCTTGCAAAGCAAAAAGAAGGTAAAAAAAAGATGAAGACAATGGGAAGTGTAAATGTCCCATGAGATGTCTTCATCAAGATGGTTAGTAAGTAATTGTATTTATTCAAGATATCGAAGTTTTTTCATATTTTTCACACTATTTCCACCAATAAAAACATCTTTTTCAAGTAATTTTATGCCTCATTCTGAAGTTCATTTATCAAATTTAGGATTCTCTCCAGATTTCTTAGTAATATATCAACAATATTTACCATCTTTTTTTATCCTATAAACATATGTATCTGAACCATTCTCTGTAGGTTCAATACCATAAAGCTCGTATCCATTTTTTATTATAACATTTAGATCTCATTCATTACTTCCAGCTTTATAATTACAAAATCATCACGGTATAAACTCTATTTTATTATTATTAATTGTAATTTTTCCATCAACATCCTCATTACAGTTTTTTCATGGCATAATTCCAGCTGATCAATCATTTTTTATCATCAAATAATAATTACTATAAGTTCATCCATTATAAATATTAGCATACTGAACTCAATTTGTTCCTTCTTTAAAACTTTTTAATTCAAATCATTCAGGTAATTCATAGTTATTGTTTTTAATTTTTTCTCAAAATCAATACGGATAATCTTGTCATTTTTCATATCATTTTACAGAAAAATTAGAAATAGATTCTCACTTTAATACACTACAAACTTTAGCAAAAAATTGAGGTCAAGCAAATCAATCCTCATGAATACCTAAAATATGTTGAACCATTTTAACAATATTTCTAGTTCATCATCAATAAACATTATCAATTCAACCAGAATCCTTAATCCAATTATCCAAAGTTTTACCATTTTCATCAATTTTTCAATCTTTGTCATATTTGTTCTCCCCCCTCCCATCAGATGCCAATTTATCACTCAATAGATCTATTGCTGATTGTACCATAAATCCATAAAAACTATTTTGCTTCATTTCAGAATAAGTCAATCGCTCACTATTGTCATTTTTAAATGATTTTTCTATAAATGTAGTCAAGTTTTTTTCATCCAAACCTTTAATAGCCTCATTTGCAACAAAATTTGATTCAGTTTTAAATCAATCAATAACTTTATTTAACTCATTAAGTAAAGACTCTTCATTACTTATTGCTTCATAATTTTCCAATCCCATTTGAATAGATTAAAATATAAAACCCATATATCTAAATTATATACAAAAAAAATAAAAAATGCAAATTTTTTGACACTTTTTTCAAAAAAAAGTTTTATTTTACAAAAAAATCAATAATATAAATTAAAAGTTAATAATAAAAAAATAAAAATGTTTAATTCCTCAATCATTCATCGTTAATTTTTAATTCCTAATTCATCTCATGATTCTTTGAATCGATCCATGAATAAAAAAACTTTGATATGCTTTGATACAACCAGATTTAAAAATTGTGGATGCATGAATTTTGAAAATGGAAGAAAAAAAGTTTGATAGAGTAGAGCAGTACCACAGGATGCTTGAAATTCATGATTTTTTTGAAGAAATGATAAAAAAAAATAAAATCGAAAAACTTGTCATGGAAAGATATTTTATCACAGATTTCAACAAAAAAAACGCAGAATTTCTATACGGAATGAGGTGAGTTGTAATGACACTTGCCATGAAAAATTGAATTGAAATTTTTGAATACACCCCACAAGAACTAAAAAAAAACATTACTTGAAATCCAAAAGCAGATAAGCAAACAGTTCAGAGATTTATCACAAAAATCTATAAACTCGAAGATATCCCAGAATTTCATGATGCAGCCGATGCTCTTTGATTCGCATTTTTAGGAACTAGAAAATAATACAGCATTGTCATTCTGAGGAGCAAAGCGACGAAGAATCTTATTCAAATTATAAGATTCTTCACTTCGCACAGTATAGCTGCATAAATTCAGAATGACTTTATCTAATCAATACCACTTAATCTTTCTATTCAATTTTCAGTAATCACTACCATATATTCCCACTGTGCTCAAAGATCTCATTTTTTACAATACAAATTCCAATCATTATTTCATTTATACATTACATCATCACTTTTTACAGCTGTAATAGGCTCAAAACACACTACCATTCATGGCACGAATTGAATTTTTTTTGTGTCTGGATGTGGATAGTTGTATATATAAGGTCTTTCATGTCATTTAATACCAACTCAATGCCCCGTCAATGTCTTTATCACATTAAATCAGTCATTTGTGACTACATTGTATACTGCTTTTGAGTAATCATAAACAAATTTTCATGGTCAAACCACATCAAATCCAGCATCAAGAGCCCTTTTTGTGCTGTCAATCAAATCTTGAGCAAGAGGATTTGTCATTTCTCCTCAGATTACTATAGAAAAAGCACTATCAGACACAAATTTATTTTTAGTCACTCAAGTATCTACTTTCAAAAGATCTCAATTTCTCAAAATATAATCATCAGGGATTCCATGGACAACACAATCATTTACAGATAGACATAAATTTGCAGGAAATCACTCAAATCATTTGAAAGTTCATTTTACATTATTTTTGTCCATAAAATCTTGGGCCAAATCTTCAAGTTCAATCAAACTAACTCAAGCTTTACAATTTTCTCTCATCAAATAGAGTAGTTCATTTAAATATTTTCAAGCTTCACGAATTCATTCAATTTGTTGTTTGTTTTTTATAATTATTCAATCATGATTAGACATTTTCAAAAACAAAAAATATAAATAAAACCTGTCATTCTGAGGCTTGTGCTACAAAGTAGTAGAGAGAAACGACCGAAGAATCTTAAATTAGATTCTTCACTTCGTTCAGAATGACAACAACTACAATGACGCTCACATTCCAGACGATCAAAATCATCACTCATTTCTATCTGTTTCATCCAAATTTTCAACCTCAATTCGATCAACATAGTGACATTTTTCAATAATCAATTGAGCAATTTTGTCTCATTTTTTTACTTCAAAATCTTCATTACCAAAATTTATCAAAATCACTCAAATATCTCATCTATATCCACTATCTACAACTCAAGCCAAAACATCAATTCCATGTTTATATGCCAAACCACTACGAGGTGCAATCCTTGCATAAAATCACTCCGGCACAGCACAAGAAATATTTGTTTTAAATAATTTTCTTTCACCAACTTTCAAAATATAATCTTCAGTAGAAAATAAATCATATCCAGCATCAGTAGCCGTATTTTGCTGAGGTACAATAGCATCATCAGATAATTTAACAAATTTAATTTCCATGTTAATAATTTAATAATAAAGTACACCGTCATTCTGAGGAGCAAAGCGACGAAGAATCTTATTCAAATTATAAGATTCTTCACTTCGTTCAGAATGACAAAATAATCATTCAGAATAATTATAACTCAATCTCATTCCAAGAAAAAACTCTCATTATTCCATCTTGCAATTTCTCACACTGATTCCATGGTTTATCAAGCAAAAAACATCTAATTCAATTTTCTGCACAGTCCTTACAAGTTTCCAAATTATCTTCAATAATTATACTTGCTCAAATATCTTTGCATATTTCAGATTTTTTTCTAGCACGATTTGTAAAAAAATTTGCAAATACAACTCATTCAAAACAATTTGGGAAATGTCTTTTTAGCCACAATTTGGTAGAAAATCTCATCCACGACAATCTAGCAGTTACAGCAAAAAGTTTATATCATTTTTCTTTCAATTTCAATATCTTTTCTACAGCTCATTTTACCGGTTTTATTTTTTTTGAAAGTCAGGATCACATTTGAAATTTTACAAACATCCACAATGCAAAATTTTTGGTCATTCACAGTTCTGGAATTTCTCGCAAATTATAACTTGTCAAATTTTCTCGCTCAACTTTTTTTCATTTCCATGTATAATTATATTTTTCCAACATTGATCTAATTGTTTCAGCCAAAACTTCATCTACATCTATAGCAATAATTTTTTCGCCCATAAAAAACAACATAAAATAAAGTTCCAACATTTTTCATCACAACTTTTAATTATTATTTATTCTCCAATCATTTTCAAACAATTTTTTGTATTCTGCAATCATTCAAGTATCAATTAGGATTATTCAAATTTCTCTATTTTTGTCCAAACTCGTATCAGACAAATTCATACTTCACAAAAGCAATTTTTCATCATCAATCAAAATCATTTTTGTATGATTATAATATTTACTAAATTTTCTAGCGATTCACGGACCAAAATAATCCAGCAAATAATCGTTAGATTCAGTATCAGACACCACAAATCTCATATCTTCCAATTCCACAGATTTATTTTTCAAAATATTCAAAATATTTTCATCTAAAATATACTGTGTTTGTATCAAAATACTCTTTTTAGCACTTTTCAGCAAATGTTCGATAGTATCACGACAATTTATATTACAAATAACTAAATTTGGATGAATATCATCCAGTAAAATTTGCTCTCAATTCCAATCTTTATCAAAAATAGTATTCAAACTATTCCAAACTTCAGCATTGTCCGAATAAAAAAAATGCTCACGATTTGAAAAAAAACTAGAATGAGTCAAATTCGCTGTTTGAATCCAAAATCACGAATCAATGAGAGCAATCTTGCTATGTGTATACAAAGTCCCCATTTGTTCATCACTTTTTATTGCAAATCTCGGAAAATCAGCAAAATAATTTTGTACTTGATTCCAAGTATTTTGATACTGCTGATATTTTTTGTTTTCCATAATCAAATTTATAATCACTCATTTCTCCAAAAGTCACTTCATAATTTGCTTTATCTCTTTTTTTGTAAATTCATAAGTCTGAATTTTTACAGTATCTTCAGCAGAAGTCAAAGATTTTGAAAATGAATTCCAACTATTTTCTGGCGAATAATACAAATTTCATGTCACATTTTCCAAATTTTCTAAATTCTCAGAGACTTGTTCTTCAACAGAAGAAAATCAGAAATTTGAAAACAAATCTTTTTTAAAAGTTATAGTTAAATCTTTAGTAAAAAAAGCGACTACACAAGCAAAGATTATGGCTATAAGTACAAATTTTTCAATTGTTAATTTTTTCATACCAAAAAATTTGACAAATCGTATTAAAATAATTATAATATAAAAGTTATATAAACAATTTTTTATTTTTTACAAACAAAAATGACAATATTACTAACTGGAATATGAAGAGAAATACCAGCATATGAGCGCAAAATCAATATTGCAATAGAAGAATTATCAAAAGAAACAGAAATTCCTGATGATTTGATAACTACAATCATAGATGAAATAAATTATAAAGATTGAGCAACATGAAAAGATAAATTACAAGAACAAATTAAAGAGAATATAAATGAAAAAGCAGATATTAATCCTGAACATCTGAGAACTGATTTAGAAGAAAAAATAATCGATTACTTTAAACCAGAAACAAATCAAATGAAATCAATTTTGGAATGAAACATAAATACATTGTACAATCAATTACTTAAATGAGGAATTATCGACAAAAAAAGTTCAAAAATAATACAAGAACTGATAGTACATATCATCCTATTGGAAAGTTATGAAAAAAAAGAAGAAAGTATTAAATCTGCTGAAAATAAATTATCAAATGTTGTTGATAATGTAAATTGAGGTATTATTGACACAATATATTAAAATGCATAATTAGTTTTAAATTTTATTGTTGACATTTTATAACGACACAAAAAGTGTCGTTTTTTTTGACTTTTATAAAAAAATATTTATAATTAAAATGTCAATATAATTTGTAAATTTAATACTTAATATATAAAATGACTAAAACATCAAAAGAACAAATTAAAGATTCATGAGAATCATTTAAAAAAGCTTGAAAACAACTCTGAACAGCTATCGTTTCAGCTGCAACAGGTTTATGAAATTTATTTAAATGAGCATGTCAAGCCGTTGATGCCTGAGATAAAAAAATCTGAGAAAAAATTGAAAAGAAGAAGCAAGAAAAATGAAAAGATACGACATGAAAAGTAAAAAAGTTTTTCAGAAATAATATATTAAAAATATTTTTGTGAACATCAGTTATACTATGATGAACATATTGATGACAGAAAATAGCTGAAAACATAAAAGATAAAAACGAAGAGAATACAGAATTAGTAATCGATAACGAAGAAAAAGACATGACAAAAACAAATCTTAATGAAAAGCCACTTAATCTTAAATACAATGAGTTAAACAATGAAAAAATTGTAAAAATTAACTATCCAACAAATCAATATTCAGTTGAATGAAGAATTACAAGATGTTTAAGATGGTCCTCAATAACTAATGCTGTAGAAGATAGATATTGAATCCCAAGATGATTATTAATGGCTATGATGGCCCAAGAATGACGATGAGATCCAACTGTAATTAACCAAAGAAATTCTACAAACTCTAAAAAAACTTGTGATGGATGAGCTGGATTAATCCATATACAAGCCGTAAATGCAAATAATTATTGAATGCATACATTGCCAAGATTTACTGATGCAATGGCTGATTATGAACACTGAGAAAAATTAGAAGAAGCTAAGCAAAAAACATGAAATAATCTTGCAAAATTAAGTGAACTAGATGATAGATTTAATCCAGTGCTAGCAGTTGATCTTGCTGCGAGATTTCTCATGAATGATTGTAAATGAAAAAATTGTAAGAAAGATAATGTAGATGATCGATTAAACGCAGTATGATGTTACAATAATCCAACAAAAACAAAAAATTGAACAAATCGAAATTATATGTATTCTGTCCTCGTATACTGGGCTACTATAAATAATGTTAACGGTGATCCTATGCCAAAAATAGCCTCTAAAGAAGTGAAAAGAGTTATTGAATGAGAAGTCTCAGCATCTGTAAACTGAAAATACGAAAATACAAAAAGCAATACTGAAAGAGTAAACAACCGGATAAATAACAATATAATTGTATTAGATAATGATACCGTTACAACACAGGAATATTATGAATACATGAAAAGTCAGTGTGAAAATTATTGACTAAATGATTATGAAAATTTCAACAAAAAACATCCATACATTAAATAGTATATTAATATGAAATTCAAACAACAAATTCACCTTTTACGCTAAATTTCTTATTTTTAACTAGTTCAATCAAATCATCCAAAGTTCAATTATAGATTTGCTCGTATAATTTACTTATTTCCCTTCAAACAAAAATTTTTCAATCAAATCATAAATTTTGTAACTCAGACAATAATTTTTCAAATCTATGCACAGATTCATAAAAAAATACAGCCATTCAATACTCATTAGAAACAATTTTATTTAAAATTGTTTGTCTTCATTTTTTCTGTGGCAAAAATCACAAAAATACAAAACTACTAGTATCAAATCAAGCAGAAACTACGCTTGGAATCAATGCATTTGCTCAAGGCAAAACAGAATATTTCAATCAATTTTCATTGCAAAGCTGGATCAAAGATTTTCCAGGATCAGAAAGTCATGGAGTTCATGCTTCAGAAACTACTCAAATATCATTATCCTGCATCAATTTCACATAAAAATTCAATTTTCATTTATCAGTAAAACTTGTTAGAGAATAAAATTCTTTGTCCGAATAATCAATTTCATGCATAGATAGCAATTTTTTGAATGTCCTTGTATCTTCACAGATAAATATTTGTAATTCTTTAAATAATTTCAAAGCTCTCAAAGTAATATCATCTTTGTTGCCAATTGGTGTGGGGATTAAGTACAACATCTACGATTTCAAATAAGAATAAAACAAAAATCATAAAATAACAAACCAAACAGCCACCGCAGACCAAAAATAAACCAAAAATTTCGATTTGATAGTTTTATGGTTAAAAACTTGCATTCCAAAAATAGCTCAAACAAATCATCACAGCAATGAAAAAACTAAAAGAGTTTTTTCGCTAATTCTCCATTTTTGTTTAACTGCTTTCCTTTTATCAATTCACCAAATCAAAAATGTGACTACATTGATCAAAACAAAATACAACACAACAATATTCACAAACATAATTTCAAAATAATTTTTAAACAAAAATACTTTTATTGATTTATATCTTTATTACAACCACAAATCATTACCCCAGATACTATCACAAAAAAATTACTCTTGAAATAAAAAACTCAAATATTAAAAGTTAACAAAAGAATATTTTATTACATACAGATAAACAATGGAACAAACAAAAAAGTTTAAATTACCTAGAATGATCGTAAATAGTATTGCTAAAACAGCCTTTAAAATCAAAACTTTTTGAAAAAAAGAAAGTTTGGAACATCAAGAAAAATTTTTGTTCAATTTAATACACAAATGTAGAAATACAGTTTTTTGAAAAAGATACTGATTTTCAAATATCCAGACAATCGAGCAATTTCAGAGAAATGTCCCAATTTTTACTTACAAAGAATTCCAACCACGAGTAGAATATATGCTAAAATGAGAAAAAGATATTTCATATCCATGAAAAATCCCACTTTTTGCTGTTTCGTCATGAACGACTTGAGAAAAATGAAAATATTTACCACTTACAAAAGAGCACATAAATTCTTCACAATTCAACTGATGAACAAAACTTATTTCATATTACTGCAAAGCTAATCCAAAAACCAAAATCTGCACATGAAAAACAATCGCAATTTGATGAACCTTTGTAGAAAATCCTTACACAAAAGAGCATAATGTCTGATATATCACAGCAATTTTGCAAAAAAGGACACCATGGTATGCAAGACTATTCAAAAGTCCAAGCCCAGATATAGCATTTATCGAAGATCGAGAAGAAAAATCAAAAAAAATCGTAGAAGAAACCGTGCCACAAAATATCACATGAATCACGGGTCAACCATCACGATGTACACAATTTTTGTACAAAGTATTACAAAAAACATGAAAATCAAATATTCATGAAATTTGGCCAGATTTTGAAATTTTCTTTTGATGATGAATGGCAGTAGATTTGTACAAAGATACACTAAAAGAGCTGTTTCCAGATCCAAAATTTAAATACCGACAAAGCTACAATGCTTCAGAATGATTTTTTGCTTGCCAATGTGAAAATGATGTAGATGACATGCTATTACTTACAGATAATGGAGTATTTTATGAATTCATTCCACATGAAGAATTTGGAAAAGAAAATCCAAAAGTAATTTCACTAAAAGATGTAGAACTAGACAAAGAATATGTAATTGTAATAACGACAAATGCATGACTTCGAAGATATATCATTTGAGATACAGTAAAATTCACAGAAATTGAACCGTTTTATAAAATAAAAATCACCTGAAGGACAAAATATTACATAGATGTAGTAGGGGAGTGAACCACTGTAGAATACACAGACAAAGCAATTATTGAAGCTTGTAAAAAAGTGTGAGCAATAGCCACAGATTACACAGCATGACCAGTCACACCAAAATGAACTCAAAGATGAGCATATGAGCGAATAATTGAATTTTGAAAAGAGCCAAAAGATATCAAAGAATTTCAAAAAGTACTTGATGAAGAGCTACAAAAAGCATTTTCAAACTACTATGATGAAAGAAATTACAACAATACACTTGACGAACTAATAGTACACAAAGCTCCAGTTTGAACATTCCAAAAATGGCTAGAGAATAATAACAGAGCAATGTGATGTTCAAAAGTACCTAAGTTGATGAATGATAGACATGTCTTAGAAGAAATTTTTGAAATAATGAAATAGAACATATTACTCAATAAAAATATCTGTAAAATAATACTACAGATATTTTTTTGAATTTGTCAAATTAAATTAAAAAAAAATATTTAAAAATTTGCACATAACACGATTCAGATTATAATAAAATCCGTGAAAAGAAAAATATTTTTAATCTAGAATAAGAAATATGGAACAGAAAAAGCAATTAATAATGGATATTTTAAAACAACTAAAATCACACCGAGATCTTGCACCATGATTTTTAGTAATTATTGAAAAAACATGAAGTGAAGAAATAATAGATGAATTACTAAAATTAATACAAACAGGAATAAAAAGTATAAAGGACAAAAGGATTAGAACGAAATTAGTAGATAAGATAAAAGAATTACAAAAGAGATGAGACATAGAACAAGAAAAGGAAAGAAAAGAATCAGATGAGTTATTGGAAAAATTTATTGATGAAATAGAATAGTAATATGGCAAATATAGAGAAAAAGACAATAGAAGAAAGAATAGATAAAAACAAAGACAATATCAGGGATTATATGGAGATAAGAGATTTTTTGTTAGAAGATAAAAATCAAACTGAGAACATAAAGGATTTGTGAGAGTATTTAAATAATATATGAGACAGCTGATACAATGAGATAAAGCAGACATTACAGAGCGTAATGGAAGATCCAGAGATAATAAAAATGTTTGAAGGAATAGAGGAGAAAGTAAAAAAGAATGAGAATTTAACAGATGATGAGATAAGTGTATTATACATAAATGCAGTACTATATTGAAAGTGAAACTGATTTATAAATGTAGGTGAATTTGACTTAAGTTTACCGATAGAGAAGATTTGTAATGGATATTTATTAGCATATATACAGAAAAGGTACAATAATTATAATTACAATCCGAACAAAGAAAAATGAGATAGGAAGCCAACAGTAGAAAATACAAAAAAGGAAGAGAAAGAGTATAGAAATCCAAATGTGCCAAGTCCATTTCCAGAAAAAGTAGATAAGAAAGAGCAAATTGAAAGAGAATATGAATGATTACCACAAATTCCGCCAATTAGTCAAAGATGAAATGAGTATATACATTCGTACTGTAATAAAATCTATAAACGAGCAGAGGATAACTGATATTTAATGATGGCAGAATATGAATCAAGATTAAAAAATGAATTTAGATCACACTTTAGTATTAGTGAGTTTCAATATGTCAATGACAAAGAGTTTGATGCTTATGTTAAATATGATAAAATGCTATTTGCATTTTCAAAGTATTGTGAAGTAATAAATAAGAAACATGAACAAGTTATAGAAGAAGCTGGATATCACGATATGGATGAAATCTCACAAGAAATGAAGTATTTTTCATTATTCCAAGATTTAATCAAAGAAAAATATCCGGAACTAGAAGCTATAATGAAAAGGTTAGAGCCATATTGGGGTGAAATGGAAGAAAATAAAAACAAATATTTCGGAGGTAAAACAGACGAAGAAATAGAAAAAGCATGACAAAATTTCAAAGAATTTCAAGAATTTCAAAATAAAAAAAGCGAAGAATATTGAATAACAGACGAAATGATAAAATCATTAAATACAACACCAAATACAAAAGAAGAGACGGAAGAATACTTTAAAAATTTAAATAAAGTATTGATTTACCAAAATGTTTTAAACGGAAAAAAATGAGAATATTGAGACACAATAGATAATTACTATTGATATATGATATGAATTAGTGAAATACAAAAAAGGTATAGTGAAGCAGATTTTGATACAATAAAAAATTATAGTAAAGATTTAGAAACACGAGGACAAAATATAAACTTCGAAAGATGTCGCAAATATGCATCATTAATTGATAGAACGTGAAAATATGGAGCATTATGAAAAGATCTAGAAAATATTGGAATAATTCAGAAAGTTTTAATGGATCCAACAAATGACAATTTCTTCATATTAGACGTAAAAAATGCAGAAATAGCAAAAAAATTAAGACAAGAAAGGATAGATAAAACACGAGATATAATAAAAACATATGCACCACAGGTGTATTGGTCGAGTACAATTTTAGCATGATTTTGGAATTGATTAGTAGATTCCACAATATGAGTATGAACGTCATTATGAGCAATGATAACATGATTAATATGAGGAAAAGAACACTATCAAAGCCAATTACAAAAAAAAGAGAGGCGAGATAATTTCCTAAAATTTAATCAATCATCATCACAAAAAGAAGCAGTATACGATGGAAAATCATTAAATTTTAAACGAGATAATACTATTTCAACAGTATCAGGTTCAATAGCACAAATGTTATGTTTGATTTACTGATGATCAGCCGTGTGAAAATGAATTGGAAAATTATGAACAAAAGCCTGATTAACGATAAGTGAAAATGTGGTATCAAGGGCATGATTATTTTGAATGTCGTTTATAACACAAGTCTGACAAAGCTATTGAGAAGCGATAAATAGTTGATTAGATTGAACATGAGCATTTGCGTATAGTATGTTATCAGCTTCAATACAGAGTTGATTAGAATTGATTAGTCCAAATGATGTTCTATTGTGAAAGTGAACATGATTATGAAAACAACTAATAAGTAGTATATGTAAAAATGAATGATGAATAAAATTAGTATGAAAATATTTCTTAAAATCAGTCTGAAGAGAAATATTGGAAGAAAATTTACAAGAATGACTACAGTTAGCAGCATGAAACTTAGTAATGGAAATGGTAAATGGTATCTGAAATTCAAATTTCGAGATAGATCGGAATCCAAAGAATTTTTTATCAACCGCAATAATAACAACGCTCACAACATGAATTACGACATGATTTTCCGCATGAAAACAATGATTACAAATATTAAACAGTGATCAGCCACAACTAATATCTCGAATTTCCGCTGATACAGAATTATATGAAGAAGTAATGGATATATTAAATAAAACAATAGAATGAAAATTTACAATACCGAACGTAAGTGAGAATCAACTAAAAAATTTAAAAAAGACATTAGAACTTATTAATACAATTCAAGAACAGAATAATAATGAAAGTCAAAATACAGAACCAGAAGACCAAGAAAATGAAAGTAGTAAGCAACAAACAGAAGACGCAGAGAGTCATGATGATAAAACAGAAGAGAATGTAAAAACCAAAAAGAAAAGAAATCAAAACTATTTCGACTGACAATCACACGAATTCGAGGTAACACAGGAGCAAGCCATTGAAAATAGCAAATACATGGATAACGCACTAGAAAATGTAATTAACGAAACTGATGAATGAAAATTACAAGAATTGTTAAATGATATAAAAAATCACATAGAAGAACAATATGAAAAAACAACAGGACAAAAATTAAACTTATCAGAGGATCAAGTATGGTCAATTTTGGATGCACATTCGGAAGATGGTATTTTATGAAAGTTAACAAGAACTCAACTAAGCAAAAAAGTCAGACCATTAATTGAAACAATAACAGATGGAAATGTTAGAAGATTTTTACTTGAATTTGGATTCTGTTGAAGACCTCAAAGAGTTGAAAAAACAATAAATATTTGAAATAACAAATTTGATGTAAATTACATTTGAAAAGATTGAGGAGATGTGAGAATAATTAATGCAGATTGAACAGAAACAATTATAGATTTTTGGAATAATCGTGACAAATATCTATCTATTAATATTGAATGAAAAATTAACGAAAACGGAATAATCGAACTATTGCATATAATAAGTAACGATCTTTGATTAAATGGTAAAATATGAATAGATATATGACAAATTGAACAATTAGAAACAACTTCATGAAAAACTTTTATAGAAGAATTAATTAATTCTAAATACTTTTCAGCAGAATCATTAATATTGGGAAATATAGATAATTTTAAAAATTTACTAAAATTAGGTATAGAACTGCCACAAAAAATGTTTTCTCAAGATTTTTTGAAAAATTTAATCGTTAATAAAATATTTTTCGAAGCAAGGGCAGAAATAAACTACTTATGAAATGAACAATCCAAAACATATTTTAAAGAAATGGTTTGAAAATATCTTGAATGAATTGACATAAATTCTTGTGAATCAGAATTATTATCAGATTTGATTATCGATTATCACTTTAACAAAATAAGTTATAATGTATTTTTAGACATTAGAGAATTGTTTCGATATCAAATTGAAAAATGAAAAATTTTAGCAATAGAAAATCTAAAAATATATAGGGATATCCTTAATATTGATAAATTATCAAACGAAGAAAAGATTAAATTGCATAAATCTCTGATATGAAAAAATATTTCAGAAATGTTTGATAATGATTTAGAAATAGCAAAAAAAACGGCAAAAAAAGAAATTTCAGACAGTATTCTAAATCATGAAACAATTGAACAATATAGAGATGATGAGTTAACTAAAAAGTACTGAGTAGAAATATACAATTTAGAATGACAACCTTTTTATGCTTTAGTTAAAAGAGTAAATCAAACAGATTATAATGGTGAAATTGATTATACATTAACAAATGGATATAATCGTCCGGACTATGCAATTTCAAGAAGTTTTTCATTAGTTTGAACTGAAAATACTGGTGTTTGGGGCGACACATGATTCAATACATTTATCTATGAATGAATCTCTCCAGAGCAAATTCTACATGTTTGTAACGAGGATTCCTGATCGTGAAGTAATTTATATACTGAATATTGACAAAGAACAGATCGTGTCTATTTTTTATGATGACCATCTGAATTATTATGAAATACTAAAACATATAATGAGCTATTAATTTTGATAAAGTGAAATGAAAATAACAAAGAAAATAATAATTTAAACGATATAAAACCATTTGCAATGTATACATATAAAATAAATGATGAAATTTTAAGGATTGCCAAAAAGTATTGAATTTGAATTGTATTGATAAATGAAAACGAATATAACGATAAAGCCAATCAAAAAAAGTGACATACAAATCTACTACAAAATTACATGTACCCATGATGATATAATACATCAACGAATTACATAAATAGTAATAATAGAAGTAAAATATGTACATTTGAAAATATAAATGAAATTAATAATATGATTTGACAATAATTGAATTATTTAATAAAAATAATTTAAATCTTTATGTAGATTTTAATTAACAAAAATCTCCATTGCTTTTAAAATGAATATCAATATAAGAAAAAATGTACTATTTTATGAGAAAATTGATATGATTTTTCATTTCAAGCATCAAAACTAATAAAATAAATAAAAACATCAAAAGAAGCAAACCTGAAAATTTTATATTCTTTGCAAATCACTCATGCTACAAAACACAGATCCAGAAATTTACCAAGCAATACTTGATGAACAAGAGAGACAAGCAAGTTGAATGGAGCTAATAGCAAGCGAAAACTACCAATCAAAAGCAGTCTTACAAGCTCAATCAAGTGTCTTTGCAAATAAATATTCAGAATGATTTGTCTGAAAAAGATACTACTGATGACAAGAAAATACCGACAAAATCGAACAACTTGCCATCGATAGAGCAAAGAATCTTTTTCACGCTGATCATGCTAATGTACAAGCACTTTCTGGAGCTGCAGCAAATTTGTGTGTATATACAGCTCTCATGAATCCATGAGACACAATTTTGTGAATGGATCTAAGCCACTGATGACATCTAACACATTGAGCACCTGTGACATTCATATCAAAAGTATTCAATTTCATCAGATATAAAACAAATGAAAATTGAGATATTGATTTTGATAAACTCAGGAGATTAGCACACGAACATAGACCTAAAATAATTTTAGCATGATTCAGTGCATATACAAAGACATTGAATTTTGATAAATTTGCTGAAATTGCGAACGAAGTTTGAGCCGTAGCATATGCAGATATGTCGCATATTTGATGATTTATCGCAGCATGACTACTTCCAAACCCACTTGACCACTGATTCCAAGTAATGATGACAACAACCCATAAATCACTTAGAGGACCAAGATGAGCACTAATTTTGAGTAAATGAATTGTTTCAAATCCACTAAAAAAACCAGAAGACACAATAGAAAATATCCCAACTAGAATTGATAGAGCAGTATTTCCATGAATGCAATGATGACCACACATGAACACTATAGCATGAATTGCAGTAGCGCTCAAAGAAGCTAGTACACCAGAATTCAAAGAATATGCAAGACAAACATTAGAAAATGCACAAATTCTATCACAAGAACTGAAAAATTACGGATACAGTTTAGTAAATTGATGAACAGAAAATCATATGATAATTATGAATTTCTCAAAAGAGGATTATTCGTGATGAGAAATAGAAAAAACACTTGATAAGGTCTGAATTTCTACATCAAAATCCACAATCCCAGATGACCCTCGTAAACCATTTGACCCATCAGGACTCAGAATCTGAATGCCAGCCATGACAACAAGAGGATTGAAATGAGATGATACAAAACAAATCGCTTCATTCATCCACCAAGCAATTCTAAATAGAAATAATGATTCAAAATTATCCGAAATAAAAAAAGAAGTCACTTCATTTTGCCAAAGATTTCCATTGCCATAATAATAGTAAAATCGTCATTCTGAATTTATGCAGTTATACTGTACGAAACAAAGTGGAGTGAAGAATTTTATGCTCCTTTATGAAAGGAGCTAGTAACCTCGCAGAATTGCAAGGAGACTGAAAATTTTTAGATTCTTCGTCGCTTTGTTCTTCAAAATGACACAAAACACAACAAAAAATTAATTCTTAATTTTCATCTTCTTCACTTTCTCTTTCCCTCTCTTTACAAAACTCAATCCAGCTAAAACAGCCAAAGAAAGTCAAACAACAAAAAATGCTATATTCATAGTAAAAATTGATGACAAAATTCCAAATCAAATCGATCACATAATATTTCAAAGGAATGTAGAAAATTGTTCAGCTCCAGAAATTAATCATATATTATTTTTTTCTGCATGCTCTGTAATCATCGCCGAAACAACTGGCTTCATGACAGATAATCAAAAAGATATACAAAATGAAACAACAATCATCATCACAAACGATAAATCAAATCAAAGCAACACAAACAATCAAGACAAAAATACCAAAATTATAGCGATAAACAATTTTTTATTAAATCACTCATCCCAACCAGAAACAAATAAATTGAATATGTACGGCAATCTCATTACTGCAAACACAATCGCGATTTGCCCCAATCCTAAACCGTGTTCCAAAGCTACAAGTGGTATAAACAACAAACTCAAATAATCCAAAAGTGCATACAACATACAGTATCATAATCCATTCCACAAAGATCTAGACGACGATTTCAAAGATAAAACCATTTTTCTCATAGATTGTACAGAAAAACATTTTTTAAAAAATTTCCTTACAAAATCAAAATGATTGTTTGAGATTTCTTTATTTTTAGATTCGTTAAATGGAATCCTAAAATCAATCATCAACGATAATATAGAAAAAATCGCTATAAATACATATAAATACGGCAAATGAATATATGAAATAATCAATGCCGAAATTAAAGCTCAAACTACATAAGCTCCATTGTATCCTGTAAAAAATAATCACCACGAATTTTCACTATGATTTTTATTACAATTTTCACGGACAGAACTATAATAAGTAACAAATGTGGCCGAACTTCCAACTCCATTAAATATCACAGCAACTAGCAATAACCATGGATTTTTTAAAATTCAAGCCGAGACATAAAAAATACTTGCAATTATATACAAAATTTTACTAAACAAAAATACATGTTTTTTGTCTGAATCATCATTTATTTCTCATACAGACGGAGCCACAAACAATTTCACAAATGGCAAAATCGCTCAAATTAATGAGACTCGAAACACATTTTCAACTATTGACTCTATAAATACAGAATAAAATGTATCTCATCAAATTCACCATCCGAGCATAAAAATAAATACAGACAATGAAATTAGCCTGACATTTTTTGGTACAAGAAAAAATTTATCTTTTATTTTTGCAAAAAGTCATCATTTTTTCATTGTTCATTTCAAATTTTTTTTCGTTTTTTCTATAAAAATTTTCTTATCCATACAGCAAGATTAAAAATAAAAAAAATCATACAAACATAATTGTAATAAAAAATTTAAATTTGTCAAATTTCTAGCTAGAAAATTTTAAAAAAAATCGGCTTAATTTTCAATAAACACCGAAATTAAAAATTACTTTCATAAAATTAAAACACAAAACAATATATACATAAAAATTTTTTAAATTTATACTGTTTTTCTTGAATAAAAGAGACAAAAATATAAACTAAAAAATCTTCTTATTTTAATATTGTAAAAATTATGAGCTATTCTGAATCTGATACTAGAGTTAAACTTATAGATCCTGCACTACATGAGCAGGGACGAAATGAATCTCAAATAGAAAGAGAATACTCTTTTACTGATTGAAGAATTTTACCAGGAGGAAAAAGATGAACTCCAAAATATGTAGATTACTTGCTGAAAGATTATGGACTAAATTTGGCTATAGTTGAAGCGAAAAAAGAAGATTTGCCACCAACGGAATGATTGGAACAAGTAAAATGATATGGAAAAAGTTTAGGAGTGAGATGGGTTTATACTTCAAACGGACATGAAATTTATGAACGAGATATGAACGAATGAACCTGAAAATATATAGATAAATATCCAACTCCTTCAGAATTATATGAAAGATATACTGATGAATCAGCTACATTAAGACAGCAAATTTTGGGAATTCCTTATTATCAAGATAGTAATAAAAGACCTCGTTATTATCAGGATTTGGCGATCCAGAGAGTTCTGAGTGCCATTGCGAAATGAAGACAGAGAATTTTACTGACAATGGCGACAGGAACTGGAAAAACTTATGTAGCATTTCAAATCGTATATAAATTACTTCAAGCGAAATGGAATAAAGAATGAGCAAATCGTAGACCTCGTATTCTATTCCTAGCAGATAGAAATGTTTTGATAAAACAGGCAATCAATACATTCAATCCGATAGAAAAAGACTGTAAATGGATTAGAGGAGTAGAAATCAAGAAAGCATTATGACAAGTGCCAACAAATGGAAATGTTTTCTTTGCGATATATCAGGCAATCATTTCATGAAGTGATGAAGATACTGAAAGTGAAACAACGGAAGAAACTTGATTCACAGAATATTACAAACAATATGATCCAGATTTTTTTGATTTGGTTATAATAGATGAATGTCATAGATGATGAGCAAAACAAGATGGAAACCGATGAGAAATTCTAAAATACTTCAGTAGTGCACTTCAACTATGAATGACAGCTACTCCAAAAAGACAAGATAACAATAATACTTACCGATATTTTGGAAATCCAGTTTATGAATATTCTCTCAAAGAATGAATCAATGACTGATTTCTTAGCCCATACAAAGTCAAAAGAATTAGAACGAATTTAGATGAACTCGTGATGGATAGTGATGTAACAGTCGTGAGATGAGAAGCAAAAAAAGAATTTTATAAATTAGAAGATTTTGATAGAGAAATCATAGTTCCAGAAAGAAGGAAATTAGTAGCACAAGAGATATTAAAGCAGATTCATAAAGATGATAAAACTATCGTTTTCTGTGTAGATCAAGAACATGCAGCATGAATGAGAGATGCAATCAATGAATTTAAACAGGTGAAAGATAATGATTACTGTGTCAGAATTACCAGTAATGAATGAGAAATCTGAAGAATGTATTTAGAGAGATTCCAAGATAATGATAAAACGATTCCAACTATCGTTACTTCTTCTCAAATGCTAACTACTTGAGTAGATGCGAGAAATGTAAGAAATATCGTGCTTTGTCGTAATATTACGAGCATGACAGAATTTAAACAGATTATCTGAAGATGAACCAGAGTTTTTGATGGAAAAGATTATTTCACGATTATAGATTTTACTTGAGCTTCAGAATTATTTTATGATGAAGATTGGGATGGACCAAATATGGATGAAGAAGTAGATGAAGGTCAATGATGATACGATGAAGAAAGTCAGACTGATAAACCTGTTAAAAATAGCGGTTGAAAGAGTGATGATGAGAGTGAATGAGCTAAACCAAAATTAGTAGTCAGATTGAATAATGCTAGAGAATTAAAAATTATAGATGTAGATGTGAGATATATCGACGGAACAGGAAAGCCAATGGGTTCCAAAGAATATTTGGAAATGTTGGTAGGAAAATT
>CAMVSQ010000001.1 GCA_947170225.1 uncultured bacterium | reverse complement strand
TCCACACGACCAAACTCATCCAGTTTTTTATCACATTTTGCAAATCAATATTTTTCGTATAGTCATTTATGATCAGAAACAATATATAGTTGTTTAAAATTTAAAGTTTTTGCATATTCTTCTACAGAATCTATTATTTTTTCACTATATCTCTTTCAACGATATTTCTCATCCACAAAAATAAATCAGACAAAAGGGGAGTAATCACAATCTGAAATTCAATCTTCTTTTGTAAAAGTACAAAATCCAATAATTTGCTCATTTTCAATTGCTACAAAAACTCTTTCCCAATCTAAAAAATCATTTTTTTTCATTTTCTGTGCAAGAATTGGTCAGGCTGTTCGAGGACAAGTTCCACAGTATTGTATAAGAGTGCTTCGTAATTTATCACCTTTAGATATTGATTTTACTTGCATATTTATAAGATAATAATACATTATAAATACTACAAAATACTAAATATTTTTACCAATAAATCAAATTTATATGCAATTAATTACAGCAGGAGCAATTATTATTGATGATAACAAGAGAATATTACTTGTAAAAAGAGCAAGTGATAAGAAACTTTTTCCAAATGCTTGGGGTTTCCCAGGTGGAAAACTTGAAGAATGAGAATCTTTGGATGAAGCTGTAGTTAGAGAGGTCAAAGAAGAGACTTGATTGAATTTAGTATCATTTGACAAATATTCATTTACTGGATATACATCACAAAATACACGGAGCATAAATCACCTTTATATTGGTAAGGCAGAATGAGTATTAATCCCAGAAACAGAAGCTAAACGATATTCGTACGATGAAATAAAGTGATTAGAAATTGCATTTAATCAAACTGAAATTATCGAATCTTTACACATCAAAGGATTGGTATAAAATTTTTATTTATATTTCATTTTTTTCAAAATTTCTCTTTTAATCAGTTTTTTCAAAAAACACAAATCAAGCAAAGATAACAGCTTTTTATTTTTTATATATGATCATATTTCATCAATATCAACCCATTTGTAATCAATCAATTCATCAGTTGTCCCAAGATCTATCGTTCATAGACCATTGTATGAAACTACAAAAATATGATCTTCTTTTCATTTAAAATATTCATTTTTATTCTTTATTTTCCATTGTATTTCCTCTTGAGAAAAATCTTTTTTAAAAGCATTTTTATATTCATATATTATTTCCAGAGAGCTTTCTCTCAATCAAGTTTCTTCAAATATTTCCCTATATAGTGCATTTTTTTTAGATTCTCATTTTTCTATTCATCATTTGACAAATGTCCGATCTTGTCACCATCATTTATTTTGTCACACAAAAACTTGTCATTTTGCATTAAATATCACAGCCAAAACATTTTGTCTATATCATTTCAAAATAATTTCTTGCATTTTTATACAGAGAATAAACTGCAACTCTATTATCTCAATTTATTTACCTCACCATCACTTTATCAAAATATTTTTCCAAAATCTTTTTTGCTTGATCTACGACCTCATTTGAAGGAGGAAGAACTCCATCCAGCGGATATTTCCACCCCAAAGCTTTCCACTTATATTCTCCCAATCTATGATACGGCAAAATTTCCATCCTTTCTACACATTTATAATTTCCAAACCTCTTTCCCATCTCTTCAAAATACTTCATTTGATCTGAATATCCAGGCACTAAAACATGCCTTAGCCAGACTCTTTTCCCTTTTGATTCCAGATAATCCAAAAATCTCAAGACTGGAGCATTGTCTTGTCATGTAATTTTTTTGTGCCATTCTGGATCAATATGTTTGATATCAAGCAAAAATATGTCAGTATGTTCTACCAATTCTTTTACATCATCATTCCAGATCCACCCATTTGTATCCAAGCATGTATTTATCCCTTCTTCGTGCAATTTTTTAAAAAGTGGGATCAATTCTTTTGCTTGCAGTGTCGGCTCTCATCCAGAAATTGTACATCATCATGTTTCTCCAAAATATGGCACAGTTTTTTTTACGCGTTCAAATAGTTCGTCTGTACTCATTTCTTTTCCTCATTCCATAGGGATTGTATCAGCGTTTTCACAGTAGATACATTTAAAAACACATCACTGCAAAAAAACCACAAATCTAATTCATGGTCAGTCATGCGTTCAGAAACTTTCCACTGAATGAACTTTTAGCATATAATATATAATTTACAATTTAAATTTTTATCTTTGCCGAGCGTAACAGACTAGATCATATTTTTTTCCTCCAATATCTTTTTTTATTTCATCTACTATTTTTCATCACATTTTCTTATAAAAATTTCATCAAACAATATTGTCTTTCAATGTCCGTAAATAAAAGCTCTTTTTATCTTTAAATTTTTTACTATCTAGCAAATATTCCCACAATTTTCCTCAAACTCATTCTCTTTGAAAGTCTGGATTTACATAAAATCCATAAATTTCAAAATCAAATTCCTTCTTTTCTCAAATTCATCAATCTATGAATCATACGACATCTCATCATTTATTATAAATAAACATAGAATAAGTAGATGAATCTTTTTCACAAATAGATTCTCGCCATTTTTTAGGATCTCTACCAAAGTTGTCTAAATGCTTTTGATCAATGATTCATTTAAAATTTTCTTTCCAACACCTAGCATGTATGCCACAAATATCTTCCATATCCTTTTCTTCGACTTCTCTTATCTGTAATTTAGCATTTATTTCTTTTGTTTCTTCATTGGACATTTTGTTGATCATATTTACATGCTAAAAGCTAAAATAGTATATTTAAATCATCCTCCGACCCCTTCTTTGAAAAAGAATGGGAGATTATTTATTTGGATAAGCCCCTCCTTTTCAAGGAGTGGTTGGGGTGATTTTACATACTCTCGTGGAATGTACGAGCGATTACCTCCAATTGATGAGCTTTTGATAATCTTGTGAAGTTTACAGCATATCAAGAAACTCTGATCGTCAATTGTGGATAATTTTCTGGATGCTCGTATGCATCTTGAAGTAATTCTCTATTTAATACATTTACATTTAAATGGTGTGCTCATTTTTTGAAATAACCAGTCAATAATCATTCCAAATTATTTACTTGTTCTTCTTTGTCTGCTCCCAATGTTTTTGGCACTATAGAAAAAGTATTTGATATACCATCTTGTGCATATTCATAATCCAGTTTAGCTACAGAATCCAGAGAAGCTATAGCTCACGAATGATCGCGGCAGTGCATTGGATTTGCTCATGGAGCAAAAGCTTCACCAGCTTTTCTACCATCTGGAGTTGCTCCAGTATTGTTTCCATACATCACATTTGATGTGATAGTCAAAAGCGATAGAGTAGGATTTGCATTTTTGTATGCTTTGTGTGTTTTCAGCTGTTCAAACAAATATTCAGCCATTTCTTTTGCAATATTATCAACTCTATCATCATCATTTCCGTACATTGGAAATTCTCACTCAATTTCGTAATCTACAGCGATTCATCTTTCATCTCGGATTGGTTTTACTTTTGCATATTTGATAGCTGAAAGACTATCTGCTACGATTGATATTCCAGCCAAACCATAAGCAATATCTATACCATGATGAGTATCTACAAAAGCCATTTGAGCTCTCTCGTAGTAATATTTATCGTGCATATAGTGGATGATGTACATAGCTTTGGCATAAACTCTAGCCACTTCTTGCATAGCAATTTTGAAATTTGCCACAACTTCATCATAATCCAGTACATCTCTGTGTTTCAGCTCTGGTATAGAATCAATCATTTGAGTTCCATGAACTTCATCTTTTCATCCATTTATAGCCAAAAGCAATGTTTTTCCCAGATTACATCTAGCTCCAAAATGCTGAATTCTCTTTCATATTTCTTGGTATGATACACAGCACGCAATACCATAATCATCGCTTCATCTCAGAGGTCTCATTAGATCATCATTTTCGTATTGTATTGATGATGTATCAATTGAAACCTGTGCACAGAATTTTTTGAATCATTCTGGTAATTTATCAGACCATAATACTGTCAAATTTGGCTCTGGTGCAGGTCAAAGATTGTATAATGTCTGCAAAAATCTAAACGAAGTTCTTGTCACTTTTGTCCTTCAGTCATTTAATTCTCATCAGATAGACTCGGTCACCCAAGTAGGATCTCCGCCAAAAACTTCATCATAGCTTGCGGGTCTCAAGTGTCTTACCATTCTCAATTTAATTACAAATTGATCAATCAATTCTTGTGCAGTTTCTTCTGTCAAAATTCCGTCTTTCAAATCTTTTTCAATAAATATATCCAAAAATGATGACACATTTCCAAGAGACATTGCCGCTCCATCTTGCTCTTTTACAGCAGCCAAATATGCAAAATATACTCGTTGTACAGCTTCTTTGGCATTTGTAGCTGGTTTCGTTACATCAAATCCATATCCAGCAGCCATTTTTGCAATATCTTTCAAGGCTCTAATTTGATTTTGCACTTCTTCTCTAAGTCTTACTTTATCTTCATCCATTTCTCATCAAATCATAGCTTTGTCGTTTTCTTTTTCTTGTATCAAATAGTCTGTACCATAAAGTGCCAATCTCCTGTAATCTCAAATAATTCTACCTCTAGCATAGTTGTCAGGTAGTCCTGTCACCAAATGGTTTGATCTAAATTTTTTGATTTCCTCGTCATATGCATCAAATACTGCATCATTGTGGTTTTTTGCATATTCAAATATTTCAACTACTTTTGGATCCAAAGTTTTTCATTTTTCTTCCACAGCTTTTTCTACCAAACGGATTCATCCAAAAGGTTTGATAGATCTTTTCAGCAATTCATCAGTTTGCAATCCAAAAATTACTTCATTATCTTTGTCAATATATCATGGATTGTGGCTAGTGATACTAGCAATATTTACCACATCCACATCCAAACATCCTCCGTTATCTCTCTCTTTTTTCAAAGCTACTTTACAAGCTTCCCAAACTTTTTGGGTTTTTTCTGTAGGTCAAACCAAAAATGAAGCATCTCCCTCATAAGGGATAATGTTTTTGTAAACAAAACTTTTTACATCAATACTCATTTTTATTTCTATTATTATATAAAATGACTAATCTAATTTTATCCAGAATCAAAAAAAATGCAAAGAAACATCTACATTTTTATCATAAAGCACAATATCCAAAGATTTTCAACGATTCTCTCGACAAATTTTGAATACGGTTATACAATAAATGCGTAGAAACTACCTTATAAAAATTTGCCACAAATTTTCAATATTATTTTCAAAAAATCCAAATTTTTCAAAATAAATTTCCAGCTTGAAATATTGTATGATATATGTAAAATTAAATCAGTTTATATTTATAAATCATAAACATGGAAAAAACCGATCCAAAAATCATAGAAACAGTAAAGGGTAAGGTAAAAAATTACTATGCTGACAAAAATATGACAGTCAGATATGTCATATTGTGATTTTTTGTAATATTTTTGATAGTGCAGTTTATCCTCCCACACAAAAAATCAAAAGTAGACTCTATGGATTCTATTGTGGAAAATTTATGATTGGAAGATGAGGATAGCGATATTTTTTCATTTTTGTGATCAGAGATAGATGCTACCAAATTTCAGCCTACAGAAAGTGTTGATCTATCCAAAGCAATAAAATCAATCGAAAAGGATATTTCCTACACATACAGTATGTCGCAGTACCACCTAACACAAATACAAGATATTTTTTTATCTCAAAAAGTTCCAGTAGATTTTAGCTATATAGCTATTTTATGAGATTTTGAGCTACCATATCGATCATTGGACGAAAAATTGCGAAATGATTACTGACTCACGATTTCTAGAGAAGTCGATGAAAGGCTAAATGTAAGCAAATCATCCCAAGCATTTGCACAGTATCTCACATCTTTATACAAAAAATATTGAGATTGGAGATTGGTACTAGTTGCTTATTTTATGTGAACAGACAAACTCGATGAGCAGATAAAGCAGCAATGAGAAAAATCTTTTGACAATATTTATTTTCAAAAAAGCATTCTAGACAACTATTACAAAATTATGTGATATAGTTATGCTTTCCAAAACATGGATCAATTTACAAATGTCCAAAAATTGATTAGCTACAAACCTTTGGATACAAAAACCGTTTCAGTATCCGAAACCAAAAATTTGATCAAATGGTGTAGAAAAAACAAATATTCATACAAAGAGATAAAACAACTCAATCCACGAATTTTGTGAAATTCTCTGCCAAAGTGAAAACGAGAAATCGTGGTTAGCCACTAGCTAACAGTTTCCAACTGCCGACCGCAAACTGCTGATTTTCCCCGATTCGTGGCTAGCAATTATTCTATCTTTTGTTATTTTCTGATATATATTTTTTTATTGCATCCAAACTTGTAAAGTATTTAGCATCTACAAAGTTGTATGAAGAATACATGTCTGGATTGTTTCATTTGCTACTAGTTTTAAATATTTTGTACACTTTTCCATTTGGTGCTGTGTAGCTTACTTGATCAAAATTTGTATCCACTCTGTGATCCCAATTTGAAGCAGGATTATTTGCCAAAATATGGTTTATAATATCTTCTTTTGTATCAAAATATTTTGCTACTTTAAAATTGCTAGATGTCCATTTTCATTTTGTTTCATAGATAGTATAACTTTTTCCATTGTGAGTAGTTATCACATTTCCCAAAATTCACCATTTTCCAGCTGCAGGATTGTTTAAATCAATATGATTTACAAACAATTCCCAAGTAGGGAAATATTTTGCACGAGCAAAGTCAGGAGATGTATAAGCCAATCTGTCATAATCATATTTTACCACATATTGCTTTCCATTTGGAGCTATATATATTCTGTAGTCCTCCAATTCTAAATTATTTAGACGGTATTTCGCAGTAGTATACAAGAAATCTACAGCCTGTTTATATGTCTTGTATTCTTTTACCAGATCTTCATCTCCATCATTTTCTGCATCTGCTATTTCTTGCGCATAGTAGTCAGATTTATCTTGCAATACTTGCATAAATGTAGACAAAAATGTAGCCAATTTTTCTTCATCATATTTGTACATTTCTACCAAATTGTCTATGAAGGATATTCACCACAATTTTTGCAAAGGAGTCAGAGATGAACTGTCCCATCAGTTGATACCATCTTTGGTGGTTACTTTAAATTCACTAGATACAGTATTGTTTCCTATACCCACATACAAAGTAGTAGATACAGTTTTGTCATATTTGTCACTAGCTTTTAGTTCTACATGCACTCTGTCTCAGTTTTGGACAATTCCAGTACTTCAGACAAATTTTTTGTTGATATATAGTGCTCATTTTCCATCTTTCAAAGATACCAAAGTATATCGACCATCACTCAATCAATCAATAGTAATTCTGTTTGAACTATAATATTCATCCAAATCTGCATATTCAATTTCATCAAATTCAAATCTATCAGCTTTGAGATCTGGTAATGATGAACTATTTACTATATAAAATAATTGAATTTCTTCGATGTCTTCTGTATATACATCTTTTACAGACCAAGAATAACTTCCTGCTCTAAAATATGTATTGCTTACTGTCACCGTATTTCCATTTGTTTGTCATGTGACTACAGTGTCTCAATTAGCTTTTTTTACTTCCCAAACATATCCACTTTTGTTTGTTCCGTGGTTCCATTTGAGTACTACATCATTTCACACATTAATTTGTGTTCCTAGTGTAGGACTAATAGCGTAAAATCACGAACCCACAATATTTCCTCCAGATGCGTTGTCATAAACAGAGAAGTTATGACTACTAGATGTGGTACAAAGCCCAACTTTATCACAGACTTTTACAGACCAGTATCGATTTCATACTTCATTAATTGTTATTTGTTTTGTAGTATTTCCAGCTGCAAGATCATAAGTCAAATTGGAATTTGGAGAAATTATGTTCAAAACATATCCAGAAATTCCAGACTCACTGTCAGATCCATTCCAATTTAATACTATAGATGAATTTTTTGCAAATCTATCTCCATTGCTAGGATATTGCAAAGAAATATTTGGCTCAGTACGATCAATTTTGATCTGATAATCAGAACATATAGTCTGTACAGTGCTTCCAGATTGTCCAAAAGCACATACATATTTATAATTTTGTGATTGATCAGATATAGTTATAGTCGTAGAGTTTGAATTTACAGGCGTATATCACATGCTTGGATCAATAGATCCAGTATTGTTTGTATTGCTAAACATATATCCTCATGTAGCTCCTTGATACCAAACTAGATCAATAGTATTGGTAGTAGTCCAATTGCTATATACCGTATTAGTACCAAAAGCAACCAAAGTACCACTTGGATTATTATTTCCTGTAGCTGCTCCGTGTTCGTTATTTACTACAAATCTTCAGACTGTTTTAGTAGTTGCATTTGTATTTCATGCTCTATCTGATACACTTGCTCATAGTATACACAGATAATAACTTCCATTGTCTAGTCATGGTGTAGTGACGCTAGCGCTTGCACTATTTGTTCATTCACTTGTCGGACTCAATGCTTTTTCTGTATAATCACTATTTGTTGTACTACATGTTGAGCTTGTTTGCCATCTGTATTTTATTTTTTGATTTGCAGGTAGTCACGCAGGACTATCAGAAACAGTCACTACCACGCTGTGAGAAGTATTTTCTTCTCCACTTTCTTTGTCAAAAGATACTATAGGCGCTTGTGTATCTATATTTGGGTGAATCATATCTGAAACACATTCTTGTGCCAATCATACATTATCGCTGATAGTGATACTACAAGTCGTATTACTACTGATACTACAAGGACTTCATACAGACAGTATTCATGCTCATGTATCATAAGAACCAGACAGAGATACGATTATTGGTCCATTTGTCCAGTTGCTTGGATTTGTAGAATAAACTCGCTCTCCACATACAGGACGAGTTCTATCAATTTTTTCTATCATATTTGAGATTTTGAATGTTTCTCCAACTTCATTTTTTGCTAGAAAACATACATACTTACCATTATCAGATTCTCATGTAAAATGTATCTGTTCTTGGGCTGTGTAATTACTAAAAGACAAACTACTGTCACAAATATTGGCAGTAGTTATGGCATACTGAAACAAGGTAGGTTCATTTTCAGCAATTGCCTCTACAGTTTTGCTCATCGCCCAATCTGAGCTTGGTCATATTATTTTTATTTCTGGCTTTTGTGTAGGTCTTACTTCTCAGTTATCATCTACTTCTCCACTATCTCAATTTCCACCTTCATTACCAGATCATCCATCGTTTCATTTCAATAATATATTGTAGCTATCATTCCAAACGACTCTTTTTTCTGCATTCATAGCTCTAGGTTCAACTTCCAATGAATATTTTATTGTCTTTTCTCCAGCTGTTTCAGCCAAATTTACTTGCACAGTTTCAAAATTAGAATCAAAAGATCCTTTCATAGCTCATCAATCTATATCTCACTCCAATATCCAGTTGTATCATGTCACACCAGAAAGTTTTATATCTAGTGAAGTTTGGTCTGTTGTCCACTTTCCATCACTATATTTTGCATCCAAAACTTCCAAATCTCAACGGATGCGTACTCTAATTTGTGAGTAATCTCAATTTTCATTGTATCATACATTTCATTTTTCTGAAACACTATCCCATATCCATCCAGAAGCAGATATATCGCTTCATTCTCATCCGCCAACCAAAAATAATGTTTCAGTAAATTCAATATTTTCTGTATCAATTCACGAAACTCATGCCCATATTGTGTTGGTTTGCGATGGATTAGTATATTTCACATACCCAAAAATGGCATCTGGGTCTACAGTATTCCCCTTTACTGTAGAAAAACATGTGGTATACAATCCTCATTCCATACTTATTTCATCATATCATGACTCTCATTTCACGATGACTTCATCAAGTGTTTTTTCATCCAAAGGTAAAATTGTTTCTCATCGTGCAGGATTGAAATAATATCCACGAATTTGTTCCAAACAAACCAAAGGATTTTTTACTCAATCCATCGTCACACTAAAATCTCAATCCACAGTGGATCACCAGATAAAATATCCATTGTCTCATCATTGTGGATATGTCACTTGTGAATAACTTTCGCTACTTGCATCTACATTTTCCAAATAGCGGCTATCCAGGTTGGTCATTATCGTATCAGCAAAAGTGATCCCAATAACAAATAACGCAATAGCAAGTCCACTGAGTATACCAAGGTGATTAAATTTTGTTTTCATGATTGTGAAATAATTTATAAAACTTTCATCAAAACAATTATATCCAAAAAAGTTTTTTTTGTCAAATTTTTGGGGACTTTTTTTGCTTGTAAAACCAAATGCTAGTTGTCAAGCCACAATTTTTTTTGCATACAAAGAGTAAAACACTTGAATTTATCCAAAAAATAGTTATTTTTTAAAAAATTGATAAATTTTTTTTATTATTAAAACAAAAAGAATTATGGTAGATCCATTTTTTGTGTCAGGTACAAATCCATGAAATACTTGAACGACACCACATTCGTCCCTAGACACTACAAAGCAGACAATAGACAGCCTAATGTCTCAGCAACAACAAATCCAAGAAAAGTACAGAGAACTAAAAGAATTATCAAAAAATGATGAACTTACGAGTGATCAGCACGCAGAGATTGATGAACAAATGAAAAGATTGAGCGATTTGTATTCCAAAAATAAATCCACATTGGCTGCATTGTCTACAAATATAGAATGAGAAAAGGAAATCCGTGTAAACAAAAATATAAATGCAGAAAATTCCAATGCTAGAAGTTTTTCTTTCAAAAAATTTATGCTTGGTTGTGGAATTTTATTACTATTGTTTTTGTGATGATTAGTGGCTATATTTTACTCTCTGATAAACAATCCAGATAGATTAGCCACATTTTGAATCAGTTGATGTACAGCTGTAAATTTATTACAACTGTTTTCTATAGTATTTTTTGGATTGATGTTCTTTTTGTGATTGTGAGTATTTTTGATAAATTTAAACAGACTCATCACCACCAAAAACAAAAGGAAATGACAGTTTTTTATTTGAGCTGTGCTTTCATTTATCGTAATGATATTTGTAGCATTTTTGCTTGTCATGATGCTAAATAGATTGTCCGAATACGGTGAAAATTGTGAGAGTTTGTGAGATAAGCAATTGGTTTATTCACAAATAATCGTAAAGAACCAAAAATTTACTACTGTAGATTTGCCAAAATCAGACTACAATAAATTGATCGCTCCAATAAATGTTTCATTTACATTAAATACTACAGCTTACAAAAGTGAAATAGTAAACTTGTGATCTTCAAAAGTCACTAGTATTGTATTGTCTTGCTGAAATGGTCAAGATTTGCCTCTGTCCGCAGACTGACAGACATTTGGTTGAACTTGTTTTTATACCCAAATGTGAGCATATCAGCCAGAATTAAAGATAAACTACCTAGATGCATCACAAAGTCCAAAAATAAAAGTGTATGATGCGGCATATCTACAGGAAATTAGAATCCCATCAGAAATATCAGTCCAAAGTGAACAAACAAAAATTCAGACACTAAACTCATCCCTACTGGTCTGAAAAAATCCAGTAAAACTAAAATTTGATGCGGCATCTGTGTTCAAAGACTTCAATTTACCTTATGATATCAAACGAAGCTCTGAATGTAATGGAATTTGGGACAATACAAGCTCAGTAGAATTCCAAAATGAGTATAGAAATGAATGAGTTTACAATGTATGTGTTTCTTTCCCTGCATTGTCAGATTATGTTTATACTTTCCCTATTAGAGTAGAGCAGTGAGAAGTTCCAACAGATTTTTCTGTGTCTTATACCATTACGGCAAGTGATTCAAACAATATATATGCAGATCCAGACAAAATTGAATTAACCCAATTACCTACCACATTGACACTAAATATTACTAGTATAAACCCAGATACGCCATCAACTCAAAGAAAATTATTCAAAGACGAACTCCAAATACCGTCACAATTTTCAGATCCAAATTCTTTCAAAGTCACCATAGACGAAGATAAAGACCAGTCACTATTGCTAGAAATATCAGATATAGACAGACAAATCAAAACAGAAAAAATCATCAATATTACCATAAATAGAGAGACAATTATCTGAAATTTACTGATTTCTCCACAGACAGTCTGAACATCACCATTTACTGTCAAGCTCGATGCCTCTACCACTACATTAAATGATCCAAATGATGAAATTGTTTACTTTTCACGAGATTTTGGGGATGGGATCAAAAATACAAATCTTTCAGAATCTATAGTATCTCACACATATGAATATGATTTCACAAATGAAAATGGAGTATACTATCCATCTGTCACCTTGAGGACAAAAAAAGGTCTGACATTTACAATTACATGAACTATCATAAATGTAAAAAAACCAGAAACCAATATCACTATATCGCTAGACGAACATCCTGCACAGTTGGCAAGTGTATGAGAAGATGTGCCAATGAGTATTACCATAGATGGCATGCCAAAAAAGATTTATCGAAATTTTGGAAATTGAGAAACTTTGGAATGTGATGGTAGATCTTGTGCGGAAACTACACACACATATTTACAAGATGGTGCATACACTATTTCAGCTAGAGTAGAATTTGAAGACAAACCAGCTTTGGAATGAAAAATTAATTTATTAGTTCAATAATCAAAATGACAAAATTGACAAACCAAGAATTAAAACATCTACAAAAATTATCAAATGTAAATGTCGATAAATCTGGAGAACAAAAGTTTTTGTCCAAACTAGATTCAGTTATAGAAATGCTGGACAAGCTAAATACCATAGATACATCAGATGTAAAAGAAATCAATTGATTGGGAAATAGTTTGAGAATAATCCCATGAACGAAAGATTTTCCTAACAAAAAAGAGATTCTCTGAAATGTAAAACATGAAGTAATAAATAATTCTATAGTGATTAAATCAGCACTATCATCAGATTAAAATAATTTTTTAAAAAAGCGAAAAGCGACACTGAGTTTCAATGTCGCTTTTTTGTGTTAGCAGTCTAGTCCTCGCCTGGCTTGGGGAGTGGATGTTTGAAGACAACAAACCCAAAGTTTTTGTCCATGAGGTCATGGAATTTTTGAGTGATAGTCATCGATACCTCGAAAGATACCACTAAACCCGTTTTTTCAAACCAGTCGAGAACTTTTTCGAACTCGCCATCCATGACTTTTCTTCTTCTAAATTTTTTCTCAAATGACTGTTCAAGACTGTCTTTAAAGATAGTCCGAACGGTGGACATCTGTGAGAGCTCTAGCAAAGCCAGAGACATGGCATTCTTTTGGAAAGGATAAACCCTTTCGTTCTTTTTCTGCTCAAATAGTTTGATTTGGTGAGGATCGAGCTCCTCGAATTTTGTTTGCTTCCTGTCTTTCATATAATTTTTTATTGGTGACACAATAAGTATATATTAAAGATAGTGAATGTCAATACAAAATTTTTCTAATTTCTGCTTGAAAAAAGATTGGCTTTTCTTATATTTTCTACTGAAAATTTTGCATTTTTTTGCAAAACAGAAATTTTAATATTTTAAATATTTGAAGAAATGGCACAAGAAACACCTTTAAACAAGGTCAGAAACATTGGTATCATGGCTCACATCGATGCCTGAAAAACTACTGTTAGTGAGAGAATTCTTTTCTATACAGGTAAAAAACACAAAATTTGAGAAACTCATGACTGAGCAGCAGACATGGATTGGATGGAACAAGAAAAAGAAAGATGAATTACAATTACATCAGCTGCTACTACATGTTTTTGGCATGATCATCACATCAATTTGATTGATACTCCAGGGCATGTGGATTTTACAGTGGAAGTAGAAAGATCTTTGAGAGTTTTAGACTGAGCAGTAGCTGTGTTTGACTGATCTCAATGAGTAGAACCTCAATCTGAAACAGTTTGGAGACAAGCTGACAAATACGGAGTTCCTAGGATGGCATTTGTAAACAAAATGGACAAAATGGGAGCAGATTTCTTTATGTCTGTAGATAGTATCAAACAAAAATTGACAGACAAATGAGTAGTAATAGAAATCCCATACGGAGCTGCTTCAGATTTCAAAGGAGTTGTAAATCTTTTGACTATGAAAATGTATACATTTGAGTGAGAAATGGGAAGCGAAGTAGTAGAACACGAAATTCCAGCAGAATTGCAATCAGTAGCAGAAGAGTACAGAGACAAAATGATAGATGCTGCATCAGTATTTGATGATGAATTGGCAGAAGCATATCTAGAATGATGAGAAATATCAAACGACCTTATCATTAGAGCTATCAGAGCTGGTACTGTAAAAAATGAATTATACCCTATATACTGTGGTACAGCATTGAGAAATGCTTGAGTTCAATTACTTTTGGATGGAATTTGCGCTTTCTTGCCAAGCCCATTGGATAGAGAAGTAATTATCGGTACAGATCCAGATCATCCAGAAAAAGAAATAACTAGAAAACCATCAAATGATGAACCAGTTTCTGCAATTGCTTTCAAGATCGCTACAGATCCATTTGTAGGTACTTTGACATTTGTGAGAGTTTATTCATGAATCATCAAATCTGGAGATACATTATTAAACTCTGTTACATGACAAAAAGAGAGAGTTGGAAGATTGCTTTTGATGCATGCAAACAAAAGACAAGAAATATCTGAAGTACATGCATGACATATCTGTGCATTCTTGGGATTAAAAGATACAAGGACATGAAATACACTATGTGATATGAAAGCTCCAATCGTATTGGAAAAAATGGAATTCCCAGAACCAGTAATCAATATATCAATCGAGCCAAAAACAAAATCAGATCAAGAAAAATTATGATTGGCATTGGCAAAATTGATGTACGAAGATCCTTCATTTAGAGCTTATTCAGATGAAGAAAGTGGACAAACAATTATAGCATGAATGGGAGAGCTACACTTGGATATCATCGTAGATAGACTAAAGAGAGAACACAAAGTAGAAGTAAATACATGAAAGCCACAAGTAGCATACAGAGAGACAATTATGGCAGAAAAAGTAGAGTGAGAATGAGTATTCAAAAGACAGACATGATGACGCGGACAGTATTGACATGTACTTTTGAGACTTGAAAAAATTGCAGACAAAAACTATGAATTCGTTTCAGAAATCAAAGGTTGAGTTATTCCAAACGAATTTATACCTGCTATCGACAAATGAGCAAAAGAAACTATGGCTCAATGAATTTTGGCTGGATACCCAATCATCAATTTGAGAGTTGTGCCATTCTTTGGATCATATCACGATGTGGATTCATCAGAAGTTGCCTTCAAAATCGCTACATATAGAGCATTCAAAGATGCCTTCACAAAACCAGAAGCTCAAGCTTGTATACTAGAGCCTATCATGGATGTAGAAGTGACTACTCCAGAAGAGTACATGTGAGATGTGATGTGAGATTTGTCTTCTAGAAGATGAATGATCCAATGACAAGAGCAAAGAGGAAATGCTACAGTAATCAAATGTAAAGTGCCTTTGGCAGAGATGTTTGGTTACGCTACAGACTTGAGATCAAATACACAAGGTAGAGCAAGCTACTCAATGCAATTTGGAAGCTATGAAAGAGTTCCAGAAAATATTTCAAAACAAATCATGGACGAAAGATCTGGAAAAATTAAAGCTATGGACGCTGAATAGTTAAATAAAATAATGTGTCATTTCAAAAGAGCTTGCAACTGAGAAATCTACTTACAATTAGTGGATTTCTCCACTTTGTGTCGAAATGATATTGAATATATTATATTAAAAAGTCGCAGGTAGAAATATCTGCGATTTTTTTCACCTTGCTTTACAAAAAATATTGACTATAAGAAATAGGGAATTTATATTTTTGTGAGAATATGAAAAAAATCTGATTTTTACCATTTTTGTTCTTTTGTAGCTTATTATTATTTGGCTGTGAAAGACTGGCAGGACCAAAAATTTGAGATAATTGCAGTACTTGAAATTCTTACTCTATTGAGACAAAAGAGCTTGAAATTATTGAAGATGACGGCTATGATCCAAATGATGTCCATAAGTTAAACAAAAAACATATTTATTTTTTAAATGTGGAATATCAAATAAAATCATGAGATAATTATATTATGCAATATTATGAATTACCAGAAAGCAAAACTCCAATTTATCTTAATAGCTTTTCACCAGAAAATGCACGGATTAGCAAAATGCAATGAACTGTTTTGTTGACATGATATTTAGAAAATCGTATGGTCTCAGAATGATTTATGTACGAAACAAAAGAAGAAATGGAGGCTGCTCCAAAGGTTGAGAATTGGTATATTAAATATTACAGTGATTGAAATACAAATCCCAAAACCATAAATTTATGATTTATGAGAGAAAACATTTTTCCTGCATGGGATGATCCAGAAGATGGTAGAGCCATTGTGGCTATAGGTTCTTATCCTTATTTTGCTTCCAGAATTGATAATATCACACATTTTCATTGAGCTTTATCATGAGAGACCTATTGAATTAATCTTTACCGCTTTGTAAATGACTGAAAAATTCATACATTCCGCTTAATGATAAATCAGACTCCATTTGAATGATGCACAGACTATGGTTCATCATTTATAACAGAGTGGGACTTTTTAGAATAATATCTTTTTTACTACGATGTAGTACAACCCTAACACAGAAACGGCTTTTTTGGATTATTCTTATTTTAAAAGCTTTTTCGTTCTACCATTTTTTTTCTTGATTTTTTCGTCAAATTTAATAGAATTGAAACTGCCAGATTAATAATACTATAAGCTATCTATTCGTTAAATAGCCAAAAAGGCGATTAAATCTGCCTTATTATTGCTATTTGGCGATAGTATTATTAGTTTGGCGACTAGCAGATTTAGTCGCCCTTTTTTATAGGCAAAAATCTGAAATATTATATTTTTGTCTTTTATTTTTTTAATATATATAATATGATAAAAAAAAGTAAAGTTATTTTATCCCTTTTTGTAGCATTGTTTGTGTTAGCATCGCTGTATGCTGGTGCTGGCTATGTCACCAATCATTGATTGGACATACACCTTAAACAGTGATGGAATGTTGTTTCAACACCGGCTTTGTTGTCGGATATTACCTTTTCAAATTGATGAGATGGTTTGAGTTTCTTTACACTGAAAAGTGGTCAACGGGTTTCTGTTGTGCCAAGTGCTGACACAATAAAACCATTGGATTGATTTTTGGTTAATAATGCAGGTGATACTGTGGATATGACATTGTTTTATAAAAATGATGTATCTCCCATGGAATCTATTTTTCAAAAAAATTTAGATTTAGGATGGAATCTTTTGGGGATAACGACCACTGCAGATCCGTTTAGTAATATTGCTTGAAATTTTTCAATGACAGTGGATTTTACCATGGGTAGTCGTAATAGAAATTTAGTAGTTCCACATTATGCATTAAGTATTTTGCCGGAATATGGAGAAGCTTATTGACTTTTTGTTACTTGAAGTCAGGCAATTTATTGATGAGTCAATAATAAAGTAGCATGACACTGAGTAGATGATGAAAATGAGGGTTGTACAGCTGAAGAACTGTTAGGTTGTCTAACAGCTGATGATTTTCATGCTTGTACAACTAGATGTAATAGATTATTGACAAACAACATATCAAATAATGTTGAATTCTTGACAAATCAAACAACAAGACAAACAGTATTTGATGGAGAATATACAGCAAAGAAATGAGATTTGTACTTAAATGAATTTGCTATCGCTGAAACAAATGCATTACAAGCATGAGATACAGCTACATTCTATCTTTCAATAGATGGAAGAGATGTGGCATCTATAGACTTGTATGAAGGTAATACATGAGATAGTATGACATTCTCAAATGTAAAAGTAAAGAAATGAGACAAAGTTTCAGTTAAATTGGTAGCTGAAGTATACGCTGCAAATACTGGAAACTATACATACGATCTTACTCTAAAAGGAGAAGATATGGATGGAACAGAAGCTGGAGAAGCTACAGCTAAAACTGTAAAAATGCAATTTGTAGATCAAGGTGGTGTAACAATATCTGTTGCAACAGCTGATGCTGCTGATACAGTATTGTTGAGAGACAACAACATCAAATTGGCTAAATTCACAGTAAAACCTTCAAAAACAGAATGAACAACATTGGATTCATTTGTATTTGATTTAAATGTAGCTAACACATGAGCTGTGGTTGTAAAAGTAGATGGAACAGAAATAGATGAAGTAACAGAATCATCAAATACATATACAGTTTCATGATTGGCTGAAACATTGGATAATGATGGAGTAGTTGTAGAAATCTCTTACAGAGAAGAACTTGGAACAGGTGATTATACATTACAACTTCAAAAAGTTAATGAAACAACAAGTACAAAGAGATTTAACAAGAAAGTTGTAGATGCCTTGGTTACAATCACAAAACAAGAAAACTTGTGAGATACAACTAGATTCACATTTGGTGTAGAAAAATATGATGATACAATAAATGTTACAGCATTAGAATTGAGTGGATCAACTAATACTCGACTAATTGGTAATGTATCAGATGGAGACACTTATGAAGTAACAAACGGAACAACAGCTGAATTCATTACATGAATAGAATATGATGATTGAAGTGCTGTTTCTATTGATAAAGCAACATACAGAGATTACTTCAAAGTTGGTTCTGAATATGCAAAAGTATTCAAAGCTAAAGACTAGTATCTTTATTAGCAACTAAATATTTTTTACATTCAATAATAATATAAATGAAAAAATTTTTTTTATTAGCGTTGCCACTGTTTTTGTGATTTACATTTGCTTTGGAGTGATTTCCAGCTTTTCCTATGACTATACATGGAAATGTAAATTTAAATAGTTGAGTTTTAAAAATTTATGATTGATCAAATAAAGAAATTGCAAGCTATGATATAAGGGTAGACTGAAAATATTGATCTGAAAATGCTTTTGTATCGCCACTTTCTTTAAATTCTTTTGAATGAAATCTTACCTTTAAAGCTACATATAATTGAAAAAATTATATAATAAACTCAATAGATGATTCTAACAAATGAGAAAATTGTCCAAGCAAAAATGCGATAACATTTGTTTCAGAAAATTGTAGATATGATTTAACTTTTAAAGAAGAGTCAAATACCAATTGATGAACTAGCGGATGATGAGGCGGAGGCTGATGATGAGGCGGAGGTTGAGGAGGTTGATGAGCCGGATCAACAACCACTAATCCAACCACAAATACTTGAAGCACAAACACTTGAAAAAATTCAATGTCTGAAACTGGAAATTCAGTACAAACTCCAATAAATACTTGAAATCCACAAGAAATATTGAGTAATGGCTACACTAAAGAGCTAAATGATGCTTATACGTTTGCATTCAAAAATGGAATTACAACAATGAAAAGTATTGAGCAGGCGGACATGAATTGAGAATTAAGTAGAATGGCAATGGCCAAAATGCTTAGTCAATACGCTATAAATCTTTTGAAAAAAACGCCAGACACAAGTAAAAGATGTGAGTTTGAAGATGTGTCAAATTCGTTGGATAGTCAATATGATAATTGAGTGACTTTGTCTTGTCAGTTGTGAATTATGGGAGTTTGAATAACGAATTTTAGGCCAAATGATACTGTGACTAGGGCTGAATTTGGAACGGCACTTTCAAGGATGTTATTTGGATTGTCTGATTGAACAGATAATTATTATTCTACTCATCTTGCTAAACTAAAGAGAGAAAAAATTATAAGTAATGATGATCCGACATTGAAAGAATTGAGATGATATGTAATGCTTATGCTCATGAGGAGCCAATAATCATTATACTATCCAAACATTACAAAGCTGATTTAAAATATTAGAGTTCCTTGATTCCAAGGGACTCTTTTTTTTGTTTATAGTTTTTCCCAAAATATATCTTGCTAATAGCAGGCAATTCAATACAAGATTGAAGTATAACAAATGTATCTCTTTATGTATTACAAATAAAATTTATGAAAAAAAATGTGATTATCAGCAGTATATTGGTTATTTTATCATTGATTTTGATAATTAGTACAACCACATGAAACATCGCTAAAGACCCAGAAAATTCCGAAACTGGAATTTCAAAAATTTATTCAAATATTGTCGAAATTTTTAAACCAGCAAAAAAATCAGTTTATTTTGTCGCTGGATGAGATATCATGCTTTCCAGAAATATTTGATATTTTGCAAAAAATGAGTGATATGACCGTATTTTCAAAACATGAAATTATAACCCAGTTTCATCATTTGAAAATTGTAGCGGAGATGATTGTCTATTATTCTTTAATTTGGAAAGTCTATTTAACGAAAGAGACAACGATATCCAAAAATGATGATTTGATTTTAGAGCAAATCCAAAAAATATAGAGACATTGCTCCAGCTTCGCCAAAATCATGCAATGATATTATCATTGGCAAACAACCACACAATAAATGCCACATATTCATGAGTAGTCCAGACCAAAGAAATTTTGGATTCAAACAGTATTTTGCGAGCTGGAGTTTGAATATCCACTTGAGAAAGTAGACGCTTTGCAGTTTATGAAAAAAATGGAATCAAAATTTGTGTTTGAGCATATTCCTACGATTGACAATTTGTCAAAGTTGGAGCATGAAAAATATCTCGAAACAAAACAGATGAAAAAATCATGAAAGAGGATTTAGCTTTGATGGCAGAAACTGGCTGTGATGTTAAAATATTATCACTTCATCGATGAGCAGAGTATAGTATTTCACCAAATGCACAACAAAAAAAACTTGCCCATTCTCTCGTAGACTCATGAGCAGATTTAATTTTGTGAGGACATTCTCATGTGCCATGAGAGTATGAAATTTACAACTGAAAATACATATTCTATTCGTTCTGAAATTTCATTTTTGATCAATGATGGTGAAAATGGTCACAACTATCCTATGATCGTATTTTTGATTATTCCTTAAACAAAAGGACGATACCAACTTATATTTCGCTATTTGCTGGATTAAATATCCAAAAAATTGGCACATGAGTAGACATTACTTTGGACAAAATCGTCATGTCGACTATGACAGATGGTGTACATTCTCCGTTGGATTCACAGACATTTTCATGAATTTTGGAGAGGATCCAAAAATAAACAAACTTTAATCCAAAAAATAAATTATTCGCTTTTTTCCACCTTTTCTAGCAAAATTGCCTGATTTTCTACTACCAGACTATGCAAAATATCGTCCAGCTCTCCAGCCAAAATTACTGGAATATTTGACCAAGATTGGTGAATCCTATGATCAGTAATCCTATCTTGTGGAAAGTTATAAGTTCTAATTTTTTCAGATCTATCTCATGTTCATATCTGATTTCCTCTAATTTCTTTTTGCTCTTTTTGTTGTTTGTCTAGTTCTATCTGGTATAGTCTAGATTTCAGTACTTCAAAAGCTTTTTCCTTATTTTTGATTTGTGATTTGCTATCTCATATATCCACAATTATCCCTGTAGGTATGTGATGAAGTCTAATTCAAGTCTGATTTTTGTTTGCATTTTGTCATCCAGAAGACGAAGCGGCATAAGTATCCATTGTCACATCTTTTGGATCAATGTAAATACTCACATCATCTACTTCAGGCATGATAGCTACAGTTACAGTAGAAGTGTGGACTCTTCATTGAGACTCTGTCGCTGGGATTCTTTGTACTCTATGTACTCCAGATTCAAATTTCATGAGAGAGTAAACTTTTTCTCCACTAATTTTTACCATCACAAATTTTACTCATCCTATATCAGTCAGCTGTTCTTCCACGATTTCTGGTTTCCATCATTTCTTCTGTGCAAAAGCTAAATACATTTTCAGCAATTCTGCACCAAAAAGTGCAGCTTCATCTCATCCAGCCGCTGGTCTAATTTCCAAAAAAATATTTTTGTCATCGTTTGGATCTTGTGGGAGCAATGCTATTTTCAATCTATTTTCTACCTCAGCCAACTTTTCTTCAGACTCTTTTTTTTGTTCTTTTGCCATTTCTACCATTTCTTCATCACTTTCATTGTTCAAAATTTCTTTTGCCTCTTCCAGTTGATTCCACAAAGTTATATACTCCTTTGCCAAATCATATCTTTCTTGCATACTAGATATTTCTTTATTTATCCTGATAGATTCTTTTGGATCTGAAACCACTTCTGGAGAGATAGATTTTTCCATCAATTCATTATATTTTGCTATTATAGAGTTTAATTTTTCAATCATTGTATGAAATTATATTACAAATAAATAATGTCTAAAACGTCATTTTGAGTGCAACGAAGAATCTATATATGTTAAAAGATCTTCACTACTTTCAAAAATGACACAGTGTTGTTATCGTAGCTAATAAAAAATATTTGCAAAAAAAGAAAAAATATGCCTAAATATAGTAAAGGATATATTACCTACAAAATTTCAAATAGGACTTTTTCATACCAAAATTAAAATCAAAAATCAAATCACGATATACTGTGTATATTGCTCTATCATATTTGCAAACTTTAGAGAAATCATCTTCACGATCCTAAAACCATCCAGTGGTGGTAGCGGAATCATATTAAATACAGCAAGAGTAATATTTATTATAGAAAATTGCATCAAAAAATTGATTCAAAATCCGTAATTTCCAGAAACGATATTATCTATTCATATTCACAAAAATTTGGAGCTTACGAGCATCACAAAAATACCAGCAATAGCCAAAACTAAATTCATAGCTGGCCCTGCCAACGCCACCAAAAGCTCTCATTCTAGCGGTTTTTTGTAATATGATGGATTTACTTGTACAGGTTTTCCTCGCCCAAATCAAATCAAAAAAATCATCAAAAATCCTATGGGATCCAAATGTTTGAGTGGATTTGTAGTCAATCTTCATTGCAATTTCGGAGTAGGATCTCACAATTTATACGAAACATATGCATGCGAATATTCATGCAAACCAATTGCAACCAATAAAATTACAGCCAAAGTCACTATATTCAAAACACTAGCAAGCATTACGATTTATATTTTTTAAATCTAATAACTGTTTGGATCTTTTATAAATTTCCAAAAATTTCCTAAATTTTTTACTTCATCTTTGTCAATATAGATGTTTTCAGTCAAACTCAAATTGTCGTATATCAGATCTCTCCAGTTGTATTCATATATATTCAAATTTTCTATATCTAGTTTGCTGTAAATATTATCTTTTATATGTACAAATTCATACTCTTTTCCCAGCATGACAATTGGCATATCATTTGCATAAATTCCATTTATTTCAGAGATTATTTTTGTTTTATTATCTGATTCGTTATATTGTTTCAAAAGTGAAAGCAACCTAGCATCAGAATATTGAGACGGATTTTTGCTAGCATTTTCAGATCCAAATAATGCCGAAATATCTTTGTTTAGTCACATATCTATAGTATTTATCACTATATCATAATCACCAGCTGTCAATTTTCACTCCATTTCATTTACATCATCAAATTTGATAAATCTGAAATTTCAATCTATATCATTTTCTTTAAACAAAATTTTTAGTCTAGAAACCACAAAATTTGATACATCATTGTCAAAATACAAAATATTTAGCTGTTCTACTCCAGTATCACTATCTGTTTGCTCTTTGTATAAATTATACAAATTTATAGTTCATATCTGATTTCTCTTGTCCCCAGATATTCAGTATATGATATAAGTATTTAGTCCATCAGTCAAATTTCCATTTTTTACAGATGCTACATAGTCAGCAGATTTTGTCCTTGAATTGTAAGAGGTAGGGTAGTACAATTCTCCAGTATTATTTACCTGGACTCAAATTTTGCCGTATGCTGTCTCAAATGTCATCTTAAATGGAAAATTTTGGCCACTATCTTCAGTATAAAAGGTTGCCACTTTATTTTTTTCTGTAAAGTTTACTTTTCATGTATATTCTTTTACTCCAGATTCGATCAGTTCGTCTTTGCTCAAACTCCTATTTGCAGATACACGACTCAAAAAATCAGAAACATTTGCTCCAGTAGACAGATACTGATTAAAAATATCCCAATCGTATTTTTCTACCAATTCTCATCCGTTTTCTACAAAAAAATTATGAGCAATAAATCATCACAAAGCCCTTCTCAGTCTGACCGTCATTTTGTCTGACTTGGTATTAAAAAACAAAGCCACCAATTTGTTTGTCTTTACATTTACTTTAGTATATCAGCTAGCATCTCCACCTCCCTGATACACATCAATAATTGAGCCATTCATCTGAGAAAGACTTTCTTTGAAAGTGTCAAAAGAATTTACCTTTTTGATTTGGTAATATCCCAGACTTGTATCACTACAATTTGATAAATCAAATATCAAACTATCTTGGTCAGTCGTTTGTGATTTAATTTTTGCACAGTTGTTGTAAACCGGTTCTATAGCAAAACTCTGCCTATACATCAAACTATTTGGCTCCAAAAGTGCATGTTTTGGCAAAATATAGTTTGTAAAAAACAAAGTATTGTCTTGAGAACTATTTTTAAAAACCACTTTGACTTGGTCAGCATCTATAGAAACATCAATATTTGAATATTTGTCCAATGATGCTATTTCCAGAGCATTATTTTTTATTATATCATTGTAGGTAAAATAAACATCTTCAATAGAAAATGGTACTCAATCAGACCAAACATTTTCAGAACTTACAGACACAAAATAAGTCTTGTAATCCCTAGTGGTCACATGACACAGTTTATCTGCATAGTTTATTCATCCATTTTCATCAATAGAGTAGTCCAGACACCCACCAAACAAAAATCACTGGTAAAATTTGCTTTGAGAATCACTATTTAGATACGGCAAAAACGATGTAGTACTAAATATTCCTTCTACAAAAGTTCATCACTTTGTTATTACTTGCTTTGAGCAAGCCCAAAAATATTGATATACCACATATATGGATGTCAAAGCCCATCAAATTAAAACTACAAAAAAACTATACCTCAAAAATCTACTGAAAGTATTTTTTTCTTTTGTAATAAACATTTTAGTTTACATATGGTAAAATTAGCACTAATATTACAAAAATTATACCTGCTACCACAGCTATTTTTTTCAATTTTCATTCCAAAGATTTTTTGCTTCCATATTCGTCATTTCCACCAATACCTCCAATAGCAGCACCCAACCCTCATTTTGGAGACATAAGTAAAACAGATGCTACAAAAACAATTCAAACAATGATCATTAAAACAATTAACAATGTTTTCATCAAAATTTTGCCAAAAAATAAAAATAAATACACCATAATATAACTATTAGCACATCAATTGCAAGAAAAAAAGCCCACAGTTTCATTTTTTACAAACATCCTTTTTTTCAAGGGACAAAGCCCCAGTAAAGCAATTAACTATCAGCCATTCGCTACTTGCTACCAGCAAATACATACCCACCAATTGATTTTATTTTTACTTCACCGTTTTCATCTGGACTAAATCATCCCACATATGTCAATACATAGGTATATTCTCACTTCTCCAATATAAATGGATTTTTGTCATCTTTATTTTGCATAATTGAGTCATACATCATTTCGGCAAATTCAGATAAATCCAGTATAGTTATTTTGTCTTCTATCAAAATTTCAAATTGACTGTCTTGTGCAGAATGAATATTATTGTAATATCATCATATTGGATACATTTTTTCAAAATTAGAAACATCAATAGATGAGCTATATTGATCTTTGTCGTATAGATTCCAAGCAAATCGCTTTGTGTAATCAGATTTGTAATCATAACCCAAATATCAATTTATCAAATCATAACCATTACTGTCTGTCTGCCAAGTAGGATCAATTATTCATTTTGTCCGTTCATATTCACCGTATTCCCTAGAAAGATATCTCATAGCATAAACAATATCTTTTGTTCATTTAGAATCCAATTTCGCCAGAGAATTTTTTGTTAGTGGTAGTGATATATTTTCGTTTTCTAGCAATACTTTCAAATTATTTATTTGAGATTTCATAGAAATTTGTTTTGCACTCATTGGTCATCAGTAAATACTCATTATCCCTATCACAAAAACAATACAAAACACCGACAAAAATCTTTTGTTTGTAAAAAATAAAGCAGATATTCACACCAAAATCATTGTCAATATACCAGCACAGGCCATATATCTATTTATCGTAATCCCGTATTCTTGTATCCTTATGTGTATTGCTCATATCATCAGCATAGCAATCAGCAAAAAACTTCCAAAAATTACTTTTTGCAAAATTTTATAAATTTTCCCATCTTGCAAATAAGTCAAAAAAACAGCAATCATACCAATCAAAAAATAGCCAAATCACAATCAAATTATTACTCATTTTGGCCAAGATCATGTAATTAGTATTTTGATTCCATACAGCAAAAATATCGCTAAATACAAAAATGTCAGAGGCAAAAAAATATACGATCAAAAAATTTTGTTTATCCGAGATATTTTTGCATTCTCATCACGATTTCTAATCAAATAATAATTTAATCCAAAAGATGGAGCCAAAAGTATCAAACTAATACATCACACATACATATAGATTTTCCACATATCCCAAGCTGGATGAAACAGCAATGTGTCAATAGACCAGAAAGCTCCAGAAATTCCACCCCAAACTATAAACCCGACAGCCAGCCCCACAACGGTTCACAAAACAATATTTGTATACGACTGTATACTTTTCTTTTCATTATCTCTGTCTCTAATAGCAATCATAGCCAAAAGTAGTATGATAGAAAGTGCTATTATTCCAAAATACGATAGAGTATCACTTGTAGATAAATAATACAAATCCACACTGCGAATAATCCAAAAATACACTATTCAGATCACAATTGACAATATCTGAAAAGAAATATTTATTATTTTTTGTTTTTTGGTTTTGGCTCATGTTTCATACCATAGTGGCCCAAATAAACTAAAAATAAAAGCCAATAACCCACTCCACAAAATTCTTTCACTATCCAGAGTAAAAATATCTCTATATCTCACTCCTTGACAAGCCACCAAAGTAATAAAACACAAAATTAGATGAGATACTGGAAATTTTTTTATAGTATTTATCCAATTTCCAAAAATAGAAGATAATTTCATTTTGTCATAATAAAAATTAAACATTTATATATACTACTAAATTGAAATATTTATGCAACATAAAAATAAGATCATTCCACAAAAGGTTTGTTAAAAACCCCTTGCATTTTGCTAAAAAGTCCTTACTTATATTTTACACATTTTACATTATATTTTTTTCCATGACAAAAAAATTAAAAATTTTGAGCCTAATTGTGTTTTTGTGCGAAACTTTGTTTTTTAGCGGTTGTAATTTTTTATGAAACAATCCATGATGAGATTTAGATCCAGATACTACAATTATCCAGCTACCAGACAATCAAGTAGTTTCACTTATGAAGGATTTTGCCAACAAATTAAATTTAAAAGAACAAGCCATCCAACCAGAAGTATTTCAGTGGCACAATTTTGCAGATCTAGAAAATACGGGTTATTATATATCATGATATAGTATACAGAAATCTGGGCTAAAATCAGAAGCTATCCCAAATTCGACAAAATTTTTTGATGGACGGCATGTAAACCATATTTGAGATGGAATTGGATGATCGCTTATTGAATACTCAAACAACGATATTATCTGTTATCAATCTTTGTTTTACGACCAAGAAATTCCATATGAATTACTAGAATGGGAGTGAGATTATGCCGATGGAGAATTTGATAAGGCACGAGATAAATTTTTGGAAAAAGTGACATATAATACAGAATTAACCTGCTGATTTATGCCAGAGGGAGCTCCAACTTTTTCAGATTTGTATTTTGATGCAGCATGACAAGAGCCATTTCGAAATCTTTCTATCAGATGACAAAACTTGACACGATTTGACCCAGAAAATATAGAACATTACTACACTTATTCTTTGACCAAAAATGGTGATAAATTTATTTTTGATTGATACAATATCCATTGATACATCACAAAACAAGATTGTATTGACAGTGGAAAATGAGATACTCATGAATACAGTATCCAAGTAGTCAGAGAATGAGACATAGCATATATATGATGTGCGGACAAGTACGATACAGATTTCATTGTCTGAGAAGAATGAACATTACAAAATTTCGTAAAAAAAACAAATTACCAGTACAAATGAAATTCTAAACGAGAAAATATATCTTATGTTGTATTTGAAATGATAAATAATTATATGCATGTTAGCTTATATGAGATTGAATGAAATAATTACGAACCAACTCAACTTATCATGGAAAAAACAGATAATTGACGGAAAGTTTTGTATGAATGAGATGGTTATGATGTAGATGATGACACATGTGAAGATTTACTTCAATATGATAATAATCTCATGGAAATGTTCTTTTTGGTATATTGTCCAAGGGGATAAAATTATATTCTACTCCAACCAAAAATATTGATAAAAATTTTGAAGTTTTTTTGTTTCTTCTCAAATTTACAAAAAAGGGAGAGGATAAAAATCTCTCCCATACGCTTCATTTAATTTCCAGCAAAGTGTACTTTTTGCTTTTGATCAATTGCAATGCCATTTCGCTCTGTGTTGGAAGGCTTAGCCTTATCATCCTAGTTTTAAACACAGTTTTTTTCTGCAGTAGTGCCACAGAATCTTCAATTGATCGTTTGATTGCATAGCAATCCAAAAACAAGATTCTTGCCTCTTTGTCTTTTTTTTCCCATTTTTCCATTTTATTAGATTTTTGTTAGCCTGCCAAATATAAGGATTAGGAAAGCTATTTCAAGAGATGATTTCTTTTTGTTATCAAAAAATAAACTAATCATAATACAGTGTGTTTTTCAATATTTACTACATTAGATAATCAGTAGTAATACTGACATCAACAAAAACTCATCTTGTTTTTCAAATCTAATTCAATAAATTAAGCCAAAGATATATCAAATATCAATTTTTTATCGTCATACGCAGAAAATGTACCTAAAAACTATCTGATTGGAAATTCACATCAAATTAAATAGCCCAAATAAAATATTTTGCCAATGCAAAAATGAACAAAATTTTGATACATTAGTACCAAATACAAATATTTGTCCAGTTTGTACAGCCCAGCCATGAGCTTTGCCGACTTTGAGCAAGGAAGTACTGGAACTGTCACTGAAAATGTGAAAAGCTCTAAATTGTCGTATAAATCGCAGATCACATTTTGATAGGAAATCATATTTTTATACCGATTTACCTATGTGATACCAAATCACACAGCAATACGAGCCTACAAATGTGGATTGAAAAGTTAATTTTTTTGTAAATAATTATGAACAAGAGAGATCTGTAAGAATTGAAAATGCACACATGGAAAACGATACCGCCAAGATGATTCACAATGGTTGAGCAGCCTTGGTTGATTTTAATCGTGCAGGGACTCCACTACTTGAAATAGTAACAGGACCAGATTTTCACGATGAAGAAGAAGTAATAGAATTTATCAAAGAACTACAGAGAATTGCTAGATACAATCATATCTCCGATGCAGATATGGACAAATGACAGCTAAGAGTAGATGTAAATATCTCACTCAGAAAAAATGAAAACGATCCATATGGTAAGAGGACAGAACTAAAATGAGTAAATTCGTTTAGCATGATCAGGAGATGAATAGCCTATGAATACGAGAGACAAAGTAAATTATTAGACGAATGAAAAGAAAACGAACAGCAAACTAGGATGTGGAACGATGCACAATGAATTAGCAAACTCATGAGATCAAAAGAAGATGCTTTGGATTACAGATATTTTCCAGAGCCAGATATGCCAGAATTAGTCCTATCTGATGAACAAATGAATTGGCTAGACAATCAAAAACTAATAATTCCTCATCAAATAATCAAAAAATTTAAACAAGAATATTGATTCAACAAAGAATACATAAACTGACTAATCAATGATCAAGAAGTTTTAACTTACTTCATGAATCTGGTTGATTTGTGATTGGATCCAAAAATTACAGCAAAGTGGATGGTTTGACCAATAGCCGCTTACATGAAAGAAAATTTTGTTTGAATCAATGAATTAAAATTTGATAAAGAAAAGTTTATTGAATTTGTCAAAATCGCTATTGAGTGAAAGATTATGGATAACCAACTCAAAGTTGTGATGGACGAAATGCTAATTTCATGAAAAAAAGCCCAAGAAATAATAGATGAAAAGTGATTTAGTATACAAGGAATAGATGACAGCGAATTAGAAAATATCGTTCAGTCCGTTATCAACGAAAATCCAGCCATAGTAGAGCAGTACAAATGATGAAAAACAACGACATTGGGATTTTTTGTATGACAAGTGATGAAAAAAACATCTTGAAAAGCAAATCCAAAAATAGTTTGAGAAATAGTAGCGAAACTGCTGTTATAAATTATTGATTCTCAATTTTCAATTATTCATAATTTTCTCTTGATTTTTTTATTTATAATAATATATCTTTTTCAGCATTTATTTAGTAAACACAAAAACATGCCAAAAAAAGATTATGATGATGAAAATTTAAATAATTTGAAAAAAGATCCTTTTGATGATGACGATGATTGGGATGATGAGGATGATGATCGAGATGATGAAGAATATGAAGAAGATTGAGATGAACAGACGACTTATACAAGAGATGATGACGATGATGAATAGAAAATAAATTATTAAAGATAAAAATCTATAGACTTTTGATTTGTTCTGTAGGTTTTTTTTACACAAGAAAAGCCGGCTTAATAAAGTCGGCTTTTGCTTTTACCGGGTCCTTTAGTTCCGGTTTTTTTAATGTTTTTTGCCTTCCTTGCTGGTTGGGCCGATGCGACACGCATGGCAATGTAGCGGGGAAGGCGGACGGCCACGATTAATACATTTCTGAATTTTCTAGGATCCTGGGATCCCCTCGAATTTTTTTCACGTTCATAGGCTTTTAAGTTTGAGTCCCTGGTGGCTGCGGCGCGGTATTGTGTTTTAGCGAGGCCTGCGGTGGGACATGTTCGATTTTACCGGCCGGCGGGCTTGCCTTTTGGCTGGTGCCGGCGATTTTTGTTTATTTGCCCTTTATCCGAGCTATCGGAAGCCTGGGCCGGGCACGATTTCGATGTTCTTCATGCTTTTGTTTTTTTGGCTTATGCCGGTGCGGACGGATCACTTGGTTGAAGATTTTGAGGACCGTAACTGGGTCCTGCTTCTGCAAGCGGGGCGCGGCGGACGGCGGGCAATGGCCGATGAGTTTTGGGATTTAATAATAACAGGGAACGGCGCAGTGCCGTAAACTTGGCCCATCATGGTGGGGCCTTTGTTTTTTTTCTTCATTTTTTTTATTTTTTTGCGTCGGCTCATGCCGGCGGTGATTATTAACTCTTTTGTCAGCAGAGGACTTTCTTTCCTCAATGGCAGTGTATATGATAAATATTTTGTATAAAAAGTCAAGACTTTTTTGAAAGAAAATTTATAATAAAAAAGACCGGTATTTTACGGCCTTTTTAATATTTTCTGAAATTGTTGTTACATAGTAACTAGTACATAAATTCACAAACCCAGCATCAAAAGTCATACAATCAGGTGAATTAGTTTGATATTTTTGTGTCTAAATGATGCCAAATCTTCTGCAGATTTTACACCCAATCACACAAGTAGCGTGATTAGTATCATTGGCAATACAAATATCAAATTGTATGAAATCAAATATATCAATCCTCGCATATTTACACTGCTACTTTCTGATGCCAAATATCCAAGTATCGTGATATATGGTCCAGAAGTACATGGCAACAAAAACAAACTAACCAAAAATCAAACTACAAAGGCTCCAAATGGAGATGTTGCTCTTTTGATTACTTTGTGTAATGCAGGTCTTCGAGCCATTGGCACTTCCATGCGAAATCATTCTCCATACCAAAAGAAATCTTTTATATTTGCAAGTCATACTACTATTCACAAAATTCATACAATCCATTTTATTATCACAGTATTTGTAGCACTAGCCAATGCCGAAAATAATCCTAATCACATGGCCAAATAGCACAAAAACACAGCCAAAGCAAACAAAAATCCTGCCAATAGTGCTTTTTTCTTGTTTTTGGTCTCAATCAATATAGAGGAGAGTAGCAATAATATCACAGCGAAAGCACATGGATTTATACTGTCAGCCAAAGCGGCTGGTATCATTACTCCAAAAAACGACCATCTATTTTCACTATCAGTAGAGGCAATTCACTGTATATCTCCAGTATCAATTTCTCCACAGTTTAGTCATGGACAATTTTCTTCATTGCATTCAAAATTTTCATTTTCAGCATTGATTTTTTCTTGAAAAAATGAAATTATTTTGCTGTCTCCGGCTACATAACTACATTCGTTTTCATTTTCAATTACCAAAAACGGTATTCCAGCTTTGTCTGGATCAATTTTCAACTTCTGCACATATTCTTGAAACAAAAGTACATTATCTCTATTGAAATAAATTTCTTTCATTTCTATATCATATTTTTTTTCTACATCTTCTTTTTCAAAAAATTTTTCCACTTTGGCACAATGAGAGCACCCATTTCCATAAAAGTAGATATATTCTTGAGCAAAAGAGAATCCAAAAAACGCCAATAATGAAGCCATCAAAACAAAAATCTTTTTCATTATTTCATGTACACTAAAATAAACTTCAAATTACCTTACCACAAATTATACTAGTTTTTAAACATATCTTTATTTTTCAAAATAAACAATACAAAGATTATGTCAAATATAGTAGAGAATACATAAGTTCATAGTTTTAGACTAGGAAATGCTATAGCTAGTATAAGCATAAGTATATTAAACATAGCTCATATTAGCAAAACTGAAGGAGCCCATTTTTTCATTTTGACCAATCCGCGTCCAATCAAAACTACAAGAATTGATGCAGCCAATGATAATACAGTCAAAAGGAATGTTCATACCATACCTTTGAGGAAAAGAGCCACAATTCAAGCAAAAAATGCAATTACACCCAAAACAGTATAGATAATTCAAACTACCAGCGTAATTCGTCAGAAAACTTTACAGATTTTTTCCAAATGTTTTCTAACCCATACATTTGCTTTGTCCATTAGATCCCAATTTAAAACAGCTTTCATCCAAGATGCATTTACTATACTATCGATAAATCACATCTTTTTTACCAAATTGTCCACTTTTTCATCAGCTTTAGATTCAAAAGCTTCTACTTTCTTTTCAACATCTGCTGTTGTGGTTTTTTTCTCAACTTTTTTTGTTTCTGCATTTTTGTGATTAGCAGCTACATTCTTTGTTTTTTTTACTGGCATTTGTAATTTGTTAATAATAAAAAAATAATACCATACACTACTATTACAAAAATGAAACAAGATTGCAACTAAAAAACTTGAAAAAGTTTTATTATTCACTAAAATGTATTGGTCGATTTTGTCATTTCTGAAAGATTGAAATGGCTGAAGAATCTAAATAATGCTAAAATAGATTCTTCGCTCCTGCTCAGGATGACACAATTGTATTATTTTAACTACTAAATTTTGATTATGAAGAAATTCTACATTACTACTGCTATTGCTTATCCAAATGCCAAACCACATATTGGACATGCTTTGGAAATTATTATTGCTGATACAATTGCTAGGATGTACAGGATGACAGGTAAACAAGTAGAATTTCAGACATGAACAGACGAGCATGGTATCAAAAATCGAAGAACTGCCGAAAAAGAAAACAAAGAAATCCACAAATTTCTAGACGAAAATGTAGAATGAACCTGATGATTCAAAGATATGTATTCTCAACTAAAAATATCAAATAATGCTTTTATTAGGACATCTGATGAAAAAAATCATTACGCTTGAGCCCAGCTTCTCTGGCAAAAAATGGCAGATAAATGAGATATTTACAAGCAATCTTACAAATGACTTTACTGTGCTGGATGTGAATCTTTTAAAACAGAAAAAGATTTGGTAAAAAATGAAAAATGAATTTTGGTCTGTCCAGATCATCCAAATGGAGAAATAGAAGAAGTTGATGAAGAAAATTATTTTTTCAAACTTTCAAAATACAAAGATCAAGTGGCAGAAATAATTAAAAAAGATGAGTATTTAGTATTTCCAAATGAAAGAAAAAATGAAATATTGGCATTTTTGGAAAATGCAAAAGATGTAAGTTTTTCTAGACCAAAAACAAGTTTGCCACGATGAGTACCAGTTCCATGAGATCCAGATCATGTCATGTATGTTTGGTGCGATGCATTATCAAATTACTTGACTGGACAATGATTTGGATTAAATGACAATTGGCAAAATTCTCGGCCTGCAGATTTACATATAGTTTGAAAAGATATTTTGAGATTTCATGCTGCATTTTGGCCAGCAATGCTATTGTCAGCAGATTTACCTTTACCAAAACAGCTACTTTCTCACGGATTCTTGACTCTAAACTGAAAAAAAATGTCCAAATCTACTGGAAATGTCATTGATCCAATGGAACCTTTGCAAAAATATGGTAGAGATGCTATGTCATTCAATTTGTTGTACGATGTTCCTACTGATTGAGATGGAGATTTTTCCATGGATAGACTTGGAAATGTGTACAATAGTATGATAATTTGAGCACGATGAAATTTGGTAAATAGAGTGACAAAGCTTGGAGAAAAGTACAGCATTACACAGGCAGTAGCCTGAGATTTGGCAAATTGGTTTGATGAATTAAATATAAATAGTGTACAAGAGTATTTGGACAAAAAAGATATCAGATGATATTTGGAAAAATGGTATCAGACAGTACAAAAAGCCAACGAATTTATCACAAAACAGGAACCTTGGGTAAAGTACAAAGATGAATCAACTCAATGAGAAGCTATTGAATGTCTACAAAATTTGCTTTATGTAGTCAAAAATTTATCGATTCTGTCTGCTCCTGTACTCATTGACTGATTTGAGAAAATGAAAAATATCTTGGGATTTGAATTAATGTCAGATCTAGATTCTACAAAAAATTGATCATTCGAATCTCGAAAATCTGTATTTGATGCTAAAAGTTTCACCGTAAATCTCAAATCAGAAATAATTTATCCTAGAATTGATTAATAAATTATATTGGGGCACTTCGCCCCCAAGCCCCAGACTCGACTTTTCCCACAGTCGAGCTGGAAAAGTCGAGAGAAAAGAGCCCTCTCAAAAAATTTTTCAGTCATACTTTCCGTTTATTGATTTACTAATTGAATACGGAGAATCGTTACATCCGATCCTATAGAACTGCTTTAGCATGTTTTTAATCGTAATTTCAATAAACCTGACAAATGAAAAATTTTTCGGCTCTATTCGAGCCGTTTTTTCGTAATGTCGGCTCATCTTCGAACCCCGCAATACTGCGGGGTCGCCGAAGGTATAAAAGAATTTATTAAATTAGTCCAGAAAATAAGAGATTTTCATTTTTTACATTTGTTCAAATATTTTTCCTGATATTCAGCCAATTTTGAGCTTTATCAAATTGGTTATTTAAAATATAATAAGCAATAAGTCCATCCAAAAATTGTTCGGTCAGTCAAGCATTGTTTATATTTACTAGGGCTTTAAACTGCATACCAATTGGGTTATTTTGCAAAGTAGAAATTATATTTTTAAATTGATTTTTCAAATCTTCATTTGCAGAAAGTTTGTCAAAAAATAGATCAACTGTTCACTTTTTCCCTACACTCATCAGACAAACCAATTTTTTTAATTCATTATCTCCAGCGAAATATCATTTTTCATTACAATATTGTTCCAGTTCTTCACTTGAATATTCAAAAAATGGTATCACCACAGCTCTAGAGAGTATTGTGTCCAAAATTCTGGATTTATTGCTACTTGTAGCCAAAATTACCCTATTTTTTAATGGTTCTTCACAAGTTTTCAAAAATGCGTTTATAGCAGATTTGTTCATCCTTTCTATATTTTCTATCAAAACTATTTTTTTTGTTCATGCAGGAGAAAGTCCTAATCGATCATTGATTTCTCTCGTTCATAAATCAGTATAATTGTATGAATCTTGAAGTGATTTTGTGGTTTCATTACCATCTTTGTATTCTACTTTCAATTCATGTTCTTTCCCTATTTTATCAGAAAAATCCCTGATATGCAAAAAATCATTATAAAAAAAATCTCACAAAATATGTTTTGCCAAATCTACAACCATTTTAGATTTTCCAACTCAGCGAGGTCATGCCAAAATAAAAAATTTGATTTTTTCAGTATTTCCTGCAGACTCTTCCAAATATTTTTCCAATAATTTTTTGCTATGCTCGTTTGCTGTATTCATCAGATTATTTGAAATATAAACAAATACTTTAATATTGTTTTTACTTTTTTTTTCAAATAAAAAAAGGCAAATCTAAAACAGATAGCCTTTCATCTTGTCAATTCCATTTGAAGTCTCTTTATGAGATCTCCGTGTCCAAATATTGAGACACAGGAATTGTTTAGTTTAGATTCCAGTTCTTCTTCACAAGAAGATTTGAAATCACGCATTTCTATCAGTGTGTATTCCAATTCTTCTTCACAAAAAAGTGGAAATTTCTTTGTGGCTGCATTTATTTCACAGCCAATAACAACAACGATTGCAGTTTTCATTTTTCTTTTGTTGGCAACATATTATATACAAATAATATAAAAAGTCAATCTATTTTTGTGAGAATTAAAACTGTATTTTTCAAAATATTTTTTTTTGAATATAATTAGTTTTGTATTTTATTAAATAAAACGAATTTATGCCTATAAATACACTAAACAACACTATAAATTCTACAAATTCCAAAAATATTTATTGAGAAACTCAAAAGCAAACATCTCAATCAATTGGAGATGTTTTGATAAAAGAACATATAATCACATCTTATTTTTGAGATGATGTTGACCATGAAATATTTATTTCTGCCATAAAAGACGCTATAGAGACCATAGATAAAAACGAAATTTATGCATCATGATCTGAGTGAGAAATTTTTAAAATCAAAATAGCTGGCACAAATTGAACTACTAGAGATTTACTGGTAGCAAAAAAGAGATTTGACAATAAACCAGACAATGAATATTTTATCCACGAAAAACTACAAAATTTAGTCCAAACTAACGATCTAGTCCAAATTCCTAAACTACGATGAATATTTGAATCAAAATGATACAATTATATTGTCATGGATTTTGTCAAATGAAAAACACTTTACCACAAAATAGCTGAAGCAATCTTAAAAAAGAAAGCGGATTTGCTATTGATCAATAGTAAATGGAAAAATAAACAAGAGCAAGATATAGCAAACCAAGAATCTGTAAAATTAAAAAAAGAAATAGAAATGGCAGATTCAGATGCCAAAATTGATTCATTGTTTTTTAAACAATATGATCGAAATAGAGAAAAATCTGAAAATGCTTACCAAAAAAGATGATGACTGGATATCAAAATTTTTTCCAATCAAGAATGACAAAAATACAAGCAATCTGTCCAGTCTTTTTTGGCAAAAATGCACGAAAATTGATTTTATCATAGGGATTTGCACGAAAAAAATATCATATTTTGAGATGATGACAAAATTTATATTATCGATTTTTGAAAAGCCTTTTTCAAAGACCCTAAAGAGCCAAAACCATCTCGCAGTGAAATTTATGAAGAGCAAGCCTGAGAATTTATTTGAAAATATTGCGAAGATGAGTCAATCCTAGCAATTATACAGGAAATGACCAAGACTATAGAACTGGAAGAATGAGAAAAATATGCTCTCCAAGAAGCCGAAAAAACCAAAGAATTGACATCATGAGATATGATAATAAAACAAATTGATTTCCAAAATTTCAAATCCAGATCTATAATCAGTAAAATAAAAAAATATTTTGGTTGATTTACAGAATTTGCAAAACAAGTAGAAAAAGAAGAAAAAAATAGATTGCAAATATACTCACTTTTGGACATAGAAGAAAAAGATTTATTATTATTGTTATTTTCTCAGACAAAGGAAAATCTACAATATTTGTTGCAAACCAATATCCCAAGCGAAAAACACAAACTCCTAAAACAAATAAAAGAAAAACGAAATTATAAATTGTGAGAACAATCACGAAAAGATTTGTTTTGAAAAGATGAGATCGATATTGGACATTTGCATGAAATACTAAAATCTATGTACAATCACAAGGGTTATGATTATATATACAAAAATAAAGGATTGGATTTCAAAAGAGATCTGGAACCAATGCTAAAAATGGCAAAAGAACTCCAAAAAATTCAAACCATACAAAAATACTTACAAGAAATAGACCGTTCTCTTGTTTAAAATACAATTCAATCTTATAAATATTTTATCACAAAAATGCCTCGTACAGAGGCATTTAATTGGTATTTATTTTAATTATTTATTTCTTAATTACTGCTTCGATCGCTGCAAAACCTCCGTTGTCTTTTTCATTGGTCAAAATATACAATTCATCTCCAGGTCTACCTTTGAAAAATGTCACAGCAGCTTGATTCAAGAAAAATGTCTGTCCATCATCTGTCACAGCTGTATATTTATTGTCATCTGTTTTGCTCAATGTAGCTCTGATATGTTTCCTTTCTACTGGATTTATCAATTTATATACAAATTGTCCATTGTCCAAAATTTTTAATTTCAAGACATCTCCAGGCACCAATTTAGTTTTGCTAGAGTAGTTCAATGGCACTGGATATTTTTTTTGATCAGCTCAAATCATAAAATATCAGTCAAATTTTCATTCTACTATCTGTACATTTTCTTCAGTATAAGTTTTTAGTTCTTCAGTACCAATAGTTTCTATAATCTCTTTGTCTTCCAAAGATTGAGGATCGTTTGGATCAAAATTTGCCAATTTATTCAAAACTAATTTCATCCTTTTCAGATCTGTTTCAATAGTAGAAATAGTGTTTTTTACAAACTGAATCATTTGTTTGTGCTTTTGTACAACATTTTTGTTGTTTGTGTCAGTTGTTTCTGTCATTTTGTGTTTTTATTAAAATGTAAAGATCTCTAGTCACTAGCTACTAGATTAATTATCGTCTAGCGACTAGAGACTATCGACTAAACACTATTATACTCAGAAAAAAAAATATTGCAAATTTTTTTAATGTTTTTTTACTTTTTCAAAAATATTACTTGCGATTTGATAATATTTCATTATTATACACCGTGCTATTCAAAATTTGTCCCGGTCGTTCAATGGATAGGACACAGTCCTGCGAAGACTGTAATCGCGGTTCGACTCCGCGTCGGGGCAATTTTTTTTAAATTGAAAAAAAATTCAAAAACAGTATAGTCAAAATCACTTTATTTTTTATTTAAAATATTATGGCAAATTTGATACAGAAAATTCAAATCAAAACATGAATGGAAACTTGAGTAATCTCAAATATTATCCAGCTTTTGGATGAGTGAAATACAGTCCCTTTTATTGCTCGTTATCGTAAAGAATTGACAAAATGAGCTACCGATGAACAACTCCGTGATTTCAACGATTTGTACACATATACAAAAAATTTGGAAGCTAGGAAAGAAGCTGTAATTCGTTTGATTGATGAAAAATGACTTCTCACACCAGAACTTAAACAAGAAATTTTGGATGCAGAAACTTTGGCGAGAGTAGAGGATTTGTACAGGCCATTCAAAGAAAAGAAAAATACTAAAGCAACAATAGCAAAAGCAAAATGATTACAGCCACTTGCAGAAATTTTAGCAAAAGCTACTTTGACCAAAGAGGAGTTTGAAGCCAAAGCAAAAGAATTTATCAAAGATACTGGAGATACCAAAACTAGTGTAAAAAATGTCGCTGAAGCCATCCAATGAGCCAAAGATATTATCGCTGAAGATGTTTCAGATCATGCAAATTTGAGGGAAAAAATTAAATCTCATGAAGAGATTAATTCAATTGTGACGACCAGACCAACCAAGACTTTTGAAGAAAATTGAACATACAAAATTTACAAAGAATATTCAAAACAAATCAGTGAGATGCCATCTTATGCTTATTTGGCTATAGATAGAGCAGAAAATGAAAAGCAACTAAATGTAAAACTCAAAATGTCTGATGAAAAAATCAGATCATTTGCAAACAATTACTTTTTGCCAAACAATGCAAATACTTCATCTTGCTATCTTATCGAAGCGATTGAAGATTGATTGGACAGATTGCTTTTGCCATCAATTGAAAGAGAGATCAGAGCAGACAAAAAAAGGCGAGCAGATGAAGCTGCTATCAAAGTTTTTGGAGAAAATTTAAAAAATTTATTGCTCACTCCACCAATCAAAGGTTTGACTGTATTGTGATTTGACCCAGCATTTAGGACAGGATGTAAATTGGCAGTAGTGGACAAAACCGGAAAATTCCTGTACAATGATGTCATCTATCCTACAGCTCCACAAAACAAGATAGAGGAATCAGAAGAAAAACTTTTGAAAATAGTAAATCAGTACGATATTGATTTAATCTCAATATGAAATGGAACAGCAAGTAGAGAATCAGAGAAATTTGTATCTGATTTCATCAAAAAATATAAACTGGATATCAAATATATGGTGACATCAGAGGCTGGAGCATCAGTATATTCAGCATCAAAACTGGCTCAAAGCGAGTATCCACAGCTGGATGTCACAGTTAGATGAGCAATTTCTATCGCACATAGAGTCCAAGATCCGCTTGCTGAATTTACCAAAATTGATCCAAAATCAATCTGAGTTTGACAATATCAGCACGATGTAGACCAAAAACTTTTGAAAGAAAAATTGGATGAAAAAGTAGAAGATGTAGTAAATTCAGTTTGAGTAGATGTAAATACAGCCAACTATACATTACTCCAATACTTGGCTTGAATGACTGAGAGTGTAGCCAAAAATTTGGTCGCATATAGAGATGAAAATGGAGAATTTACCAGCAAATCTCAAATCAAAAAAGTAAAATGACTTTGACCAAAAGCATACGAACAAGCAATCTGATTTATGAGAATTAAATGATGAAAAGAAGTTCTTGATCAGACATGAATTCATCCAGAAATCCACAAACAAGTGTATGAAATGATAGAAAAAGAATTTTGAATAAAGAAAAAAAATTTGAAATTACCATTAGACTTGTTGCAAGTGTCATCCTGAGCAAAAGGCGAAGGATATAAATTAGATTCTTCGCTCCGCTCAGAATGACATACCAAAGAATTATCTGAAAAATACTGAATTTGAATTGAAACAATGAAAGATGTACTAGCAGAATTGGAGAGACCAGGATTGGACCCTCGTGATGAAATTCAAGCTCCAGTATTTAAGTCAGATGTTTTGGAAATCAAAGATCTCCAAGAATGAATGGAATTGGAGTGAATTGTGAGAAATGTGACAGATTTTGGAGCTTTTGTGGATATTTGACTTCACAATGATTGATTGGTACACAAATCACAGATGGCTGATTTTTTCGTAAAAAATCCAATCGATGTAGTTTCTGTATGACAGCAAGTAAAAGTAAAGGTTGTTAGTATAGATTTAGAAAGAGAAAAAGTTTGACTTTCTATGAAAGATTGTGATAATTCAGATGTAGTTAAGAATGAAGAAAAAAGTAAGTCATTCTGAATGTATGCCGTTAGCGGAACAAAGTGAAGAATCTTAAAAGATTCTTCGGCTAAAGCCTCAGAATGACAAGAAGATGATGACTATTCTATTTGATGAAATATATCAATAGGTGGAAATATTACATTTAGCTAATCTAATTATTTGAAATTTTTGTTTAAATCATTATACTAAAGAAAAAAAAGGAGAACAAAAAAATGAAAAAAATTATTTTGGCAATACAAATCTTCATAACCATATTGTTGATGGTTATTGGTGATGTAATCACATTCTTGTTCAATATAGTGCTTTTATTGATATTAATAGTGCAGCTACCATTTGTGCTACTTATATCCAAAATATTGGATGAGACAGGATAAGCTCTATCAAGTTTGCTGATAGAGTTTTTTTTTATTCAAATCTCAAGGCATCAATTGGCTTAAGTTTTGCGGCATTTTTTGCTGGCATGATTCAAAAAATTAGTCCAATTGAAATTGAGGAAAGGACAGCTATTAATACTGATTTTACAGAAATTATGGCTTGTATGGTGTTTTGTACATTATTTACGATCCATATGACTAATATGCTAAAAAGTATTCATATTATTCATCAAATGGCTGTCATTAGTACAGATTCTGCCAAAAATTGACTGATAATGTCCTTTTTTTTTGCTCAAATTGCTTTCCTGATTCAGATTTCTTTTGTCCTTTCGGTTACAGAAACTAGCATGATATTCATGACACCAATTCATCCCACAAGTAGTGAATATGTGTTTTTGTAAACCAACAAACTATTCTATAATAAATTATATCTATTTTGTAGTATTTGTCAATACTATTGTGCCCTTCGCTATTTTGTTATCATATATCAATTTGCTCAGAATTTTCTGCACGATAAGGATCTGAAAAGCTTTTTGTAAATACAAAAAGAGGAGTCTATAGACTCCTTTTATATTTTTTTATCTTTATATATTTTGCCGTATTATAATTATACTAAAAATCTTCGTTCATCTTCACATAATATTCTTTTTCGTGTCAGCAAGATGGACAAGCAGCAGGTGGTTGCTTTCCTTTCCATACATATCCACATTTTGTACAAACTCGATATATTTCTTCATCTCTATTGAATACTTTGTCATTTTTTACTAAATCATACAATTTCTTATACCTTTCTTCATGATGCTTTTCTGCTACCATGATTGCTCTGATTCTTGCAGCAAATTGAGGAAATCACTCTTCTTCAGCTACTTTTGCAAATTCTGGATACATGGCTGTCCATTCTTCATTTTCTCCATTGATAGAAGTCTCCAAATTCATCAAAGTATCTCCAAATTTTATCATTGTAGTAGTTTCCACATCGATACTAGGGATTTCTCATCATTCTTGTTTTACAAATTCTTGCATCATTTTAAAAAATCGTTCTGCGTGCTCTTTTTCTTGTTCAGCGGTTTCCAAAAAAATGTTTGCAATTTGCAAATATCATGCTTTTTTGGCTACGCTCGCGTATACTGTGTAGCGGTTTCTAGCTTGAGATTCTCAAACAAAAGCTTTTGCCAAATTTGAAAGTGTCTGTTTCATGTTTAAATTATTTAATATTAAAATTTCCTTCTCAAATATAACATAAAATTGCAAAAAATCAATTGATTTTAAAAAATATTTATACTCTATAAACTTAATCATGTGGATTCAAAATCTTTATTTTCTCCTCTAATATTCTCATAAGTGTCTCATTTTTTGTAATTATCTAAATCGTCCACAATTGGTCCAGTAGTCATACATCCACTCAAAAACAAGCTTGAAACAGCAAGTAGAGTAGTGATCAAAACATTTTTGTTCATTTTGCAAATTTTCAGATAAATTGTTATCTATCATATATTGTTTTTTCTTGTTTTTTCAATTTGTTTTTTTATACAAATTGTTCATTAAGCCTTGACTTTTTGCTGTAATAATTTATAATCCATACCGCAAATAAAAACACAAAAAAATGAAAAAATTAATTATTTTATTGACCATCGGCTGGATGTCGATGACGACAGTATCAGGACAAGTTTTGTCTTGGAATCCCGGCGTTTCTGCTCCAATAGATAACATGAACACCAGAATTTCTAGAATCTTCCTTACAGTAGATTACTACAAAAATTACATCATGTATGGCGTAGGATTTGAGATGGGATGCAAAGAAAACGACAAGCTAACGTTGTCATTTAGAGGTGGACTAAATTGGGCAGTCAAAAACTTTGTACTTACTCCATATGGAGAATTGGGGACTGATCGGCACCTAAAAGAGCAGTTATCAAGTATCTATTTTGGTTATGGTCTCAAAGCTACTCTTAAAATTGTAGGTCCTTTTGGAGTTTTTGTCGATTTACATCAAAGACATCCAACCTATTTTGTCCACGAGCCCCAAAAAACTTACAGCAATATTAGCATAGCATTAGGCATTGCAATATTTGACATGTAGATTTGTGGAGGTGTTTGGAAATTCCAAATCCTCCTTTTTTTTACAAAAAAAATCCACATTTCTGTGAATTTCAATTATTCAAATGGTGGGCGATATAGGACTCGAACCTATGACTTCCTGCTTGTAACCCCGAAAGCTTTTGGGGAACTGAGCTAATCACCTAAATTTTTTTTAATCTTCTTCATAGTAATAACTATAATCAATTCATTTCATGAAAATATCTCTATCATCTATTTTGTCAGTCAATGCACTTTTAATGAACTTTTTAATCTTGCTTGAGTCTGACACACTTTCAACCATAGCTTCTAAATAATCATATTTATCAATTTGACTCCAATCCACACATTTTTTCAATCTCTTTTTGAATATCAGGTCCAGCCAAATTCTTGTAGTTCTACCATTTCACTCCATAAAAGGATGGGCAATATTCATCTCCACATATTTATCCACAATCTCATCAAAAGTATTTTCAGACATTAGCTCAATTTGACACAAAGTATTGTCCAAAAATTCAGCTGTCGCAAATCTAAATCCTCATTTTGATATATTTTTTTGTCTAATTTTTCACGCAAAATCATACAATCATCAGAAAAGATAGGCATGGATTTGTTTTAGTGATTTTATAGTTCAAACATCTTCATCGCCTATCAGATTGCTTTCAAATAATGCATAAGCTTTTTTTCTACTTTGTCAGTCTATACTATTTTCGCTGTACAAAAACCAATCCAAAAATTCTGTGGCATTATTATTTGGAAAATTTTTTGCCAATAATATAATTCAGTCTCAGTCTAGTACATCTGTTTCTCTCATTTTCCCATCTGGAGCCATCATTTTTAAACCGTGACAATTTGCCACGCTTTCATTTCATTCATTTTTTAATCTCTGTTTTAGCTTTCTCCAATATACTTGTGGACTTTTACTTCCAGATATAATTCAAACAATATCAACTACAGAAAACCACCATTTGGAATTTTCCTCATCCCAAACGGCTCTGACTTCTTGATCTTTGTAAAATCTGATAGAGTACTTTGTAGCCATAGCCTTTTTGTTTTTATATAAATAATCAATTTGTATGGTTTTATACATATTTTTCAAATGAAAATTGCCTGAATAAAAAAGAATTAACAAAAAAAATCCACATTTCTGTGAACTTCAATTATTCAAATGGTGGGTGATATAGGACTCGAACCTATGACCCCCTGCTTGTAAGGCAGATGCTCTAGCCAACTGAGCTAATCACCCAAATTTAGTCCCACGGGGAATCGAACCCCGATTGGCGGATTGAAAGTCCGCTGTCCTAACCGTTAGACGATGAGACCATGTCTTTTCGGACCTTAAACCGTAGACTTATTTATTTTAATGGCGGGACGGATGGGACTCGAACCCACGACCTCCTGCGTGACAGGCAGGCGTTCTAGCCGGCTGAACTACCGCCCCATAGCCACAAAATAATTTAAATGGAGCCAGCAATCAGACTTGAACTGATAACCTACCGCTTACAAGGCGGTTGCTCTACCGATTGAGCTATGCTGGCAAATAATCTCAAGGAAGATTATTTTTTGCTTGTTTGATTAAACAAAACTGCAATATTGTGCTTTTTTCTTCCTCAATTTTTCTTTTTCAAGACTCAAACTTTCACACATTTGTCGATGTACTTGTAAATAGTACTAACCTGTTCTTGTGTCACAGTTTCTCCCTTTTCAATAGATTTCTTGAATTTTTTGATAGCCATTTTCATTCTAAGTTTAAAATCAAAATTTCTCTGACGTAATTTCAAAGATCTTCTAACTGCTTTCTTTGCTGATTGTGTGATAGGCATCCGAATTCAAAACAAATATTAAAAGGATTTTATTAAACTCTCCGGGAGAGGGGCTCGAACCCACGACCCAATGATTAACAGTCATTTGCTCTACCGACTGAGCTATCCCGGAATATATAACAGAGGGATATATATTGATTCAAAATTTTTTTTCAAGCCTTTTTTATACTTTTTTTACTTTTTTTTCATTTTTGAATCAAAACGGCTTGACTTACCGAGAACAGGACTCGAACCTGCACACCTCACGGCACCTGGTTCTAAGCCAGGCGTGTCTACCAATTCCACCATCTCGGCTTGTTTTTCAGGAGCTAGGATTCGAACCTAGTACCTTCTGATTCAGAGTCAGACGTTCTACCAAGTGAACTACTCCTGATTAGAGTCGAATCTTCGCAACAAATTTTGGTTGCGGGGGATGGAGTTGAACCACCTATCTTCGGGTTATGAGCCCGACGAGATACCGTTTCTCTACCCCGCATCAAATTTGGGAAACTAGGATTCGAACCTAGACTGACGGAGTCAAAGTCCGCTGTCCTACCGTTAGACGATTTCCCAGTGTTTTTATCAATCCATAATAAAAACATCCACAAAATAATGGACTGAAATTCAGTATACAAATTTACAAACAGATTTCAAGACAAAAATCAAAAAAAATAAATTTCAAAAAAACTGGGCATATTTTGCCCAGTTCATCGCTTAAATCAAATACGAAAAAGCGATCTTTTTTTCTTCATCTGTTTTTGCGATTTCCCTCATTTTTGAGACAATTGTACTACGATATTTTTTGTCCACATGATTCAAAATATACTTCAAATCAGCAACACTATTGGCATGATCTATAAATTTGGGAACCCAAAGGATTCTCTCATCATAACCCAAAAAGTGGAAATATTTTACCGCATCACAAAAGCACGAGATTGAAGATTCAAAATAAAACTTCAACAAACGAGATTCCTCGCTATCCAGATCGTTTGCATCTTTGGCTACTTTAAACCAATCTTCAAAGCCAAAAAACTTTTTTGCAATTTCTTTGTCTCTTTGAAATACTCGCTCTAGTAACCAAGCACTTTGCTGAATCCTTTTAAAATTTTCAGCATTTGGTACATCAATAAACAAGTCCAATACATTGCCGTTCATAATGTTTCCTCCTTTTTTTTGTTTTAATACATTTTTTTTGCGAAAAGTACTATATCCATATTACCAAAAATTTCAACAAAAAATTTTACCAACTTTTTTATTCACTTTTACTTGAAAAAACAAACGAAAAAAATAATGTAATATCCGTAGAAATTTTTTTCAATATTTTTTGTTGTCAAACAAAAACACCTAGTTTAAATTATATTTTAGTTTATTGAATAGTAAAAAATGAAAAAAGGAATTCATACAGATTACTACAAAGATGTCAAAGTTCAATGTGTATGTGGTGCTGAGTTTACAGTAAATGCTACAGTACCTGGACCAATCAAAGTAGAAACTTGCTATCAGTGTCACCCAGTATTCAACAAAGACAGAGTAGTAAAAAAAGTAGTAAAATGAAGAATGGAAAAATTCTTGGAAAAACAAAGCAAAATGGATGCTATGAAAAAATAGGTATTATTTTTTTCTGTAGTACTTTACTCTTTACAAATAAGGTATGATCAGAAAGGCCATCATAAAAAAAAATATAAACACTTCTGAAATTCATCACGTGGTTGGTCACAATGGAAGTGTTTTTTTTAAAATATTATTTAAATATTTTTGCTATCTAATTTTTTTGTTGTTAATTTTTTTATTACTCGATAGGTACATCACCCGACAATATCTAAATTGGACTTTTGCTTGACTGTGATTTATCTTATTTATCAAATTTTGTATAGATTTTGCTGATATATATTTGGACTGTATAGTTATGACCGATACATGAATTACATTGTATTTGCGAGAATGATTACTAGAATACAGGACCGAAAAATTTGATCGAAATAGTATTGAGACCGTTTCTTTCAACCAAAAATGATTGCGAGACAAACTATTTATGAAATGAGATATTACCATTACACTGGATCACGGTATAGAATTTCCGTTTGAAAATATATCCAATCCAAAAAGAAATGTGGATCAATTATTGCAATTAAAAGCCCGTTTCACAGCGCCTATACAAGATGAACAAATCAATTCCGAATTAGAATCACAAAAATTTGATATTTTGGTAGAAGCTTTGTGAGAAGTAGTAAAAGACTATATAGATAAAGATGAAAAATATAGCCTCTAGTCTCTACGATAGTCGCTAGAAAATCTAGCAACTAGAGACTACTGACTATCAAAAAATTTATTTTTTTGATATAATTATGGAAAGAATACTAAAAATGTGAGAAGTGACACGATTTCATTGCTCAAATCCATCTCAAGACGATATCAGAGATTTGGTAAGTAGATATGATTTGCACGAAATTATAGAAGAAGATATTTCAGAAGTGAATACACAAGACAAAGTCGATGTTTACGATGACTACATATTTTTGGTATTACATTTCCCAAAATTTAATCAATGAACAAAAGCCTATTACAGCAATGAATTTAATATTATTTTGTGAAAAGATTTTATAATTTCTCTGACCACATACGATACAAATCATATTGATGAAATTAGGAAAGACTATATGGAAGCTCTAGAAAACGGAAAAGAAGATTTCAAAACATCTCCTTACTATGTGCTATATATGATGATTGATGTGATGTACGACAAAGTTTTGTGAGCATTGACCAAATTCAAAAAAGACCTTACTGTCCTAGAAAATAGCGTTTTTTCCACATCAAAAATGGATCCAAATTTGATTAAATCACTGATGATAAAAAAACGCAATGCTATAAACCTAAAACACATCATGCAACCACAACAAGAATTACTAGCAGAACTTGGAAAAATATCAGAAAAAATGTATCATGGAGATTTGGATGTGTATTTTGAAGATTTGGAATTTAAGCATGATAAGATAATGAGCAACATTGCTATTGTTACAGAAAGTACAGACACATTGTTTGATTCATACAATACAGTCATGACTGTGAAAACAAATTCAATGGTGTCTATATTGACTATAGTTACAGTTGTTGTTTGAATAATGACATTTTTGACTTGATTGTATGGTATGAATGTTGATTTGCCATTGCAAAATATTCATTATGCTTTTTTGATTCTCCTTTGAATCATGTTTTTGATTTGATGATGAATGATGTACATATTTAGGAAAAAATGACGGCTATAAATATTGCAGATAAAAATTATTGCCAATTACTGTTTTTATATATTGACTTATTTTTCATTTTCCTTATAATCTACAATTGTACAAACACAAAAAAAATAAAACATGGCAGAAAATTTAAAAAAACAAGATTTTGAGGGTGAAATCTACAAAGAATTGGAAACAAATTTATTGTGCTCTCAAGAAGTCGATGCAATCAAATTATTTCCGATTTTATCATCCTTGTTGATTGACAAATCTTGTCTGAGCAAGACTGGTCAAATTAAGAAAAACAGAGATGCTTGTGTGGACTATATCAAAAAGATTTTACCACATATGACAGCAGAGGACTTCTCTATTTTGGAGCAAGATCCTGATGTGTTTTACAAAAAGTTTTGCTTTTGTCCAAGTCACAAAAATGTGTCATTGGCTCTGTATCTACGAGAGCATGGTATTTTGGATGAGTATTTCTCTCAGACAGTAGATTTGGGATGGAAAACACATTCAGTTACTAGTCTCTACCAAGACTTTTACGATGAGTATGAACTATCTCCATTTGAAAAAGTAGATAGAAATGTATTATCAAGTTTTTGGGAAAGGTGCCAAGATTTTTAAACATTAAAGGAGCATTTTGCTCCTTTTTTTCAATTTTGATTCAATTCTTTTGCTTTTTAAAAAAATATCGTTATAATTAAATTTGGATTTTTGTTTGTAGAGAATTTAGGTACTTAAAAGAATAGTCGCTTGTCGATGGCTACTAGTCTCCAGTTTTTCTTTCTAGTGATTAACGACTAGTGACTAGCGACTTCTCTTCTAAGTTTCTAGTTTTCTACCACAAATTTCTGTATTTTTATCTTTTATTTTTTTTGAAATGACAGTTTACAAAAAAGAATTTCAGACGATTGAATTTTCGTCTGAATGGGCTGGTAGAAAAATTTCATTTGAAACATGAAAACTAGCACCACAAGCTGATAGTAGTATCAGATTTCAGTATGGGGACAATGTAATCCTCAATACTGTATGTATGTCCAAAGATCCAAACATGGATTCAGATTTTTTGCCTCTTCTTATCGACTTTAGAGAAAGTTATTCTGCAGCAGGTAGGATAGCATGAGCAGTATACAGGAGAAGAGAGTGAAAACCTTCTGAAAATGCAATTTTATACGCTAGGATGGCAGATAGAGCCCTCAGGCCCATGTTTCCAAAATGATTGGTAAACGATGTAGTGATTTCACTTACACCGCTAGCATTGGATCACCAATTAGAATTGGATGCCATGACTATCATCTGATCATCAGTAGCAATTATGGCCGCTTGAATTCCATTTGATGGACCAGTTTGAGCAGTACAATTGGGATACAAAGATGGACAATTTATAGTAAATCCTACCAAACAACAGCTTGATGAGTGAATCTTAAATTTACTTGTTGCTTGAAAAAGGGGTTCAATCAATATGATTGAATGTGGATCAAAAGAAATCCCAGAAGATCTTTTGAAAGAAGCATTTATTATCGCTCAAAGAGAAATTGACAAATCTTGCGATATTCAGTTAGAGTTTTTAAACAAACTAAATATAGTCCAGCAAGAAGTGGTTTACAACAAACCATCTCAAATAATTGAAGATGAAATAGCAAAGATTATCACACCAGATAGATTGGATGCTATGACAGGACACACCAAAGTACCTTTCAATACTATGTTTGCAGATTATGAGAGAGAATGTGTAGAAAAATTGAGAGAGTATATTGATGATCCAGAAAATGAAGAGTATACAGTAAATAGAGTCAAAATGGCATTCTTTGATTATGTAAAACATTTCATCAGAGAAAGGACTCTAGATACATGAGTTAGGATTGATGGAAGATCTTCATTAGATATTAGACCATTGTACTGTGAAGTAGACAATCTGCCAAGAGTGCATGGATGTGGATTATTTCGGAGATGAGATACCCAAGTGCAAAATACCGTCACTTTGTGATGACCGACAGACTACCTAGTATACGATGATATGGAAAATGATGATGTACAGCAAAAATATTTCCATCATTACAATTTCCCTCCATTTAGTACATGAGAAGCTAAATGAACAAGATGACAAAATAGGAGAGAAATTTGACATGGAAAATTGGCAGAAAAAGCACTTGTACCTGTGATGCCTACATCATTGGAATTTCCATATTCTATCAGATCAGTATCCGAATGTTTGAGTTCATGAGGATCTACATCGATGTGATCTGTTTGTTCTTCATGTTTGGCTCTTATGGATGCATGAGTGCCTATCAAAAAACCAGTTGCTGGTATCGCTATGTGACTTATGACCTACAACACAGACAGAGATAATATCACAAAACACTTAGTCCTAAACGATTTACAGTGAGTAGAGGACTTTACATGAGATATGGATTTCAAAGTAGCAGGTACAGTAGATTGAGTTACAGCTATCCAACTTGATACTAAACTAAAATGATTGACTATGGATATAGTTCACGAGACTATCACCAGAGCTATCCAGTGATACAAAGAAATCATGTGAGTAATGCTAGAAGCCATCTCAGAGCCAAGGAAACAAGTAAAAGAATTTGCTCCAAAAATCAAAGTTTTCCAAATAAATCCAGACAAAGTAAAAGAGGTAATAGGAAAATGATGAGAAGTAATAAACAAAATCATTGAGCAATGCGACAATATCAAGATTGATTTTGAAGATGATGGTACATGCTACTTGACTCATTCAGATCAAGCAATGATAGCCAAAGCAGAACAAATTATCCGCGATATAGCATTAGATTTGGAAGTAGGACAGTCTTATGAGGCAAAAATATCTAGAATTGAAGATTATGGACTCTTTGTAGATCTGCCAAAATGAAAAAAATGACTTTGCCACATTTCGGATTTGGGTCAAAAAATCACAGACTGACTTTCTAAACATTTCCAGATCTGACAAACAATAGCAGTCATAATCAAGGAAATTGACAATATGTGAAGGATTAAAGTAAAAAGAAAGATATAAAACCTATACTATTCAACCTATCACTATCAAAAAAACTCCCAACAAACTAAATTTGGGAGTTTTTTATAAATTTATAGATTATTTTATTGCCAAGCACTTAAATCATCAAATTCAATATCACTAGGCACTTCAAAACTTACTCCTTTTACTCCAGATTTACAATTTATTTTTACATCCTCATCCATACTATCTTCGTCATAGTCAGCCAATTGTGATTCAATATCATCTTCTGCATTTACTACAAATCATACTCATTCTCCAAACATATCTCCTCGAGAATAACTTTTTCCATCTACAGTGAGAGCATAGACTTTACCAGCCTTTCCATCCAAAGTAAAATTAGATTCTACATAAGATTTATCTCCATCTATATACATAGTAGCAGTGATAGTTCACATCATCAAATCTGTGGTTTCCATTTCACATGTCATTTTCCCAGATTTTTTGTACAAAGCCAATAAATCTCAGGCTTTTGTCACATTTGTTTCTCCATCATTCACTGTTTTGTCTGTTTGGTCAGAAACTACTGTGGTGTTGTTTGATAAATCTCATGTTTTTGTGTCTTTGTTTTTGTCACATCAAGCAAAAAAGCAGACACACAAAACCAAAACTGAAAACAAAGCGATTCTTTTCATTTTAATATAAATAAGATATAAAACTGTAATTATACTAATAATTATCTGTCAAAATTGAGTCAGCAATATTTTCTATATTTTCATCCTCAAAATCATAATAAATTTCATCCACATATTCATTGTCTCAATCTTCAAAAAACCTATCAATCAAAACTCAATTTTCATATATTTCTTCTCCTATAAATGTTCCATCTTCATCATAATACTTCCAAGATCCATCTTCCAAATCGTCTTTGTAGTTTCATATGGACGAAAGCTGTCCATTTTCGTGATAATATTTCCATTCTCATTGAGATTGATCATCTATTATCATTCATTCTATCTCAATTTGTCCATTTTCGTCATAATAAATCCAGTATCAGTTCATAATATCGCTATTTGCCTTAAAACATCATTGAAATTTATATTTTCCATCATCATAAAAACCTTCTTTGTATTCAGATCAAGCAGGGCAATCGTAAATACTCACACTATATTTATCTGTAAAACATCAACCCAAAACTACTGGCACAAACACAGCCAAATACAATAAAATTCTTTTCATCTCAATAAAACAAAATAAAAGACTATATCAACCTTATAAAAAAATTTGCTATAAAGTCAAAAGAATTTTATGTTTGATTACAATTTTTTATCATCCATTGATTTCCACACTTCTCAGCATTTTTTTATAAATCAATTTTACAATGATTATTAGCCCTACAAGCCACAAAATCTGGTATGGTAAGTATGATAGCAAAAAGTTTACATCTCCAGTAGCAAAGAATTTTGCTGGTCAGTACACATAGTACTGAAATGGTAAAAACTTGGAAATATTCTGCATTCGTACAGGATAAATATCAACTGGGAAAAATACTCAACCAAAAATAAAATACAATTTGTTTATCAAAAGCCTGATGAATGAACTATCTTCCAATACAAATGCTAGTAATGCAATTATTAAACTAACTAACGACAACATACAAATTCATATAATCATTGTTACCAAAAACAATGCAAAATTTTCAATTCCAAACCGTGGGAATCTTCATAAAACCAAAAATATTACTAATCATGATCCAATTCATACAGCCAAAATATTTAATAGATTTTTGAAAAATCATTGAGAAAAATAGTATCAAATGAAAGAGATTGGTTTATTCAAATATGTCACAATAGATCATCATTTGATTTCTTCAATCATATTTCTATCTCTCCAATTTGTCATGATCAATTCTGCAATGAAAATATACCAAGCATACATTCATATATCTATTCCTGATATAGTATCGATTCCTTTTGCTTTTGCTCCAAAAGTGACAAGCATTGGTATGATAAATACAAAAATTAACAAATGTATATTATCAATCAAAAGCATATACAGGTAGTAAAATACCTCTTTGAGAAAGTAAAATCATATTTTTATGTATTTCAGCATTTTAGTAAGTTAGTTTTTAAATGGGATATTGTCATTCTGAGCGAAGCGAAGAATCTATTTAATGTTTTAGATTCTTCGTTGCAATGCTCCTCAGAATGACGGGTCCTTCTACATTTGGTGGACTAGATTTCCACTAGAATACCTTTTTAGTCATCTTCTAAATATTAGTATTCATACCACAAATATTGCTATAGCGAATCAAATCAAAAGTAATCGCTGTCAAATTGTAGCGGTTCAAATCATCATTTTGTATGGTAATATCACTCAAGGGAATAGCAATAAACACATAAATATGTAGATTATTTTATTGCTTTCATAAATTTCTGGTGGATACTGCGAAAATGATACAAACATACTATTAAATAAATCTGCCATTTTTGATCATTTTTGTAGCCAAAATGAGACACTTCAGGCCAAAATATACAATCCTAATATTATTGTGCTAGATAGACCAAATATTAGAATTCCTTTTGCTATCACAATTGTTGCTACCTGTCCAGAAAATGCAAAAGCATAAATTATCAGACAAATTAGTCAAAAAACAATATCTCATAAATCAGTCACTCATACCTTCATACTTGCCAAAAAGGGTAGTGTTTTTACAGGAAAGCTTAAATAATAATCCAATTTTCACTTTTCTATAATTTCTGGCAAATCTCAAATATTAAAAAGTAATCCATGGACTACTCCATATCACATAGTAGAAATACCAAATAATGCCAAGAAATTTCCAAAAGTTAATCATGTCCCAGTGAAATAATCCAAAAATATTAGAAATATTACCACAAAACATGCATCATTGAAAATCATTGTCCCCATACTAGCAAAAAAGTTTGTCCTATATTGTCGTTGCTCCTTAAATGCATATTTTAAAAACTGTAAGTACTTTTTCATTTTATATATTATTATGATAAATGTTGTTTATATGTCATTCTGAACGAAACGTAGTGTAGTGAAGAATCTTGTCCTCCTTTTTAAAGGAGGTCCCCGCTAAAGCGGGGGGAGGATTTTTTTTTAGATTCTTCGCTTCGCTCAGAATGACGATGGCTACTTATAAAACTCTTCTATTACATCTTCCAATGGTACATTTTCTACTTTGACATCTTCTACATCTTTGTTTTCAAACAGATACTTCAATGTCTTTTGCACTATTTTTGGATCGTTTTCGATTACTATTTCTTCCCACTGTAAAGTGTCTTTCGCCTTATACCTTATAAATTTCTTATTCGCATGAGTAGCCATCAAGTCATCAAGCTGTCCGTCGTACAAAATTTCTCATCTATTGATTATTATCGCTCTATCACAGAGATTCTCGATATCATTCAAATCATGTGAAGTCAAAAAGATTGTCACATTTTCTTTTTTGTTTATGTCATTCAATATTTCATACAAGACTTTTTTTGCGATAATATCCAATCATACAGTAGGCTCATCCAAAAAAATTGCTTTTGGCTCATGAAGTAGTGATGCTACGATTTCTCATTTCATCCTTTGTCCAAGACTTAATTTCCTAACGGGCTGATCTAAAAATTCTTTCAGTCCAAATTTCTCTGAAAAATGATTCAATCTCTCTTCAAATTTGTCTTTTGGAATATCATACATGATCCTAAAAAAATTGAAGCTATCAATCAAAGGTAGGTGGTAGAGTAGTTGGCTCCTTTGACCAAAGACTGATGCTGTTTGCTTTGCAATTTCTTCTCTATTTGACATTGGGTCTTTATCAAAAATTTTGATTGTTCCACCGTCATAGTGTAATATTCCCAAAATTGCTTTAATCGTTGTAGATTTTCCGGCTCCATTTGGTCAGATAAATGCTACTTTTTCTCATTGTTCAATCTTAAATGAGATTCACTTCAATGCATGAAATTTCTCATACTTTGGAGTAAAAAGGTCTTTCATCCATTTCCCACTTTTGATCCTCCTGGAGAAATCCTTTTTTACATTTTTAACCTCTAACATTTTGATATTTTTTACTGATAAAGACATTTAAATAGATAATGAATTAAAAATAAAAAGCTATGGAAGTTCTGATTGGTTTTCCATAGCTTAATATTATTTTTTATCTTAACTTTTTACTGTATTAACTTTCAAAAATATTTTTGCTATGGAAAACCTCATCCCATGTTAATTGGCATGGAATCACGAATGCATGTATTCTATAGCAATGAACTATATTCATCAATTAAAACATTTTTGAAATAAATATATATCTATTATATTATACGAATGAAAAATTATTTTGTGACAAAAAAGTCTAAAAATTTTAGTTGAAAATTTTTTTCTTGAAATCTGGGTAAAAATATGTATAAATATACTGATATTTTTTAACATATAAAAAAAGAAAATGATAACAGCAACTGACTTTGTATCTATCTCTGATTTGAGAGATAATACAGCTACTGTAGTAAAAAATCTTTCCTATGGTAAAAAAATTATACTTTCTCAAAATAAGCCAGTTTGAGTATTTATGAGTGTGGATGAATATAATTCATTACTGAAATTAAGTTTTCCAACGGAAAAAACGACTTCACAAGATATAAAATCGTATAAAGAGAGTAGTCATGGCAAAGATGCAGTAGAGGCATTTTCATTTTTAGATACATTGAAATAAAATATGTACCAGATATTTTTAGAAAAAAAGGTCCAAAAATTTTTGTTAAAACAAAAATGACAACCGATAATCTCCCAATTTGAAAGAGTTTTGAGAGAATTAGCATTTGATCCATACGAAAACACATTGGATATCAAAATTATAGTATGATTACCACATTGTTATAGATTAAGAATCTGAAAATATAGGTTTCTTTATGAAATTATAGACGATAAAGTGATAATCAACTTTTTTGATGCAGATTCCAGAGGAGATATTTATAAAAATTTATAAATAGTCCAAAATTTCAAAATCCAAATCGACAAAAAAACTTAGAAACTTTTTACAAATCTCAAATCTCAGTTTGTGAAATATCTGATATCTTTAATTCCATATCTTACAGCGGCCAATCTACTAATTCCAATTCCAAATGCAAATCCTGTATAAACTTTTGGATCAATTCATCACTCTTTCAAAACATTTGGATGCATCATTCCAGCTCACAAAATTTCCATCCATTTGGATTTTGTAGTTTTTCAAGTCTTTGCATCTACTATGTCATACCTAGCATCAATTTCAAATCATGGCTCTACAAATGGGAAATAACAAGGTCTAAATCTTAGTTCAACATCTCTTTTTAGTACAGCAGAAAGTAATGTAAGCATACATTCCTTGAAATTAGCTATACTCACATTTTTGTCTATATATATTCATTCTATTTGATGAAACATAACATCATGATGTGCATCCATATCGTCAAATCTATAGTCCCTACCAGGGCAAACTAGTTTCATAGGAGCTCACATTTTTAGCATATCTCTGACTTGCTGACTACTATTGTGTGTCCTCAATATCAAATTTTCTCCAGTTTTGTCTTTTTCATTTATGTACATGGTATCGTGCATTTCTGTGGCAGGATGATTCAACGGAATATTTACAGATGCAAAATTTTCGTATTTTGTCACCATTTCGTGTCCGTAGTCTACCGTAAATCACATACTCTCAGCGATTTGCTCCAAATCTTTTCTAGTTTTTGCCAATAGACTAAAATGTCATCATTTGTATTTTTTTCCAGTCACAGAAATGTCTACAATATCTTTTTTTAGTTGTTCATTGATTTCATTTATAGAAATTTCACTTTCTTTTTTGCTATATTCTTCAGCTAGTTTATTTTTTATTTCAGACAATTTTCATCCAAGAGTCTTTTTTTGTTCAGGACTTGCATCTTTCATTTTTGCAAATTCTTCGTTCAAAAGTCACTTTTTACCCAAATATTTTTGGAAAAATTCTTCTAGTTGAATTTTGTTGTTTATCAAATTAAGTTCTGACAATGCTTGTTCTAAATTCATAGCTATATTTTATGACGATAAAAAACTCAATAATACTTAAATCACAACTTATAAATAATCTTTTTATAGTATTTTTCAATCACTTTTTACTAATTTTTTACATTTTGTCAAATTCAAGTTGTCTTGTATCTGTGTTTTTTTTGCATTATTTTTTGTTTTTGTGTATTATTATTTTGTGAATTTATTTTGTAATAAATCAATCATGGCAAAAAAAGAACACAATTTGCTTGTAAATGTAGATGAATTGACTTGGGGATTTGGAGATACTCCAGAATTACTTTTCAATAAATTTAATTTTTCACTATACAAATGAGATTTTTCAGTCTTAATGTGAAAATCGTGAGCATGAAAAACTGTATTTTCCAAGTTTCTAACTCGCAAACTAAAAGCACCCAAAGGGGTAATACATTATAAAATGTCAGATATTTCAGAATATTCAGATGATGAAGTCCAAATGTATAGGAGGAAATTGTGACTAGTTTTTCAAGATTACAAATTGATAGACTACATGACAGTAAAAGAAAATATCATATATCCACTAAAAATTTATGGTATGTGAGATGCTACCATAGAAGCTAAATACAATAGAATTAGAAAAGAGTTAAACTTAATTCCATTTGAAGATAGACCAATCAAAAAATTGAGTGGATGAGAAAAACAATTTGTAAATATCGCTAGAGCTATAATCCATGAACCAGAACTCATTATCGCTGATGAGCCTACATGAAATTTGGACCGAGATAATACACAAAAAGTAGCAGATGTACTAATGAGATTAAACAAAGAGTGAAAAACTATATTGCTATTCACTCACGATATCCATCTTTTGAATTACATCAAAAAAAATACACAAATCAACCTATTTAAACTTTAATTACGATACATCATGTGAAAAAAAGAAATAATCAAATCCCAAATACTCGAAAATATCAATTCACTAGATATTGCTTGATATCTAAAAGAAGAGATTGAAAAATCTCTGGAGTATTTTCATTACTATAAATTAAACAATATTTTGAAAAATATAGATTTTTTGGATGATTATTTATCTTTTTTGGATCAAAAAAACACAAAACAGATTGCAGATTTGCATTGCGAAGAGATAGCAGATATTGATATTGGAGCACATGATCCAAATTACTATGTATCTACCAAATGATTGGACCAAGTTTGAGAACAAAAATTGAAACGAAAAATAATCGAAAATGACTATAATTTTATATCTATCATGCAGTGAATCAAATGATTTCTACTCCTCACGATCGACGAATTTTGTAATGCCACACCGGTTAGGCTTTCTATAGACCAATTTTTGCGAAATAAAGAGTTGGTAAAAATTTCTAGCTAAATTAGTAAAGCCAGAATGGGGAAATGATGGCATTGTTTGTTACATAGATCCTTTGGCTAGGACTAGTTCATCAAATGAGGGATATGTACGGTATTCTAAACTATTGAACTCTATATTACATGCAGAAGGTAGTAATTATAAGTTTATAACGGTTGGGTTAAATTAATTTTTCTTGAAAATAGTTTCTATTTTATTAAATAGAAACTATTCTTTATATATAGAAAATATATCGCAATGAAATGTAAAAAGTATATATTTTAGCTGCTATTATATTATTTTATTTAAAATACTATAATAATGAACAAATTTTGATCGCAGAAAAACAACAAATAGAACAATGAACTCATCTGGAACCTAAAATAGAATTTCAAGAAAAATGGTATGAAAATATACGCCTGTATTTTAATCTTGAAGATTTATATCAAAAATTATTAGATTCGTGAGTAGACTGTCATCTTCCTCAAAAAAAGTATGATCCATACATATGTAGATGAACTGGGTATCAAACCTTATATAAAATACCACAGCTAAATCTTTCATTTGAGCAACATTATTTTGTTTTCTTTACAGGTATAGAAAATGATTTCAGAGTTTTATTTAAGGATAGACCTCTCAATTTTTTTGTGAGCTGAAACTCATTATATTACATTGATAGAGCTATGGTAGTATCCTGAGATAAATTGTTGTGGGGAGATTGAACTGAGCCGTTTCCACTTCCATTACAAGATCAAAATTTTGCAAAAAATTGGTGAGAAAAAGTACTTGAAGTTAACTATTTTTCATGAAACATACAAGAAACAATAAAAGAAATAGAAGATAATTTAATAAAAGAATTAAATACATTATATGGAAATCCTATGTTTTATAAAAACACATCCTACTCAATACCAACAATATTATTTTCAAAAAATGATATGGACACTTTTTGGTATGAATTATGAATAGATTTTCAAAAAGATTGATTGGATTGTTATTTCGCTTGAAAATATATGGTGTGCTTTAAATTAGGTTTTAACTACTATTATCTAATCTATATGCCTGGTCGTAATTATGTGCCTCAACAAGATTTATCTCCGCTAAAAAATTTAAAACTTTTTGATGAAACCGCATAACCAAAATTTATTTTATATCAAAATTTTCATTTCTCACTTGTTTTTCAATCTATAATCTGTATAACAACACCAATATCCATATTTCATTTATTTTTCCAAAAATTTTAAATGAAAAAAGACGATAAATTATTGGCACTTTTGGATCTAGTAGTGGATCAATATATTTCCAGTTGAGACCCAGTCTGATCCAAATCACTAAATTCTCTAGAAAATGTGGAATATGCACCATCCACATTGAGAAAATATTTGAATTTGCTCGAAAAGTCTGGCTTTGTTTATCAGCCGTACAATAGCTCTGGTAGAGTTCCTACAGTTTCAGGACTTTCTGCCTATATAGAAAATTGTATGGAATCGGAGTTAGAACAGCAAGATATAGAGCTGGAAAATGCTAGGAAATGACTGAAATATCTGGTAGAAAATTTGTGAGCCGTGGCTGATGGAGTAGTAGTATGATTTCTCAGAAATGATGAATATTATTACCTCGGTATGAACAATATTTTGAGAGAAGATTTGATGTCCGAGTACGACACTACCAGATATATCATCGATCTCATAGAGACCAAAAATCTCGTAAAGCATTTAGATGCCAAAATGCTCAAAAAAAATAAAGTTTACTACACATTTATAGAAGACAAAAATATCGTAGTTTCTTGCCTTTATGCCAAAATCGTAGTAGAGGAGTACGAATGATTGGTTTGTATTGTCGGTCATACCAGAGTAGATTACAAAAGAAATGTGGCAATACTAAACAAAGTAGTAGAAATGATATGAAATTAAAAATCCAAATTTAATCGTAAATCATCATGGTAGAAAAAATTGAAAATAATATAAATAATTGATCAAATCTTGAAAAGAAAAATTGAAATTGGTTTCAAGAAAAACGAGAATCTATAAAAAATTTTTTGGAGTGAAGAAAAAAAATTGATGAAACCAAAATGAAAGAAGAAATTACTGAAAAATCGGAAAAATTAAAAAATTCGACTATAGATTCCACATTGGACAATTTACAATTGGACACACAAAAAAGACTAGAATTACAAGATTCACAGACAGAAATAAAAAAAGAATTGGATGATGTTTTGTTTGAATGAAGTAGAAAAAAAGATAGCAAAGAGACAGTAAAAGAAAAAGAATTGTTTGAAAGATTATTAAAAGAAAATAAATTCAAAACCCGCTCGCCAGAAGCGATTCAGCAAATAGCAAACTCAGCGACAAAGATAGAAAGCGAAATAAAAAATTGGAAACAAGAAACAAATCCTGTAGCAAGATCTTTATTGAAAATTGTAAATTGGATTATGAGTACTGAAAAAAATAATTAGTCGCTAGTTAATAACTTTAGAGACTAGAGATAGAGACAAGCGACTAGTGACTAAAATTTTATTCAATAAGTTTTTTCTATGAACAAATTAGTAAAAAGTGCATGATGAGTCATATATTATTACGATACTGATTGAGAACCAAAATTTTTGTTGATCAAAAGACATGCATTATCGTGAAAAGTAGAACGAATAGCACCAAAATGAAAATTACAAGAAGGTGAAAATTATGAAAAAGCAGCACTTAGAGAAGTTTCAGAAGAAACATGAATCCCTATCAATCTTTTGTGCATCGTACAAAATCTATGAACAGCTACCATTTCATGATTAGAAGACAAAAATTGAAAATTTGACAAAGAAGTCACATATTTTCTCATGAAATACGATGGATCTCCAGATTTGGTAGATATCAAGCCAGTAGAATGATATTTGTGAGTCTACAAACGAGCTAGTATTTCAGAGGTATTAAACTTGATCTACTATATAGATATCAGAGAGTTGTTTAGAAAATGATACAACGCACTCCAAGACAAAAAAAGGAAAAACGATGTAAAACAAGATTTTATGAATTTACTATAAATTCTGGATTGTTGGTGTTGATTTTTTCTTTGTTTTGTTTATTACTTTTATATAAGTATTATACTTAATTTTACTATATAAATATCCCGATTATGCAAAAACCAAATGTAATCTACAACTTAAATGGTTTGACAGATGTGATGACAGATGACCTAAAAATGATAGTTGACAAAAATTTAAATCAAAAAATGTCTTCTACTCTAAAAAAAATTTATGCCAAATGAGAAAATGTAGAAGTTGTGCTAAAAGTGACAGTTTCCAAAGTATCAGATTGATACGATTGAGATTTTAGATTTGAATACGATGGACAGTCTTTGGATTACTCTCGCAAATGATTTGCTATCCTTGCCGATCTAGTAAATCACGCATTTGACAACTTTAAATCAAGGACATTGTCAAAATAATTTTAAAAAATTACAGTATAAACCAATGAAAGATTCAAAAAAAAATTATATTACTAGAGAATGATACAACAATTTAGTAGCGGAACTAAAAGAATTACGCGAGGTAAAACTCCCAGATATTTTGGAAAAATTAGCAGAAGCAAAAGCACAGTGAGACTTATCAGAAAACTTTGAATATAAATCTGCGATGGAGGACAAAGATTTTGTAAATTCAAAAATTGCAGAATTGGAAAAGTTGCTAGCAAATGCCGAAATTATAGAAGAAGAAGCAGTATGAACTGGAAAATGAACTATATGATACGGTTCCAAAGTAAAGCTGGAAATAGAATGAGACAAAGACAAATATTCAGTCACTATTGTGGGTACATGAGAGGTAAAAATCAATGATTGATCAAAAGACGATCTACTAATTTCATTAGATTCTCCAATCTGATCTGCAATTAAATGACACAAAGCTTGAGACGAAGTCAAAATGAGACTTTGAAATGATAGAAAAAGTGTAAAAATATTGGAGGTAAAATAAAACTACTTCTCAAACAAAAAATGTGGATGTTCAATCCACATTTTTTATAATCTATTTTTCCACAAAATTTACAGAAGCATTTGTAATCTCCCAATCATCAAAAATATCTATATTTAGTTTACACAAAATCTCCTGTCATGACAAATCATGTCAAGTGACATGTAACCTCACCAGATCATCATCAATAATTCATTTATCCAATTTCGTTATATTTGTCATTTTAATATCTTGTGTACTACATCCAGACAAAACAAAATCTTTTTTATTGTTTAGCACAAATTTGGAATCTACAATATTTATCAAATGAGATAGATTTAGCATATCACCATCGCTATCTACCGTAAATATATATCACAGATTACTATCATTAAATGCCACTCGAGAATTGATGCCATTTCTATAAAAAGTATATCACAAAAGTGATTCAAAGGTTTCATTTAGATTTGCAATATAATTATTTTTCAATTTTTCGCAGTTTTGTGTTTCAGTTATATTGCTACAAATAAATGTATCAACACGCAACATTGGCTCATTTTGGTAATATAGTACAATCTCTCATCAATTTTTTTTGGAATAAACATCAATATCTTTGGAAAAATCAAAAGATATCAATTTATCAGTATAAAAAAATCTATTTTCAGAAATAGATAATTTATAAGCTGGTATTTTTAATTTATTTATTATCAAGATTGGATATTTTGCGGTAATTTCACTGATATTTCATTCAATCAAAACCTCAGTTTCCAAAAAATTATTCAAATTTATGCGACTTTCTTTTAGTCAAAAACTTTCCTGCATATTGCTCAATTTGTGGGTATTGGTAGGGTAGTTGTTGTCCACAAATATAGTTCCAGATACAGAAACTTTTTCTCAAATAAAATGCTCAATATTTTGCACAGAACTAGTTTTATTTAACCAAACTATTCAAACCATGAAAATTACAATTATTGCACCAGTAGACATTTCCCAAATTTTTTTTGCCCTATTTTCCTTTTTTTGGTGCAAAAAACTTCTTATATCCATCTAAAAATTTTACAATAAAATCAAAATTAAATTTATTAACCCATATTTTACACAAAAAGACACAAAAAGCAAGTAAAATAAAATATCGTAGGTCAAAACACCGATTTCAAAAAAATCCTAGTAAAACTAGGATTAAGTTTTGTCAACAAAGCTTTGCTGAAACAATTTTTTTGATTTTTTTGCAAGTCCCTTTGTCTGGCTCGCTATCTGTGTAGCCAATACTCAAAGTATTGGTTCCCATTTGTTGGGTAATAAAATAATTATCACCCTCAACACACAAAAGCGCTTTGGTGATATAGCAGACTTCCTTTTTATGAAATTCATAATTTGGAATCATTTTGAGTTGAACATCATCACCACAGCGATGTACCAGATTCGCGATTTCCATAGGGACTTTTATAGTCCCAGCAATAATAATTTTTTTTGCCATGATTAAAAAAAACTTTGGTTTTTTGCGTTTAGCACTTTGCTAAACATCTTGAAACCAATTATAATCAATCTAGATCCAAAATCAAGAAAAAAGCCACCTACAAATTTTAGGATGGCTTTGTCACAAACTACTCATTTTTTTCTTCTTTTAAATTTTTTGTTTTTTTTGCTGCTTTTCCATTTGAGTGATCTTTTTGCACTCCTTTCTGCTTTTTTTCTTGCATTGCATTTTCTCATTTTTCACACCTCCTTTCAAGATTTTTGTAGTTTGAATTTTGTTTTCATTTCCCATTTTATTGTTTTTTTTACTTATTTCAATATTTTTTTATTTTTGTCAATCACTAATAAATATATTAGTGGCCAAATTCAGCCAACACTCTACCTTGGGTAGTTTTGTCTATTTTTCACATTTTCAAAAGTAAAGGTTCAATATCTTCTTCTACTCATTTTTCTGTCATTCATAGCTGTATTGCCAGAGATTTGACTCCCAAAGGCCTATTTGCTTCCCTCAAAATATCCAAATACTTTTGGTGCAGAGGAGTCATCCCACCATCAGAAATTTTGCTGTGTTTCAAAAAATCTCTCCACATGTTTTCTGTAAATTCAATTTCTCAATTATATTTAGTCACAAAAAAATCTCTGATTTTGATGCACAGATTGTGTATCTCTCTAGGCACATTGTCTACTTTTTTTTGTATTTCATCCAATAGCTCATTTTTTACTGTTATCCCATATTTTTCCAAATATTTTTTCAAAATTTGTTTTTTTTCATCTATATTGTAGTCCATAAAATGAAAATCGTACACAAATCTATTTTTCATAGGTTTACTCAAGGCTTCTGGCTTTGTTGTTGCTCAAATCAGAGTAAATTTGTTTATTGGGATTCTCACATTTCATCATTCTGGCATGACCATATCTATCACAAAATCTTCCATAGCAATATATAGCACCTCTTCCACATTTGGCTTGAGCCTGTGGATCTCGTCTATAAACAAAATATCTCATTCATCTAAATTATTCAAAATACTCACAATTTCAGCAGGTTTAGTGATAGCATAGCCTGTAATAGCTTTCATAGAAACATGATTGTGCTTGGATATAATGTGTGCCATGGTAGTCTTTCCAAATCCACTTGGCCCAGAAAATAAAATATGTCACATAGTGCTATTTCTCGTTTCAGCACTTTCCATGGCTGTATTTAGCACAGATTTTATATGTTCTTGTCCAATAAAACTTTCAAAAGTATCTGGTCTAAAACTTTCGTCTTCTATTTGGACAGTATCTATATTTATTTTCTTTATCTCCATAAGAAAATTTTACTTTGTAAAATTTTCAGTCGCTAGTCTATAGTCTCTTGTAGCTAGCTATTACCCACTACTCGCTAGTGACTAGTGAAAAGCGACTATTCACTTATTTTATAATATGCACTTGTTCAATCTACTCCAGAGATTTGATAAGTCTTATCTGTAAATCTCAATGTTCATTCTATCACATAGTTATTCATTACCATAAAGTTTATGCTTCATGTTTTTTCATCAGTAGCTATATCAAATATGTCTCCATACCGTACAAATCCGTTTGAATAATAAGAAGTTTCTTTGGATTTTACTATTTTTGATCTAGTTCACAGTATTTCTATATATCCCAAATCCAAAGCTCATTGTTTCAAAAGCGATGTATTGATATATATATTTGCAGTTTTTTTATCTTGAGATATCGATCCAGAAACTGTACTAATTACTTGATCAGAGACGATATTATTATTTAAATTATTCAACATCTTGTACCTTACATTAAATTTGTACAAAAACAAAGCTACTTCATACCTACTAATTGGTGTGTCAAAAGTAGTAGTATCAGCTGCGGTCACAAGTCCTAGTTCTTCCGCCTTTTCAAAGTAATTTTTCCATCGTGGATTTGTAGTCTCGTCAAGTGTTTTTCATTCAAACATCCTAATCAAAGCTACAATAAATGTAGATTTATTCATATTGTCATTCGGTTTAAATGATCAGTTTGATCATTTTATCAAACCTTTTTTACAAACATTTATTATATGAGTTTGTGATTCTTGAGATAGTCCAGATATATCATTGAAAGTACATTCATTTGGTAAATAAGCATTGCTAGCTCCCAATCACATCATATCCGATAGTTTGTCAAATATTTTTGCTCATCATTCTCTAGTAAATATATCAAAAGGCTTGTATTCAGCGACGGTTTTGTATATTGTAAGTCAATTATCAGACATCCAGTATATAGCTTCCAATAATTCTGGATCAGTAGAAGGATCAATTCATCCTACCAAAGTTCACAAATTATCAATTACTGTTTGGGAGTCTATTACTCAAGTTTTGTTTTTTTCTACCCCAGCCATAGCATTTAGAGCCAATGTTTTCATCTGACTACTCTCCATGATGGCTTTCATCCTATAAACCATCAAAGCAATCTCATATCTAGTCAAATCATGATCAAATTCATTTATATTTTCCACATTAGTCAGTCAGATTGCTTTTCATTTTGTATAGTATTGTTCTCGCCAAGGAGTCTGCAATTCATAAGACATTTTTCATTCAATCATCCTAACCAATACTGCCATAGCTTGAGCTTTTGTTAAATTATTTCTTGGCATATAATTTCAGTTTGAACCTTGAAATAATCACCATTTACATACATTTGCAATATGACTTGATAAAGTAGAATTAAACAAATTTGCATCTTGGAAAGTACAAGCATCATTTTTTACTACTCCAGTATCCAATCCAAACACACTATATGCTTGTCAAATAATTTTTGCAGCTTCTTCACGAGTAAGTACATCATTCATCCTATAGTCACCAGAATTATTGTACATGGTCAGCCCATTTGCATACATCCAAGCCAAAGCACTTGCAAATTCGTCTTCAGGACTAACTTTGTCAGAAATATTGATTTTACCCGATCATACTGTAGCAACTGTTCCAGTGTTTACATTTCAAACATTTTGATTCCACAAAGAAGAGTTATTTCAAGTATTGAGATTTCCAGTGTTTACATATCCAGATATGTATATTGTCTTTGTTTTTGCATCAATCAAAATTTCCGCTTGTTCCCCAATTTTATTGTCATCATCAGCAAAAGAAAATGGTACAAATCCCAAAGTAAATAAAGCTAATATCAGTACAAAAACTTTTTTTTTCATTTTTTTTAAAAATCAAATAAATACACAAAAACGTATCCCACACATAGTATATAATCAAGGAGATTCATATTTCAATATGAAATTTAACAAAAAAAGGAGCGGAAACGCTCCTTAAGTTAATTGAGTAATATGCCCTTTGCATCCGGATCCAAAAGTTTCTTGAGTATCTCAACTCTGTATTTCGAATCCTGATAGTCGCAGCCAATTTCTCTCTCGAAACCATATATAGTTTGCCATTTTTGGCGACAATCAATGATTTCCTGTTTCACAGTTCCGTCTAATAATCCATTCATTAGGAGGTCATGGTGTTCAAGAGATTTGTGCAGAATGTAAATGAAAGAGTTGTATGAGGCGTCCTTCATCATTTTTATTGCTTTAATCCTATTCTCTCTACGTTTTGCGTTTAGGTAGACATGCCGTCCATCTTCAAAGCTTTTTCTTGAGAAAATATTATTTAGGACTTCATCTCTCTTGTCTTCATTACCATATTTCTCGGCAAATTTGATAAGAGAACGGACGCTAGCACGACTGAGAAAAGTATCGAATACGAGTTCATAATCTTTTTCCGAAATCTTTCCTTTTTGGCCAAGAAGTAGAATTACATCACTCATTTCTAAGCCAATTAAAGTACCCTTTGAATCTTTGCCGAAACGGTACATTAATGTGTTCATTTTTTCAGAAAGAGAATTCTGCTTTCTCTCCTTAATTGGGCATTTTCTGTGGTGAGTTTCCATATTCATAAGTTTGTTATTTTTTGTTTTTTACTGAAACAAATTATATCCATCAAGGGTTGTAAGTCAATAGAAAAATTTAACAAAATTTTGTGTTGAAAAATCATCAATCATGAGTATATAATTATTTTACCACCTAAAAAATATCAATGAAACTAATTTTCGTGACTTGATGAGTAATTTCTGGTTTAGGTAAAGGAATCACAGCAGCTTCAATTGGAAGATTGTTAAAATCTGCTGACTACAAAGTGACAATGGGAAAAATGGATCCTTATCTGCAAATTGATGCAGGTACAATGTCTCCATACGAGCATGGAGAGACTTTTGTCACAAACGATTGATTTGAAACGGATCTGGATTTGGGACACTATGAGAGATTTGTTGACGAAGAGTTGACTAGATATTCCAGCACTACAACTGGTCAAATCTATCTTTCTGTAATGAAAAAAGAAAGGAGATGAGATTATCTAGGAAAGACTGTGCAAGTCATCCCACATGTGACAAACGAGGTAAAACAAAGAATTCAACAAATCGCCAATTGAAGCGATGTAGCAATCATTGAAATTGGTGGTACAGTTTGAGATATTGAGTGACCACACTTCATCGAAACTATGAGACAGCTCAGATATGAACTATGAAAAGAAAATGTCATGTTTGTCCATGTAGCCCCAATTGTCACAGTGACGACTTCTGGCGAAATGAAAACAAAAGCGATCCAACACTCTATCATCAAACTCAGAGAACTTGGAATTCAGGCAGATGTGCTGGTTTGTAGGACAAATCGTCCATTGGAGGATTGATTAAAAAGAAAACTATCCATGTTTTGCGATTTAGAGCCCAATAGTATCATAGAAAATTTGGATCAAAATATTTATGAACTTCCAATTTCTTTTCAAAATCAGTGATTGGATTCTCTAATTATCAAAAGACTGTTTAACGAAGAAAAAAGATCCGATCTTACAGAGTGGAAAATTTTGCTCCACAAACTCAAAAACCCACAAAAACAAATCACAATATGATTAGCATGAAAATATACACATTTGGATGATTCATATATTAGTGTTGTAGAAGCATTGAAACACGCTTGAGCATACTACAATACAAAAATCAATCTTGAGCGAATTGATACAGAAAAATTTGAATCACAATGACGAGAAGATAATCTCAGAAATTTGTGTAATCAAAAAAATATTTCATGAATTATCATCCCATGATGATTTGGAAATAGGGGAGTGGAGTGAATGATAAATTTGGCCAATTTTTGTAGAGAAAAAAATATTCCATATTTGTGATTGTGTCTATGATTGCAAGTTGCAACGATTGCTTTTGCTAGGTCTGTATGCCAACTTCCCAAAGCCAATAGCTGAGAATTTACTCCAGACAACGAATTTAATGTGGTAGATATTATGGAAAGTCAAAAAATTATCACAGACAAATGATGAACGATGCGTTTGGGATCTTACGATGCTATTTTGACCCCAAATACCAAAGTTTGGCATCTGTACAGAGAATTTGATCAAATTGATTTAGCTCAAAATCTAGTCAAAGAAAGGCACAGACATAGATTTGAAGTCAATCCAAAATTTCATCAAATATTGGCAGAAAATTGACTCGTATCCTCTTGAAAATCTCCAGATGGCCAATTGGTAGAGTTTGTAGAATTGCCAGAACACAGATATTTTGTAGCTACACAAGCTCATCCAGAATTTAAATCTAGATTAAATAGGCCACATCCACTGTTTCTTGGATTTGTAAAAGCTGGATTGAATAATTAATAATTTTATGTGGTTAAAATTACTTGAAAATCTATTAGAAAATCAGTATAAGCAGAGTAGTTTATATCCAAAAAAACAAAAAATGAGATTTTTAACTTGACTAAAACCTACTTGATATTCTTTGCATATTGGAAATTATTTTGGATCAATACAATACATGCTAAAACTTGCAAAAGAAAATCCAGATTCAGATTTCTTCTTATTTTTGGCAAATATGCATGGATTTACACAAGTCCACGATCCAGAGGCTATGAAAGCTAATTCATACACGATTTTGAAAACATACTTGGCTTGTGGAGCAGATCCAAAAAGATTTCTCATGTACAATCCGGCAGAAATTCCGTGACATGCACAGCTAAATTGGGTACTTTCATGTATTACTCATATGTGATTTATGGAGAGAATGCACTCATACAAAGAAGCTGTAGACAAATGAAATTCAAAAGAAATTATGGTTTGAACATTCTGCTATCCAATTTTGATGGCGGCAGATATTTTGCTGTACGATACTGATTTTGTACCTTGCTGAAAGGATCAAAAACAACATGTAGAATTTGCTAGAGACATTGCAGAAAAATTCAATAATAAATTTGGAGAAACTTTTACAGTTCCACAGCCACTAATTGATCCAAATGTCTGACTAATACTGTGATTAGATGGACAAAAAATGTCTAAATCTTACAATAATACTATCTGATTGCTTGATGATGCGGAAACTATTTTGAAAAAAGTAAAAAAAATTCCTACAGGTTCACAAACAGTAGAGGAATCCAAAAATCCAGATGAATGTAATATCTACAACTTGTGTAAATTATTTCTCACAGATGAAGAGGACAAAGCACTTAGAGCTAGATATCTGGCAGGATGACTTAGCTACAAAGAATCCAAAGATTACTTGTACCAAAAAATTATGTCATTTCTCGCCCCAATTCAAAAAACATACAACCAAATTTCAGACCAAGAAATTTCAGATATGCTTGCAAAAAGCAAAGATATCGTCAGTGAAATTTCGGAGAAAAAGATAAAGGAAGTTTATGAAAAAATTTGATTTTTGCTATAAAAATATTTTTACCCAAAAACTTTTTTTACACGATGGACAATATTTCACCAATACCAGAAAAACTTATCAAAAAAATGATCAAAGTGGCAAAAGAAACTCGTAAAAATGCTTTTGCATACCGCTCTATGCACAAAATTTGAGCTAGCGTTTTGATGTGAGATGGTACCATAATTTGATGATGTAATGTAGAGTGAGTTATTAGCTGACTTTGAATTTGTGCAGAAAGATGTGCTATAGACAATAGTATTTCAAATTGAGAATATGATATTGTGGCAGTATGTACAGTGGATACCAAGTTTACACCCACATGTGGAGCGTGTTTGCAGTATATTATGCTGTTTTCACAGATTTTGGATAGAGATATCTGGATTATCAATTGAGATATCAGATGACATTACAAAATCCAGCCATTGAGCGAATTATTGCCAGACTGATACAAAACAAAAACCAATTTGCAATTGATGAAAAAATATATAAAACAACAAATAGCAAAAAAAAATAAAAAATAAAAGTTTTTTTTCATAATTATTTGTTGTTTTGTTTCCCAAGATAGTGCCGTTGTAATCAGTGGCTCTATTTTTTCATAAATTTATTTATTGCTGTACCCATTCTACAAATACATTGTAATCATGAGCCAAGTCTTTATTAAATTTTATCTTTTTTTCTATATTATTTATGGCATAAATCACACTAGCATGATTTTTTCCGCCAAAATATTCTCAAACTCTCTCCAATGTCCATCCATAATACCTTTTTGCTAGCGACATCAAAATTTGCCTAGCTGTAGTTATTTCTTGTTTTCTACTATCAGATTTGAGTTCATTTACAGACAATCAATAGTATTCAGCCACCATTTCCACAATTTTGCCAAAGTTTTGAGCAGACCACTTATTTGATTCTGCAATTTTGCTATTTTCCATTTTATCATCATTTGCCATATAACCAAGCGTTTTTAGACATTCATTTACATCATTTTCAGACAGTTCATTTCACATCAAAGTTTTTCTGGTCAAAAGTGTATTGATGGCTCATTCTAGCTCTCTGACATTGTTTGTAATATTTTTAGCAATAATTTCCAATAAATCATAGTCCAAGCTCTCTCATTTTGTTTCCAATTTTGATTGCAAAATAGCGATTCTTGTCTCAAAATCAGGTGCTTTGATGTCCACTACAATTCCTAGTCCAAATCTACTTTTTAGTCTAGGTTCAATGTTTACAAGTTCCTTTGGTGGACGATCTCCACTGAGTATTACTTGCTTTCTTTTCATGGTCAGATCGTTGAAGATATTGTGAAACACTTCTTGTGTTTTATCTTTTCCAGACAAAAATTGTACATCATCCAAAAGTAATGCATCCACTTCATTAAATTTTGCCAATAATCAATTTAAATTATTTTTTTTCAAAGATTCCACTATTTCATCAATCAGTTTGCTAGTTGGTAGATAGACAACCACTTTATTTGGGTCATTTGCCATGATTTGGTTTCCTATAGCTTGCATCAAGTGAGTTTTTCCAAGCCCTACATTTCCATACAAAAACAGAGGATTATAAGCATTACCGGGATTGTCTGCCACAGCTTTGGCTGCAGAATAAGCAAAATTATTTGTAGCACCAGCCACAAAAGTATCAAAAGTAAATTTTGGATCAAAAAGTATCCCAAAATATTCAGACAATTTATTTTTTATTTTTGGTTCAATAGTTTTTGCTTTTTTGTCTTCCTTGAGATTCAAAAGCTTTTTCAAATCCGAAACTAAATCTCCTCAATTTAAAAATGGAGTATAAATGACAAACTCTACATCAAATTGTGGATTATATACTGTTTTTATAGATTCTTTTATCTGTTTTCCCAAAAATTTCTTTATTTGTGCCATAGCGATTTCATTTGAAATCCCTATATATACTTTTTGTTCATGTTCATCAATATTTATTATTCCCACGTTTTTCAAAAATGCAAAAATCTTTTTTGTATCACATTGGGTAGCCAAATGTAGTACAGTTTGCTCCCAAATTCACAGCAAAAATTGCTTTTTTTCTTTGTCATATCCATTTACAATATCGATCAACATCCAAAAATGTATAAAATAAATATTTATTCAAAAGACAATTTATCTACTTCACATCAAATTTCAATAAAATATAATTTATTTTTCTTCAGACAGATATTTTGCTATATTTATCAGTATTTCTTGGTAGTTTTTGTGTGATAACAAATTTATTGCAGTTTCAAAATTTGCTCGTTTGTATCCATTTAGTTCTTCTTCTTGTATTTTTACATCTTTATTTTTTACTTTTCCTACCCAAAAAGTCACAGTTTTGTCTATATCAGGCAATCACTCTCTACGAAAAATGTAACCAGTCTCAAATGTTTTATTTCCAATTATATCTACATCATTTATCCCCACTTCTTCCCAAAATTCCCTCTTTGCTGCTTGAAGTCAGTTTTCTCATTTTTCAGGGTGTCATTTAGGATATCACCAAAAAGATCAGTTATCGGCCTTCTGGTTTATCAACAGAAATTCGCGTTCTCAATTTGGATTTTCAAAAAATGCTATAATTCAATAAGAATGTTCCTTTCTCATGATAATGCCAAATTTTATGAAAATAAAAACAACATACATTTATATATAAGATTTTGTTTTTGTAATACAACAAAAATTTTTAAAAATTACAATACAAACTGTGCCATCAAAGGGTCAAATTATAATGGCTTGAAATCAGCAAAAATTTTACTATGAACCAAATTATTTCAATCCAAAATTTCTCAAAAGCAAATCTATCTTTTCATCAGACATTTTAATATCTGGCTCAAATCATTTTCCATCAATATTGGTCTTTGTTTTTCATGTGTATCGCTTTGCTATCGTGTATTTCAAAACAGAGCCATCTACATATTCTACCAAATTTTGTGCCGATCATTTTCAAAAAGTTTTTGATCAAATTATATTACAATCCTTTAGATAATCACGCAAAGTCCCAGCAAATATTTCACTAGCAGAAGCAGAAGTCTCGTTTACAAAAATAATAGTTTTTTTGTCATACTTTTTGCTACTATTATCCGCTATTATATCTTGCACAAAAGTACTAAACCTCAATTCCACAATAGTCTGCCCATCCATTACAAAATTATTGAGCATATTTGTCACCACTTCCAGTTCTCCACCAGGATTGTTTCTTAAATCAAACATATAAATATCACAATTATTACTTTCAAAAAATTCCAAACCATTTCTAAATTGTTGCAAAGTATCTTGATTAAATTCAGCAATTTTCATATAGCAGACACTTCCATTTAACTTTTGATAACTAATATTTTCCAAAAATACCATTCACCTTGTTATATCAAAAGATAATATTTCATTTCACCTTTTTACTCCAATTTTTACTATAGATCCAGATTTTCCTTTGATATGAGAAACCAAATTTTCAATACTTGTATCTTGATTTACTACCAAATCATCTATCTGTACAAATATATCTCCAGATTTCAATCATCACAATTCAGCTGGTCATCATTTGATTACCTTATCTATGACAAAAATTCAAGGATCAATCATTTTGATATATGCTCCAATTCCTTCAAAATTTCATTGCAAAGAGTCCATAAAATTTACAGCATCACCAGAATTTAAATATTCTGTATACTGATCATCCAGCTTTTTTATACATTCAGACAAATCATTGCAACTATTCCAGTCAATTTTATTTCAATATAAATATGATTTCCCCAATTGTTCCATGACATCGTTTTTTATTTGCTCGTATATATCCAAATTTTTCAGAGTTTCTTCTATCAGCTCTTTTGTCCATTGAGTTGTAATTTTTTCTCATTTTATAAAACTAATTTTTCATCATATTTGTCCTTGTAGCAATTGTGCCATATTTTGCTGTTCAAGCACTTTATTTAGTGGCAAAGAAATTTCCATATTTGGAAACAAATCCAAATAAATTCACTTTTGCAAGGATCTATATAGCAAAGAATCTTTTTGTACATTGCTATACTTTACATCAATTTTTTTCCACTCATCTCAAAAATTTTGAGTTCATTGACTAACTCATTCAAAATAAATAGTCAAAAAATCTCAAAAATTTAATTCACTAGCAAAGCTACAATTAACTCATATAAATAATCAAAAAACAAGAGATAAAACAATTTTTTTTAGTTTCATGAAATTTTTTTTGAAAATAAAGTATATAAATATATCTAATTATTTATGTTCACTTTACAATATTAGCCCAAAAAATCTAGTGGACATTTATTAAAAAAAGCTCAGCAATTTGCCGAGCTAATGAAATTAATAAATTCTTTTCATCTTCAAATACTGATTTTTGATTACAAGTGTCATAATTTTATTGGCCATCTCTTGAAAACTCTCATTTTCAGGATAATACAAATTACTTCTGTACAAACTGAAATATAGAGCCACATCTTCTGATTCAATTTTATACAACGTATCATAAGGAGTTATTAAAATACTCCTTGTTGGCAGTAAGTCAGCCTCAATTACAAGTCTTCTTCCAAGAGGAGCAAGCTTTTCTTTGTCTGCTTCATAAATCAAATTTCGAAGCCACAAAAGAGAATTTCTATAAAGTCCAACAATTTTTAAATCATGCTCAATTGTATCAACTTCCCAATTGCGAGCCTCAAAAGCCACATCTTTTTGTGCACCAGCCCCCAAAAAATAATCACTAATCAGCAAATCAGTACACCCATTTTGTAATTGTTCGACAGCTTCACAATAAGAGGAAACCAGACACATCTGGACATCAAATCTCATAAATGCTTGTTTAAAAGCATTAAACAGTTCATTATTGGTAGTTGCAACCAAAATTTTTGTAGGTTCCATAACTTTATCAATTAAAACCGTTCAACAAATACGAGACATCTTTGATAGAGACGCCAGATAGGCCATGTCTTTGCCTCCAATTATTAAACACCAATCCGACATGTCGTTTGCCGTCATCCTTGAAATCATGAAACAACTCTTTCAACATTTCTTCTGTTACAATTCTATTTGCCATAATTTTACATGTTCAGATAAACCCTGTCCCCGATTTTTAGTTTATTTTTTTTTGTTAACCACAATAATTATAAATTCTTTACAGACAAAGTCAAGTCAAACTAAAAATTATAATTGGTTTGATCATTTTTTTATAAGTTCTTTAAACCTTTTCCCTCTTTCCTCAAAATTTTTGAAAAAAGTATAGCTGGAAGCCGCAGGGGAGAGTAGGCAGGCAGTTCATTTCTTCGTCACTTTTTTTGCTATTTCCACTGCCTGCTCCAAATTTTCTACTTTGTAGGTTTCCTTGGTTATACTCGGCAAAATATCGTGTCCAGTTTTTGGCAAACAGATGATATTTTCTACTTTACTATCATTTAAAAAATTGATCAGTTCAGAATAATCAATTCATCTATCCATCCCTCACAAAATCAGAGTATTCACATTTGGTATACTTTTTAAGCTATTTATAGTGGATGCAGGAATCGTAGCAATAGAGTCATTGTAATAAGTCACTCAATCAAATGTTCAAACTAATTCCATTCTATGTTCCAATGGTTGAAATTCTGAAATTACTTTTTTCGCCTTTTCAAAATCTAATCATAAGATATTACATACAACGAAAATATTCATAATATTTCTCAAATTATGCTCTCAAAGAAGATTTCTTTTTTCGTTCACATTGTAAATCTCTTTTCAATTCAATATTACAAAATCTCATTGTACGAAAATATTTTTTCAAATTTCAATTTTTTGGCTAGCACACAGCTCCACTTCGTTAAAGGAGGTTGTCTTTATTATCTGCTCATCAAAAATTGCGAAATCTCATTCAGCTTGATATTTGAATATATTTAATTTTGATTCATAATATTCTTGCAAATTATTGTAATGATCCAAATGTTCTGGATATAAATTCAGCAAAATTGCAATATGTGGAGAAATTTTGATATATTGCAATTGATGAGAAGAACATTCAATTACAAGTGTACTATCATCATCAAAATTTTCAATCTGCTCAAAAATTGGGACTCAAATATTTCAGAGCAAAAATGTATTTTCTTTTTGATTCTTGATCACTTGATAAAGTAGAGTAGTGGTCGTACTTTTCCCTTTAGTCCCTGTGATCGCTATCACATTTGGTCTACCTACTTCCAAAAGCAATTCCAGTTGTGATGTAATATTTAATCATTCAATACTCATTCACTTAAACGAAATCCCTGGAGTCTTTATTATCAAATCAAATTGTTTCAATCTTTCAATAGTGATTTTTTCAATGACAATATCTGTTTTCTCATCATTGATTTCTCAGATTTGATTTTCATCCAAAATTGTCAATTTCTTGTATGGAAAATGTTTTCTGACAAAATTATAACTTGTTTTTCATTCTCTACCAAATCCGAGAATCAAGATATTTTCATATTTATTCAATATATTCAAAATTTTTTCTATCATTGTTTGTAAATTAGTAATTAGAAATCTTTATATAGATATTTGCAAGAGATGTATATTACAAAATAATTCATTAAAATTTAAAAATTATTTTTCAATTCTTTTAAAAATCCTATACTCATTTTCATTTTCAATTATTTGGTAATAATAATCTTTGTCAGACAACACTCGGTATGTTGTATTGTATTCATACATCGGATGAAAATTTCTAAACTCTTCTTCTTTTAATGTTTCCATATCAACAGAAAATCTCCATATTCAATAATTATACTCTCATCAGTATCAAGGGGCAATATATAAATAATTTCAACTTTTATAAACTGGCGGATATCTGTTTCCCATTATATAATCCCAATCTTGAACTTCATCATCAGAAAATTCATTACTAACATCTTCAAGTCATGTTTCTTTATCATAAACATATTTCCAATAATCACCAGTCCCCAACACTTGCAAATCTCATGATTTTGGTATTCTTTTTATGACTATAGTGTCATAGTCTTCCCATGTATAAAAATAATTTTTATCACTTCAAATATAGTGATGATATTGCAATCAGTTATTTTGAATCTTGTTCCTTACACCACCCTCAACAAAAGTTTTCCCATCCACAGGAAATTTATATGGGAAAGAAACTAAGTATCAATCACTATATCAGATGTATCAATCAACAGCTTGAATTCATAATGTACCAAACATTGTATATCATGGCAATTCACTACTTTTCACAGAGTAATCACAGCTTTCCAAATATAAATTTTTACTATCTTTTCAAGGACAACTATATAAATATTCGTCTTTGCGTTCTTCTGAAATTCTTGCAAGGTCTTCTTCAGACATAATTCCAAAAGGTTTGAAACTATTTTTATCAAGTTCTTCTTTTCATACTTTTAGCACTTCTATTTTCCAAGTTGGATCATTGGTCTTCATTTTATAACTTTCAGCAAGATATTTCTGATCTTGTGTCAAATTAGCTGTATCAACTGTGATATAAACATTATCATTCTTTGAAAATTCCATATTATAAAATTTGTATTGTTCATTTTCAATAGCGAGATTATCTTTTTCTACTGCAATATTATTGGTAAACTCTTTTACTTTTTCAAATTTTTCTTTGCAACTACTGACATCCACAGTGTCAATATCTATACTTTCATCCACTTGGATATATCAACCACCTCATCCATCAAAGCAATCAAACAATCGTTTATGATTTTTTAAATCATAAATAGCAAATCTTTTTATAGATTCGTTTTCAGAAGTTGATTCAAAATCTATAAAATATGGTCAGTTTGAGGATTCTAAGCCTTGATATGGATATCAAGCCATTCAATTATCCAAAAGTTTTAGTCGCTCAATTTGATATACATTTTCATAATTCGCCCAATCCCATGGATTTTCTTTCAATGCTTTTGTCCACTCTTGGATTGGTATATATTCGTCTTCAATTTCATCTATTTCGATCATAATATCACCATCTAAACTATGGCTTTTATTCATAATTTCGTTGCTTTTTACATTACATCCAGCAAAGAAAAAGCACACAAATAGTAGGGGAGCAAAAAATCAAAATTTTTTAACATTCATATGATTGATGATTACTTAAATAAATTTTTCCTCAAAATATTCAAAAATTCTGGTTCCAAATTATTCTCTTCATTAAAATAATTTAATAAATCATAGTCTTTTACTTCAAAATTATCCACATAATACTGCAATAAATATGGTAATTTTCCACCCAATTTCTTGATTACAAGTGCTATTGCATAATTCACTTCATCATAAGTCCCGACACATTCAAATGGCTTATTTTCGCTATTTCAGGTTAAATCAATAAAAGTTTGTAGTAAATCTTTATTTTCAAATAAATCTTGTCAAAAAATATTTACCAATTTTTCTTTGTACAAAAATGGGCTTAAAATAATGAAAACGAACAAACATTTTGGGCAGTCGCAACATCGTTTTCGAGGTTTGGATTTGCTTCATACATTACAGCTTTTGAATACTTGGTGATATTGTTCAAATTGTGAAAATAGCTTGGCAATTTGGATTTCCAAAAGTGGTCTCAAAAAGCTGAAATATTTGATTCATATTCAGAAATATTTTTTTGTATATTCATTAAAATCATTTTCAAATTCAAAACTTTTGGAATATTGATGGTTAACTTTCAAGTCTCTTACATTGCTCTCATTTGCACTGCTTTCATTGGAAAGTATTATATACTTTTTATTTCCCAAATATGCTACAAGGTAAGTCAAAAATGCTAGTAGAGCATTAAATGGAGTATGTCCATTTAAAAATCAGTGTTTATTCAATTCTACGATTTGTGGATCCAAAATTCTTTTCATGACTCGTGGCTTGTCGTATCATCAAACTTTACTACATTCCAGTGTCACATCGTTTGGATTCAAAATAAATGTATCATTATCCATTCATTTCAAAAGTTCCAAAGTCACATTTGAGTCCTTTCATCCTCAAATGGTGATGAGATTTCAGTCAAATTGTCATTCTGAATTTATGCCGTTAGCGGTATGAAGTGAAGAATCTAAATTATATCCTTCTCTGCTAACCCCGCTGAAGACGGGACTCGCTTCGCGTGAGCCACGCACCGCATTTCACTCGGGATGACATAGAATATTCATAAAACTATCTTCATCCACTTCAATTCAATTTGTATAAAAAAATTCTCCTAATCAGTAAAAATACATTTTTTTAAACCATTTTATTTGTTCGTCATTGATATATCAAGCTTTGATTTCTACATTTTTTGGGCAACAACATTTCCAATAACTAATTAACTCTACAAGTCCGATATGAAAAACCAGATTGTTCACAAACGCTGGATCAATATTTTTGTTTTTAATATTTTTTTTCTCAATTTTTATTGATGGAGTAAATGTGGTCAATCATTCAATACCAAAAAAATATGTGATATCCAGCCAATCTCAAATATCATTAATTTCATACTTTTCATATACAAATTTGCTATACTTGTTTCTTAATTCTTCAAAGGTCATATTTTCATTTTAAACTTTTAATACAATTTTTCAACTTGTTTCACTGTTTCATCCCAATCAAATTTTTTCATTGAAATATTTTCATATTTTCCAGACATTACATCTTTTACAGATTTTACAATCTCTTTGCTACTTCCAGGCTTGATAAACCTTATCTTTCACCAAACAACTTCCTTGAGGACGGAAATATCACTTGTTATAAGCATTTTTTTCATAGCACAAGTTTCAGTATGTACAGATCCAAATCATTCTGAAATTGATGGAGCGATAACCGAATTACAACTTGCAACCATTACTCTCAAATTGTCTTTACTCATTCAATCAAATATTTGAACTTTTTCTCAGACATACTTATTTATTTGTTTCAAAATTTTGGAACTTCTTTTTGAATCGATAATGTTAAATACAAATTTCACATTTTCCAATTTTACAAGTTCTGGCAATGCTTGGACAAGATAATCGATTCACTTTGACTTTCCAGCATGACCAAAGTACAGAAATACAAATTTATCTCATCGATTTTCTCTGGTTCTCAACGATTTTATTTCATAATCTTTTACTTCATTTGGATTCCAAAAATCATAATCAACTCCGTTGTGAATTACACAAGTTTTATCTTTGTTTATTTTGTATTCATTTATCAAATCCTTTTGAGTATTGTAAGATACACAGTGATATATATCATATTTGTATTCAAAAATTATTTTTTCAAACAATTTGTAAATAAATCATTTTACAATTCATTTGTATTTATACCACAATTTTCCAAAAATTTCATGCACAGTCAAAACGACTTTTTTGTCAAATTTCTTCCCCAAAATCGCAGCAGGAATTGCTCATCCATATGTGCTTCCATGAATTACATCAATATTGTTATTCTTCAAAATTTCTTTTCACTTTCAAATCGCTTTTCTCATAAAAGATAGTCTACCATTTCCAATTCTATAAATTTTTACATTTCAAAATTCTCCAAAATCTTTTAGCTTTGAATCGAATTTACTAGTCAATACAAAAATCTTATATCATTTTTTTTCCAGCCTTTTTATGATATTTTCAAATACATTTTCTACTCCTCATCTATGTGGGATATAATAATCCAAAACAAATAATATCGACTTCATTTCTATCTAAAATTTAAACACAATATATTCTTATAATTTAATCTTTCTTTACTTCAAGAAAAAAGTCCCCAAAAATTTGCATTTTTTTTCATTTTGGTGTATAATTGAGTTAGTCTATAGTTTATAGTCTCTAGTCACTAGATTACAAGTGACGGATATCTAGCGACTAATGACTATTTTACATCATAAAATTTATTTATGGCGAGTGGTCGAAACGATAGTTTGTATGAAAATATTCATGCACGCATACACAAACATTTACATAAACATGTGGCAAAACACATTACTTCAGTCCACAAACATTTTAATAGAGTAAATAGACTTAATACAAAATTTAACCATATTTTTTTGCATATTTGAGAACTAATATTGGTTTGAGTTTTTGCATTTTTTAGTTTAATGCATGCAGGAAATAATTGATCATTGCCAAATAATACAAGTTTCTCATATCCATTGCAAAAAGTTTCTACATTGGAATGTAGGACACAGTTTCGAGATGATATGGACGAATCGTGCAAAATTAACTTGCCAATAATAAAATGAGCAAATTATGCCGCATATATACAAAATACCACATATAGATCCATTTATACCACGCTTTGGGCTGCTCCATATTCCGATACTTGGAATCAAGAAGTGGGAGCACACGCTTGAGTGGATATTGCTACAGCTCGCGGAACTCCGCTTTATTCTATATGAAATGGAGTAGTTTATTCAGCATGATGGAATTCAGCATACGGAAATTTAGTGAGGATAAAATATATCTATAATTGAGAAATAGTATATTGAGTTTATGCACATATGGATCAAATTGAAGTAGAAGTATGACAAACTGTAGTCAGATGACAAAGGATTTGAACAGTTTGAAATACATGAAATACTTCATGAGCATTGTGATGATATCATGTGCATTTTGAAATAGACAAAGATAATGGTTGAAGACCAGCATATTCATACACAAATTGTGCCGATTTGAGCAAATGACATTACAAAATTATCCAAAATTGATTGTGTAGAAATGAATTATTTAAATATCAATACGATCCAATCAAAATTTTTGAATGAATACCAAAATCACAGGCCGATCAACCGACAATATTGAGCAAAGTAAAAGAAAGTAAACCAGACATTATAGTACAAGATGAAAAAGATCCAGAGATTACACCAAACAACAATGTCGTAGTAAATACTTGAATTGTCGCATCAAATGAAGCTTGACACAATTCAGCACAAATTACATCAGAAAAACCATCTGAACAAAAAATATCAAATAACTCTTCAAATAATTTTTCAAGCAATACTGATACAAATGTCATTCCTAGCACTAACAAAGAATCTAATAATCAAGATATAGATTCTTTGCCACAAACTTCTCAAAATGATATTATTGAATCAAATGAAGTAGAGGAACCTCAACCAGTACAGCCACAATCAACAGAACAAGACAATTCACAAGATACAAATATCCAAACAGAAACTCAAAATTCAGAAAAAAAAGATCCAGAAATTTTGGAACTAGATTTCAGCAAATTGACATCTATGTCACAGCACTTTATGACACAGCGAGATGTAGAAATAAAGTCAAAATTAAATACTAGAAGTTTGAAACTTTGAGAAACTCTGACTTTGGATATAGAAGTATTTAAAAAATGAACAAGCGAAAATAGAGAATATTATTCCAACTGAATTTTGCAAATTCCATTTGATTTCATCACAAACAATGACAATATTTCGGTAAATATTTCATCATTGCAACTACTCACAAAATGAAAGGCAAGTATAGAGATTACTTGACTCAAAGAGTGAAAAAGTGCATTAGTCATCAAATTATGATGAGAAAAAATTTGAGTTTTGGATATTGAGGTGAAATAAGATTTAAATATAGTAAAAAAAAACTGACAATATAATTTGTCAGTTTTTTTTTGTTTTGATAAAACTATTCCATATCGCTCAATACTTCATCGATTTCATTACTACTAGCTTGTATATCATCTCCTACAGCATCAAGTGATTCATCATCCAAAACTCTTTTTCCAGTCCTCATATCTGTGATAGCTTGTTCAATATCTTTTTCCAGTCATTCCAATAATTTTTTGTCTTCTGTCAAAGCTTGTATCATCTTTTCTTTTCATTGAGTTTTTACTCCCTTGTATGTATAAAAAGCCCCAGATTTTGATATAAGTTTTAATATCAATCAAGCTTCGATGATGTCAAACATGTGGTCATATCATACTCATCGTCTCACAGGGATTTCTGCAGTTTTAAATGGTGCAAATATTTTATTTTTTGCTGTTTTGATTTTTGCAAAATATCATACTTGCTCTTTATCATCGGTCACCTTGTCTCATTTCCTAATTTCAATCCTTTGAGAAGCAAAAAATTTCAAAGCATTTCCACCAGCAGTGGTTTCAGGATTTCCAAACATAACTCAAATTTTCATCCTAATTTGGTTTATAAATACACAGATTGTTCATGTTTTTGCAAGTACTCAAGTTAATTTTCTCAAACCTTGGGACATCATTCTAGCTTGTAGTCACATATATGTGTCTCCCATATCTCACTCCACTTCAGCTTTTGGCACCAATGCCGCCACAGAGTCGATTACTATAATTTTTACAGCTCATGTTTTTGCTAATTCCTCAGCGATTTGGAGAGCTTGTTCTCCATGATCAGGCTGTGATAACAATAAATTATCTACATCTACTCAAAGTTTTTTGGCATAGTGAGGGTCTAAAGCATGTTCGGCATCTATAAATGCAGCCACACCGCCTCTTTTTTGTACTTCAGCGATAGCATGCAAAGCTATAGTGGTTTTTCAGCTAGATTCTGGTCCATAAATTTCTACAATTCTTCCTTCTGGATATCATCATCACAAAATAAGGTCCAAAACATAACTTCCACTATGGATAGTATTTACAAGTCAAACATTTGAATTGTCTCACATCCTCATGATTGCTCATTTTCCAAATTGCTTTTCTATACTTTTAAAAGCATCTTTTAAATTGTCGTCCATTTTTACAGTTGTCATTTTTATATAGATATATTATAAAACTAATCAACAAACTCCAAATTCTGTCAAACTTTTTTGGCAGATTCACTTTGCTAATGTTTGTTCGCCAATATTATTATATAAAAAAAATAAAAAATCAAGACTTTTTTGACTAGTTAATGACTAGCAAATCAAAAATGTCAAAAAATAAAAAGATTTTGTCAAAAAAGACTTGACTTTGTCAATGAAAAAAATATATTCAAAATAATAGCTAGTAGCCAATGGCATTATAAATGCAAGGCTTCAGCTAAAAATTTTATCTTATAAAATTTTTATTATGGCTAGAAAAAGAGAGTTACTAGACGATGTACAAAAATCATTAATTGCATTTTTCAAAAAAAACACTACAGAGGAGTGAATTACTCTCAGAGAAATTGCTGCAGCAATCGGAGTAAATCATCCACAGACTGTTTTAAACAAATTAAATCAGCTAGTCCTTAAAGGATATTTTGTCAAAGATCAGCACGGTTATAGACTTATTAGAGAGTCAGTAGTTGATAGATTTGACGATATTATCCAAGTGCCAGTTTTTGGCTTTGCTCAATGCTGAAATCAATGAAAAAAAGTCATTGATGAATATACCCAAGAAAAAATTCCAGTTACATTAGCATTTATTGGTACTAGCGATGTCCAAAATTGTTTCTTTGTCAGAGCAAAATGAGACAGCATGGAGCCAAAAATTCAAGATTGAGACTTAGTCCTTATCCGTCAACAACCAACTTACGATCCAAATGATTTTGTTTTCATTGTCCACAACAATCTTCCAAAATTGAAAAAAATCGTAAAACACGACAATAAATTTTACTTAGAATCAGTAAATAGGTTCTTTGAAGATGTAGAATTATCTGAATATGACGAGAGTAAGGTAGTTTGAGTAGTAAAAAAAATAATAAAGAATATGTAAATTTTCAAAATATTCATAAATAAAAGAGAGGAGAGCTTTAATGCTTTCCTTTTTTTCCTTTCCAAAAATTTGACAAAATAAAAAGTTTTCGTTATAATGATACTGTTTACAATTTTATTATTGTATGAGGGAAAAGAAATCTGATATTATATATAAAAATAACCGGGAAATCATTCTATGAACAATTCCTGTAATTTTTTCTGCACCTCATGCTGTGCCACAAACCAGGGAATGAGAGAGAAAACCTTGTGATGAATTTACATGAGAAATCGTAAGACAATTATGCAAAAAAACATGAGCCTATGGAATAATTAGGATAGAAAATTGTGAGGATGATCCAAATTTTTATAATGATTGATTGAGCTTAGAATTTAAAGAAGAAATAATAAATTTGATAAAAAATAATTGAATCAAATATTGAGTTGATATCCATGGATGTAAGGACAACTTGTGATTTTCAGTAGATATTTGAACAAACTATTGAGAAAATCTTAATCAAGATTTAGAATTTTTGATTAATGTACAAAAAAAATTATCAAATAATTTCGGTAGAGTAGCAGTGGATGAATTGTTTGATGCTGGAAAACCTGAAATTGTTTCTACATATATTTCAAAACATGTTAATTGCCCATATATTCAATTAGAATTATGTAGAGCATTGAGAGAAAATACAGAGTATTTGGTAAAACTATTATCCCATACAGTTTGGGATTCATTGCATTTATTTTAATACAAATAAAATTGAGAAATTTTCAGTTAGAAATTTTATTTTTTTTAATTCGTGTTGACTTTTATTAAAACATGTTTACAATTATATTGTTATTAATTATACAATAACAATAATCAAAAATAATATTTATTATGGTATTCAGTGAAAATTCAGTAATTCGAGGCTTCCTTTCAGAGGCGGGCATTGATGAAGGAAATTGGACAAATATGTGGTCAAATTTTCGTTCTGATAAACCTATTATTAAATGGCTTGGTGAAGACTTTAATGAGTTGACCGACACTGGATTCTACTCTGATCGCTTTGCTAGATGGTGTTCAGATGAAGTAAAAAAGTCAATTATGGAAGTGGTCGAGTATGGGGTGTATTCTATGAATTGTTGGCAAAACAAAGAAACAGCGGAAAAAGTCATTAAATGCTATTGCTTGGCAAATGACATGATGAAAGAGAACGATGTGATTAATGTAACGGCACTCGTTAGGCTCGTAAACAAGTCTGATGGATCTGACTACTACTATATCACTTACAGAGTAGTCAAGAAAAACTAGTATTTCTTCAATAACAAGGCGGGTCGTGTAAACGATTCGCCTTTTTGATGTCTAATATTTTTTTAATTTTTATAATACAGAAAATATTAAATGACTAGATTACTTTTTTTTACTAATTTTCATATTCCTGTTTTTTTTCAATTAATCAAGCAATTGCTCTTCATCTATGAGATACTGAATTTTTTTCGTCAGCTGTAGCTTCTCAAAAAGATTTCTGCAAATCATTTGAAAAGAAAATACAATCGTAGCCAAAAGATTTATCTCAAATTTCTTCAGTCAAAATCTTTCAAAATGTTTTTCATTCACTGTAGATAAAATTTCAATCAGGAAACATTTCTACGATGCAGCATAGAAAATATGCAGACCTATCTTGTTTTCATTCCAATTCTTTCAAAAGTTTTGCTCTATTAGCAGCATTATCTCAGTGTCAACCGGCATATCTTGCGCTAAAAACCCCTGGAGCTCAATTTAGTGCATTTACACAAAGTCAGCTATCATCTGCCATAATACTTGCTTCAATTCATTTTCCTTTCAAAAATTCACGCACAGCTTTGCACTTTATTAGAGCATTATCAAAAAAAGTTTCTCAGTCTTCGACTATATCATCCAAAAATCAAATATCATTCAAAGACAGAATTTCACAATCCGTAAAAATCTCTCTAAATTCCTTGATTTTGTGTTCATTGTTTGATGCAAGGATTATTTTTTTCATTTTTTTGAGATTTAATAAAACAAAAAATATAGTATTAAATCACTAATTTAATTCAATATGAAGATTATTTTTCTTAAAAGACTTGACATCTCTTGTATAAAGAATAATAAATATGTTATTGTAAAACAAAAAAAAGAAAGGATAATTATGAAACATCAATTTAAAGTCGGAGATGAGGCCATCTTTCTCAAAGATTATGGCGAATATGTCAATGGAGAGGTTGGCTATATTGTCAAAATTATTGACCAATCTCACGTAGTAGTCAGCAAAAAGCCTGATGAGTTTGCACAAGATAGTTGTATACCATTTGGCTACTGTGAAGTTCCAATTTCATTATTGGAACTAAAAAGATAAATTATACCAAGACAAAAAAGAGTCAGTATTTTACTTGACTCTCTTTTTCATATATATACATCTTTAGATTTTATTCATTATTAATTAACTGATTAATGATTTCTGGCTCAATATTGTCATTGATATATCTTTCAATAGGTCTAGCCCCATATTGTGGATCATAAATTTCATCTATAATACTTGCTATTTTCTTTTTGCTAAATTCTGGCAATTTCACTTTTGAATTTACTTTTCGAGAGCACAAGAATTCATTTAAATTCTTTTCAAAAATATTTGCCAAGACTTGTTTTGAAAGTGGTTTGAAAATGATTTTGTGATCAATTCTGTTTAAAAGTTCTGGAGTCATGTAATCTTTCAATTCATCCATTATTTTTCACTGTATCTTGTCAAATGAATGTTCGCTCAATTCATCTTTGTCTTTTTTACTCGCATCAAATCCAATCACCCCACTATTTTTACCAAAATTTTCACTACCAATATTTGAAGTCATCACTACTATACAGCTTTTGAAGTCTATCCACCTTCATTTGCTATCTTTTAGCTTTCATTCATCCAAGATTTGCAACAAGATATTCAACACATCTGGAGATGCTTTTTCAATCTCATCCAAAAGTAGTACAGAATAGGGTTTTCTCCTGATTGATTCAGTCAATTGTCCTCATTCGTCATAACCTACATATCCAGCAGGACTTCAAATCAATTTACTTACAGAGAATTTTTCCATATATTCAGACATATCCAATCTCACGATAGCATTTTCATCTCCAAAATAATTTTTTGCAATTTGTTTTGCCAAAAACGTCTTTCCAACTCCACTTGGTCACAAAAATAAGAATGATCAAATTGGTTTATTTTTTTCTATTACAGATAATCTATTTCTTGTAAGAGTCTTTACTACTGCATTTACTGCATCTTCTTGTCCAAAAACATTTCATTTCAAGTTTTTGTCCAAAGCTCTCAATTTTTCAATTTCGCTCTGATTTACTATGTTTGCTGGTACTCCAGTTTTGTCCGCCAAAACCTCTCCAATATCATTTTTGTCTATCAGAGGCCTCAAATTCATAGGAATATTCTTCTTTCACCTAATTTTTGTCAGCTCATTTTTCAGCCTATCTTCTTGTTCTTTCAATTCTGCTGCCTGAAAATAATCTTGATTTTCAATAGCAGATTCTATTTGCTCTTTTACTTTTTTTATCTTTTTTTCAATTTTTTTGTACTCATCATCATTTTCCAATTTGTGTTGCAATGTAGATTTTCTTGCACATGCTTCATCAATTATATCCAGTGCCTTGTCTGGCAAGTGCTTATTCAAAATATATCTTTGCGTCAGTTTTACACTGGCTTTGATCGCTTCATCTGTGATTTGAACACCATGGAAATCCTCGTAAGTCTGTCTCAATCATTCAATAATTTGCCTAGTCGTGTCATAATCTGGTTCATTTACTATCACTTCTTGAAATCTTCTTTTTAAGGCTGCATCTTTTTCTATATGTTTTTGGTATTCATCAAAAGTAGTTGCTCAAATTAGCTTAATTTTCCCTCTTGCCAAAAGAGGTTTCAACATTTGTGCAGCATCATTGTTGTCCTGTCATCCAGCTCAAATTATAGTATGCAATTCATCAATAAACAAAATAATATTATTCAACGGATCCATTGCTTCTTCCAAAATTGATTTCATTCTAGCTTCAAATTCTCATCTATATTTTGTCCCAGCCAAAAGAGTTCCCATATCCAAAAGATATATTTTTTTGTTTTTCAATTTTTCTGGTACATTTCCAGCGACAATTTTTTGAGCTAATCACTCTACGATAGCTGTTTTTCCTACTCAAGCCTCTCAAATTAGCAAAGGATTATTTTTTGATTTTCTCAAAAGTGTGTATATTACCTGATTTATCTCATTTTCTCTACCAATTACAGGATCAGAAAATCAGTCTTTGACCTCATTTGTCAGATTTGTACCAAAATAATCTACAGACATTTTTTTCTCTTCTTTTTTGCCTGGTTTTTGAGTGGTTCAAACTTCGCTGACAGAATCATTGTTTCCTTCTTCAGCAATATCTGATCACATAGAATTTAAAAAGTCTCACATTTCGTTTAAATTATTGATGTTTTGTATATCCATGATTTTTACACTTTTAGGATCTAAATTTAACTTATTAAATAGTTTATCCAATATTTCCAAAAATGCAAATATTCCAGATTTGATTATTATAGGGTTATTAAAAAGTTTTTTGCAGTTCTTGACTATATTTTCGTATTTTATATTCATTTTTTTTGAGCTCAAAAATTTTTTAAATTCAGTGGACAAATCAAAAAAAGATGTATAAAATAATACAATTAAATCTAATTGATGTACTCCATGTGTCAAAATTTCTTCAATTTTAGCTTTCAAATTTTTGCTTAATGGCAAATCTTCTATATTCTCCCCAAAATTTACACAAGAAAAATTTTCATCAAAATATTTGTCCAAAATGTCGGTCTTTTCAAGTCAAACCACGCTACAAAATAAATCAAAATATTGATGATTTTTTAAATATCCAAAAATTCATCGAAACAGACAATCTCAATTTATATATTTTTTGTCACTATTTATAGCAATACAACTAGCGTATTTTAGGCTTTGTGTAGCATAAGGATTAAATAATTTTATATTCTTTTTCATATCTCAAAATCCAAATAAATGTGTACAATATTTATTACTACTGTTTTTTAAACGATTTTCAAACGATTTTTCCAAGTTTTTTCTAGCCTAGTGTAGACTTTAAAGTGCGATTCCATAAATATAAATTGATATGTCTCTAAATCTTTGTATAACGGATTAAGTGAAATAAAATCATGATTTTTTAGTTTTGACATTTAAAAAAAACTGCTTTTGAAATAACAAAAGCAACTGATAAATTATGTCATCAATATATCCCATTTCACAATAACAAAAAAAAGCAGAGATAAACTCTGCATTTTACGAGATTATGGCAGCGATTACCACCGCAATAATTAGCATAGCACCAATTATTATGCCACTTTCTACTAGGTTAAAAAATCCTTTTGGATTTATCGAGATGATCGCACTGGACAAGGCTGCTCCAAATGCAAAAGCTAAAAAAGCCTTCGACAAATCTGGATTTGCATTACTACTTGAACAATAAAACACATCGCTTGGCAAGACAAAAAATATCACCAAACCAAGCACCACGACCATTAGGACGGTCACCCATTTACAAAGATTTGATTTTCTCATTTTTTTTATTTTTGTTTTCATTTTAGCCAACCAATTATAGTTAATCGCCATTCAAAATCAAGAGATTTCCAACAAATCTAGGTATGGCCTACCATAATACACATGTCTTGCAAAATATAAAAGTTTTGTTATTATAACCAAAAAATCATTTTACCAATTTTTTTTCAAAAATGAAAAATCTACAGAAATTTTTTTTGTCTCTTTGTTTTGTGCTTATGTTTTTTTGATTTTCTTTTGCTAGCAATATCAGTGCTGAAAACAAAAATAGGATAGACACCATCATGTCCGTAGTCCAAAAACAGTGGGGGAGTGATACAATTTTTAGTCAAATTTCCAAATACGAAAAAGTGATAAACTCTTTTTCCAAAGTTCAATTTCAAAACAATGATCAAAAAGAAATGGTAGCATATTTGCTTGAATGTTTCCAAGACAAATTACAATCATTAAAAAATCAAGTAAAGACGCAGGATGAAATTATATCAAATGTAGATCGAAACAAAGTTCAAGAAACTTGGCTTTCTTGGCACAATGAAGAAAGAAAAAATTTGTGATTAGATCCTTACAAAATCAATCCATCACTAAACTATTCTGCACTCATTCGGGCACAAGAATTGGCAGACAAAAGCAGGACATCAAATACTCATTCCAGAGACTCTTCGTACTGATATAGCTACAGCAAAATTATGGATCGATTTAATGATTTATGAATCACATTTAATTACAAAAGTACAGCTTTTACAGAAAATGTAGCTTATCAGTCATATACCTGCAAAAAATCGGATTGTACTTCAGAAATGATTTCAGCACTAAAAAAATGATTTAACTTTTTTATGAAAGAAAAATCGTATAACTGATCTCACTATCGTGCAATTGCTCATGAATATTTTGACCAATTATGATTTGGTGTAGCTATAAATGGTAAATATTATCGACTAGTCACGCATTATGCTATCAATGTAAAATAATCATGAAAATAAAAAGTAATTAATATTTGATATTTTGTACTTTTTCTTTCCATTCATCAAAAACTTTTTTTGCTTGCTCAAACATGATCTGTTCTTCTGGGACAGATCTTCTTCATATAGGCAAAGCCAATTCTTTGTAAAAATTTCCATCATCAAAACCAATTTCATCAGCCTCTTTTTGAGTGTTTCCATAGTATATTTTGCCAATTCTAGCCCAGTAAATGGCACCTAAACACATAGGACAAGGTTCACACGAAGTATAAATTTCACATCCAGATAAATCAAAAGTTCCCAAATTCGTACATGCATCGCGGATCGCCATCACTTCTCCATGTGCTGTAGGATCATTGTTTTTTACCACATGATTGTATCATTTTCACACAATTTTTCCATCTTTTACAATTACAGCTCAAAAAGGTCATCCACACTGCTTATCTATATTTTTTTTTGATAAATTGATAGCTTCTTGCATAAATTCATTCATTTTATATCAAGTTAATAAGTAAAATCTAACTGTTTGCTAGTTTGTTTTTGGATTCTTGAAATTTATACCGTCTTTCATTCAAAGCATTTCTAGTAGATGGTCCCATCCATCATCTGGCAGGATTTGTGGTGTCACTTGCTTTCAAAATACCAGCTGCTACCTGAAAATTATGGACAGCATCCAAAGTCTTTTTATCGTAAGTATTTGTCACTTCTCATTCATAAAATCAATAATATCTCAGCATATCTTGCAAATCTCAAATTTTTCCGTCAATTGTTCAATTGTTGTATGCTTCGGTGAAATAGGTATTTATAGTATTATTATTAGTCATGTTGCTATCTTGAACTAGTGCCAATGCTACAGATTCATTGGCCTCACTATTGCTTAATATGACATGGGGATTAAATTTGTAATTTTTTGAAAAATAAATTAGATCATCAATAGTGGTTGTTTCTCCAAAATCTGGCAAAAATCACCTATCAGTTGCCTCATTTTTCATATGATATCTTGTTTTGCTTCCAAAAGTACCACAATATCTCCAAGTAGAAAGCCCTCTTGCTACCTGATATTTACATAAGGCATTTTTGGTTTCGCTACCAAAATATCATGTTTTTTTGTTCATATAGCCAAATTTCATCAAATATTCCTGCAATTTATAGACCCAAACATCAGTCCTGTCATATTTCAACTCTTGTATAAACAAAGTAGAATCAAAAAAATGTTTCAAAATCGGTATTGAATCCAAATTAAATCAAATTTTTTCTTTTATTTTATTAGACTTTACAGTTTTTGCATCACAATAATATCATGTGATAGTTTGTTTCCCAAACACCAAAGCTTTTACAAGTCCCAATTCGCCAGTTCACATCCATACATCTATGCGATCATAACTGTATCATCTCTGTCCTGCTTCCACTATTGCTCATCATCTGTCCGCTATTTCTCATATTCATCCCAGACTTGGAAAATAAATCAATCCACCAAAATCATATGAACTAGGAGCTGCCAACATCCCATTAAAAACCTCTTTTCCACTGGCTCAAAAATATCATTCTCAATTCAAAGTCCTTTCAGCTTCAAATGTATCTTTGTAATAAAATGCTTGTCCCGATTTTGGAGAGTAGTATGCAGTCACCACAAAAGTCCTTTCTTCACAATTTGCCTGAAAATCAAAGCAATATCCAAATTGTACCCAAAAACATCCAATTACAAAGACACCCAAAATCTTTTTCATCTTTGCATATTTCCTTTGATAATCAAACATAATTTTTTTTGAAAAAATAAATGGCAATTCACTTTGAAATTTAAACACAAATCAATATAAAAAAATATGGATTTAATTCAAGAAGATTTGGAAATGGAAAATTTGAATCGTAAAACCACAAAAAAATTTATAGATGACACAAATTTATTTTTTGTCAAAAAGGAAGCCAGACACGCTTTTTTGTATCTTTTGCTGTCGTCTCTGGGAGGTATTGCAGAGTGTAGTGCTTTTTATATTTTGTCAAAAATTGGATTTGGGATTGTCACATCAAATATAGTAGGTTTTGGATTTTGAAGCGTCACTTCATTTTCTTTAAATGCAAAAAAGAATTTTGAAAAACAAGATTTTATCAAAATTAGATTTACAATATACATCATCATATCCTTGATATGACTGCTTTTATCCACATGATTGGTATATTTTTTTACTAAAACATGCTGATTTTCGCTAATTGTATCCAAATTGCTCCAGCAAATCATCATGGCAGTCCCACTTTACATAGCAAATAGATTGATAACATTTGGAGATCTTGCCAAATTATCTATATTTAGCAAGATATAATAATTATTACCAAACAAAATTTGCTTTTATCGCCAAAATCAAATTATGGAAAAATCCAACCACAAAAATTATGTCAAATGATATGGTATAGATAGAAGTCAGCTAGTCAGACAAGAAATAATGCCATACGAAAAATCAATATTTGATATGTTTAGCAAAAAATTCAAAATTGATGCCGACAAAGATTTGGAAAGAGGAAGAGAAAATTTGTGAAAATTATGATATTTATGCGCAGATTCTTGCAAAAATATTCACAAAGTATTGGCGTGAACTACTGAATATAGCCCAAAGATAAAAAGTTTGGTAGATGAGGTAGTAAATTTAGATTATCAAAGTTTACTGGAAGTTTTTGAAATAATCAAAGCCGAATATTTTGATAAATGATGAAGTCAAGAAGTACAAAATAATGTACAAGACATATGCAAACATTTGACTCAAATGCGAGAAATCTCCAAAAACCGCACAAATGTCATCTCAAAATTAAAATAATTACTTGAATTTTATCCCAAAGTCATTAAGCTAGTCGTCAGCAAATAATTTAATCAATTAGTCACAATATGAAATTATTAAAAATCAGAAATATATTGCTAAAATTTATGATGTCTGGACGACCTTTCCAAGAGGACGATATCATAGAAAATAAAGAAACAAAAAAGAAATCTCATCCCAAATGATGAGTCTATGAGACAAAAACTGATTATATAGGCAAAGTCACCTGATTTCTTGAGGATGGAATTAAACAAATGAAAAAAGATCTTTCAATATAAAGAGAAAAAGTATCCGTAAATTAAACTCAAGTAAACTCAAGTTTCGGATACTTTTTTTTGTAATTTCGTACTTTTGCCTTCTTTTTTATAATTTCTGAAGACAATAAAGATATTGCCAGCTCCCATGAGTACCGCATTTTCACAAATTGTAATGATTTTAGCAGTATTCTCATCATAGCCACGATGATGGATTAACATAGCGAATAATCCACTTTGTACCAATAATCCAACGATGTGGATTACTGTCGTGTTTCGTATGCGCCTTCCCATATTATCATTTAATTTAAATGCATATTTAGCACTTAAAACAAATGTTATTGCGACTCCTATTGCATATGAGATTACATTTGAGGCAGCACAACCGTGCCTTACGAACATTTTGAAATATTCCATATCAAAATTAAGAGTTGCTATCATTGTAACAAGAGCAATGCCTTTTATTATTAATGATAGGAATATCAATAATGTCCAATCAGCAATTGTACCAATGACTGAGTACCAGACAAATAATAAGTATTTCTTCATAATCTTTATCTGTTTTTATTGTTTTTTTTGTTAAGTTACAAGAATTTAATTTTACTGTAATTGTGTCAAAAGTCAAGATTTTATATTGACTTTGTTTTGAATAAGAATATACTGGAATTTAAGTGTTGAACCTTAAAATTATCAAAAAGATGGAAAACAACCACATCCCTCCTTTTTACGCTACAATGCCTGATGCTAGTACCTTAATTATCGATTTAGGTAATCGGGAATTTCCCTTGCCTGAGTTGATAGGACAACAAGTCTCATCGAGGATTGAACTCAACGTATGCAATCTTGACGATTGCAAAATCTGCTTGTCAATTGCTTTCGGGTATGGATTCCTGTATAGGAAGGCAGATAAAGACCAAAAAACAGCTATACTGCTTTCCATTTACCCCTTAAAACTGGATAATGGGGAATATGGAGTCATTGAAAAAAAATCTGGTGAATGAGCCAGATTTTCTTTTAAATTTTAAATTCATTTATTTTTTTCTCTCATAGACTTTGAAAGTAAATGAATATTCATTTTTTTCATCTGCTTCGTGTCTATCTCACTGTGATATTAGTTTCCAAATCTCTTCTTTAATCTCAGGGAAAAATACATCAGCATCTTCAAATTTATGATGAATGAGTGTGATATAAAGCTTATCTGCGATATCAAAAAAAGCTTTGTATATAGATGCTCATCATATCACAAAAACTTCTTCTCAATTTTCCAGTTCTTGCAAGTTTAAACATTCATCGATAGAACCACAATTTATACAATTTTCAAAATTATCATTTGATTGACTCAAAACTATATTTTTACGATTTGGCAAAGCTCCATTTGGTAATGATAAAAATGTATTCCTTCACATTATCACTGTGTGTCAATCAGTTATTTTTTTGAAATATTTTAAATCGTCTCAAAGATGGCAGAGTAGTTGATTATTCGCTCAAATCCCATTGTTTTCATCTATAGCTACGATAATAGATATCATTAAAAATTTTTATGAAATAAAAATTTTTAGCTGATAGATAATAGCCAATGGCTAATGGCAAAAGATTTCCTTGCTATTGGCTATCAGCTACAAGCTATTAGCTAATTTTATACAGAAATTTCTCATTTTATTGCAGGGTGACATTCGTAATTTTCCAAAGTGAAATCTTCATATTGGAAATCAAAAATAGATTTTACATTTGGATTTATTTTCATGGTTGGTAAGTGGTATGGTGGACGAGAAAGCTGTTCGTGTATTTGATCTAAATGATTTAAATAGATATGAGCATCTCATAACGTATGGACAAATTCACCAAGTTGTAAATCACAGACTTGAGCCATCATCATTGTGAGGAGAGCATAAGATGCGATATTAAAAGGTACTCATAAAAACGAATCAGCACTGCGTTGGTATAGCTGACAAGATAGCTTGTCATCAGCTACATAAAATTGGAACATTGCATGGCACGGTGGAAGCGCAGCTTTACCGTTGGCTACATTTGTAGCAAAATTCTTTTCGTGTTCATCTGGTAAAACACTCGGATTCCATGCTGAAACAATATGACGACGACTGTTTGGATTCTCCTTAATGCTTTTTATTACTTGTGAAATCTGGTCGATACCTTCGTTATTCCAGTTACGCCGTTGAGCACCATAAACTGGTCAAAGATCTCAATTTTCATTTGCTCGTTCATTCCAGATCCTGACTCCATGATCTTGTAAATACTTTATATTTGTATCTCAATTTAAAAACCATAACAATTCATAAATAATTGATTTTAAATGCATTTTTTTTGTAGTCAAAAGAGGGAATCCTTCAGCTAAATTAAACCTCATTTGATAACCAAAATAGCTGATAGTTCCCGTCCCTGTACGATCTCATTTTTTTACACCTTTATCCAATATCGTCTGTAGTAAATCTAAGTACTGTTTCATAGTAATTAAGAATTAATAATTAAAAATTTAATGTTAGTGTCATTCTGAGGCATTAGCCGAAGAATCTTAAAATAGATTCTTCACTTCGTTCAGAATGACATCTGCTTCATTATACTATCTCTCTTCTGATATTTCTATCAAATCAGACCAAAATCTCGTAAACTGACTTTCATGATGCTTTTGCTAATTCCACAATAGTATTTTGTCACTTTAGTCCAATTATCTCCACCTGGTCAAATAATTTTCATTCATCCACTTTGGCACAGCACAAATTCATACAAATATTTCCCACCTGCCAAATATCTTGTTTTGCATATCTAAATACAATTTTGTTGCTAGCAGATTTTGGCAATCACTCAAAATAACCAAAAGGAATCGTAGCGATCGTAGTATCAGCATCTGTTTTCCAAGTTTTATCATAGCTTACACCATCTCACTGATGTATATAACGCAAAGAAATTATCCTAGATGAAATGCTCAATGCTGGCTCCAATTTCTTTGTCAGTTCGTATGCTTCATCTTCGTGAGATAAATTACTATATCAGTATAAATACAATCACGGTCTATATGCATTAAAAAATTTGTCATCCATTTTTACAAGTCAAGCACTACTTCCTATGTGTTTCCATTTTGGAGTATATCAGTAATCTACGATAATATGGTACATTTCTTTAAATTTTTCAATCTGCAATTTCATCCCATTATTTCCACTTTTGTCAGCATCAAAAAAATGAGACAAAACTCATTCAATTTCAATTTTTGGATAATCTTTCAAAAATTCCAAGACATTTACCAAATCTTGTTCAGTCAGTCATTCTCTGTGCATCCCAGTATCCACAAATAAATGAATTTTGATATGTTTATTTAATTTGGCCAAATAGTTTACTGTCTCTATATTGTATACACAAAATGTAGTCCTAGAAAATTTAAATTTTTTGTAATTTTTGTTCAACGTCTCTCACAAAAGCAAAATATTTTTTTTGGAGTATTTTTTTACAATTTGATATTCTGGGAAGCTATCCACCACCAAATAAGGTGCATCTGTTTTATTCAAAATTTTGGTCACCAATTCCAGCCCATGCCCATAAGCATTTGATTTCAAAACTGGGAAAATAGAAGCATTTGGCTGCAAACTTTGAATATATTCAAAATTGTGCAAAATGTTTTTTGAATGGACAAAAATCCTATTCATTGGTTCTACTCTAGGTTTAAAAAGATTTTTTAGCCAATTTCACATAAATTTATACTTACATATATAAATACAAATTTTTTATACAAAATTTCATCAAAGTTGCAAGAGATGAAAAAAAATATCTACAATCTTCATATTTCATATTGAAACAATCAAAAATTTCACTACAAGAGACACTAGATATTTATCTAATATTTTTTTCTTATGTTCAATTTTATTAGCCAAAGTTTATCTCAATACTTTTCTGATGGTATCAAGCGAAATCCTGTACTTATACTCGTAGTAGTATGATTTACTATCCAGATACTAAAAGTGATAATTGATTCAATCAAGATAAAAAAATTTAGCTATACAAGTGTTTTTGCTGCATGATGATTTCCATCTTTCCATTCTGGACTAGCTACCAGCGTCACCACTATGGTACGACTTAGCCAGTGATTTGATAGTTTACTATTTGCTGTATGCTTTGCATTTGCATCATTGGTAGCATACGACGCCATGAATATCAGACTAGAATCGTGAAAACAAGCAAAATGTATAAATGAAATCCGTTCAAGTTTGAGCGTTGCTTTGCTATGAAATATGACACATGAATGAAAATTACCTCTCAAAGAGAGACTATGACATACACCTGTAGAAGTGATTTGAGGGATAATTTTGTCATTTATTTTGACATTTGTGCTTTACTATTATCTTATTTTAAAATAAAAAACATTATGGCTTCCTGATTGGTCAAACAAAGACCATTTAAAAAGAAATCTCAACATACTTTGAAAAATACTTTTAGGAAAGTCAAACTCGTATACCCTAAAATCAATTTTTCTGTAAAAAGTTTTTGGATAGTAGTTTTGACCATTATTTTTTCGTATTGAATATTTTTTGTCATAAAAAATACATTTTTTAAAAAAGAAAATTACATCCAAAACTTATCTTATAGCAAAGAAAGTGTAGAAAAATTTGATGACCCAAACTTGTATAGCTTCATATCCAAAAAAGTGAAATGAGAAAATTTTTATGTTGTGGCAAAAATGAGAAGAAAATCCCTTTTGTCTCAAATCAAATCCGAATTTCCTATGGTAAAAAATTTGAAAATAGTCAATTCTGGACCATATTCTGCCACAGTTTGGATAGATTTTTATACACCAGATATCATCATCAAACTTTGAGATAGGCGTTTTGCTATCATGTGAGATTATAATTTTGAAATTTATAGCTGAAATACGATTTGAGACAATATTTTTTATGCAGAATTGCCACAATATGCTAGTGGAATCGATACTTTATTTTGACTTTTCCATGAAATTAGCCAAGAAAAATTTATCCATGATATGCACTTTTTTGCAGAAAGTTTTCCAAATTACAAGAGGATTGTTTATCTGCCATGATCTGCCATGACTGTGGTATTTTTGGATTCAGATTTGAGAGTATATATAAATAATCAAAATTCATTGACCTGACAAATAGAAAATTTTAATCTAATCAAGCAATACTACAGTGATTTTTATTCACTCAAAACTATTGATTTGTGATCGCTGCAATGAGACAAAATAATTGTAAATAAATAACTTTATCTCCCAAAAATTTCCTATGAATTACAAAAAAGACTTTCCGATATTTCAACACAATCCATGATTAGTTTATTTAGATAACTGAGCAAGTACTCAAAAGCCCCAAATGGTCATAGATGGAGTTTCAGAATTTGTTTCCAATTTCTATGCAAATATACATAGATGATCTTATGATTTATCCGAAAAATCCGAAGAAATTTATTTTGACTCCAAAAAAAAGCTTGGTGAATTTTTAAATTGTAAAGCTTCAGAAATAATTTATTCGTACAATTCGACATATTCAATCAATTTAATCGCACAATCACTATGTAAATCAAAATTTTTGTGAAAGTGAGATTCTGTATTGCTTGGTATTCGAGAACATCATGCAAATGTCATGCCTTGGAAACTATTAGCAGAGGAATACTGATTTCAAGTCAAATATTTGTCAATTGATCAAAATTTTGAAATTGATTGGCAAGATTTTTTCCAAAAATATGATGAAACGGTAAAAGTAGTCTCAATATGACATGTATCAAATGTGACTGGAAAAATTTACGATGTCCAAAAAATAAAAACATTGATTCGTCCACAAACTTTTTTTATCGTCGACGGGTCCCAATCTTTTCCAAATATGCCAATAGATGTCCAAACAATTGGATGTGACTGTTTTGTCTTCACTTGACACAAAGCCATGTCCTATACTGGAATTGGCTGAATTTATCTCAAAAAAGATTGGATAAAAGAATTGACTCCAATGATTTCGTGATGATGAGCAATCAAAGATTTAGATGTAGATTTTTATGAATTGCCAAGCACAAACTCAAAATTTGAAGCATGAACTCCAAATATTATTTGAGCGGTTAGTCTTTTGAAATCATTAGAATATATAGAATCAATTTGATGAATTCAAACCATACGAAATCACGAACAAGAAATAGTAAATTATTGCTTACCAAAATTTGAAAAATTAACTGAAAAAGTACAGCTAATCTGACCAAAAACGAGCGATAGAGTGGCAGTATTTTCATTTTTTCTACCACAAAACAAAAATTTCAACAATATTTGAGAAATTTTTGCAGAGCAAAATATAGCAATTCGTTGCTGATGACATTGTGCTTACCCAATTCACAAAAGTTTAAATATTCCATGAACATGTAGGATGAGTGCCTATATTTACAATGACATTTCTGATATAGACCAATTTTTTAAAGTGCTAGCCAAAATTACAAATTAAATAATATTTTTTTATAAAGTCAATCAATATTTGAGTCATAGAAATACATTTTTTGCAATATTTATAAAAAAAGAGTACAATATATTTGTACTTTATTTTTTATCAAAAAACGAATGCCAGACAATTCACAAAATCCAGAAATCAAAGAACAAGTTTCTTTGGACGAATTATCAAAAAAAATACAAGAAACAAACAACGAATTAGATCAACTAAAAAATTGATTAAATAGTTTGTCTCTGCAAGAACAGGCCCAAAAGTTATCAGAGATAGAAACAGCACTTTTGGAATATTCAGAGGATTTAGCTAATTTAGAAATATCTGGAGCCGTTTCTATAGACCAAAAAGAATTAAACGATCTAAAATCAAAAGTAGATATTTTGAAATCGCAAAAAGAATCTTTGAAAAAACAAATTGAAGCACAAACAAAGCTAGCAATAAACGAATTAAATCAAACCGTTACACAAAATCAAGCTCCAGAGCAATGAGAAAAAAAATGAGCCAAAACAAATTGAACAGAAAAAAACTGGTTATGAAGACAGCGAGAATCTCTGACAAGCAAACAAGAACGAAAAGAACATACATGAACAAATATTTTGCGTGCATTGTGAGGTATATGAGCAGTAGCATGAGTATGGAAACTAGGGAAAAGAATTTTTGGTGGAAAAGATTATGAATCAGAGATCCCTTGATACTCAAAAATGAGCAGAAAAGAAAAAAGGAGAGCCAGACAAGCTCTAAAACAAAGAAAAAGAGCAGAAAACAGCAAAAAGCCATTTCGAGATAGACGGTATGGAAAAGCCTTAAAACGATCTTTGATTTGAACATCAATTTACTATGTATGAAAATGGTTAATTACATGACACAATTCATTTTCAAAAGAAAAAAAAGACTGACCAAGTACCACACCAGGTTCGAAAATAGAAAAAAGTGAAAAAGCATTTGAAAATTTATCACAAGAAGATAAAGAAATTTACAATTCCAGTGCAGATGCTATCAATGAATACATGGCAAATATCACATGAGATCAAAATGGATCTCAGCAGGTAGAGGATATGATGTGAGATTCCAAATTTGATTCAGACAAAAAATGATTAGTGCCATTTATCCTTTCAAATAGATATGCTAGTTTGGACAAAATGCTGTCCGAAACTTCATTTTACTATGAAATTATTTGAACCGAATGACATATTGCTCGAAATAAACTCAAAGATTGGTGAGTAGATTGACTAAAAACCTTATTGACACCTTTGGTATGAGTGGTAAATTGACTAACTTTTGATTTATTAAATTTGGATGAATGACGAGATAAACTAATAGAAAAACTAAAATCAATTGAATGACTAGAAGAGCAACTGAGGACAATCTTTAGGAAGTCAATTACTGTGATGTCATACTATCAAAGCAGAAAGTGAGCATTGGAATCACAATTGGCAGAACAAGAACTCACAAAACAAAATCCAAAATTTGCTACATTGTCTGACGACGAAAAAGTTGAAGAAATTGCAGACTATTTGCAAAACGACGAACGATACAATCAATACATAAAGCCAGAAGTTTCCAAATTTATGAAACTAAACATAAAAGATGCAACTGTGTATTTACAAGAAAGAAATTTATTAAATGGAGAACTAGATTTGCAAATGAAAAAATCTATGGAAAAAGTAGACAAACGCAGAAAAGATTTGCTAAATATAGAAGATGATGACGACGAATCAATATTGGATGATATAAAAAATGAGCTGAACAATTGAAAACTGTCCGAAAAAGCACAAAAAAAATTAAACAATCTATGTGAGGATTTTGAAGAAGAAATTGAGTGATTTGGTCGTAAGAGCCGATGGAATAAATACTTGCCAATACTTGAAATGTTTGATTTAGATGAAGATACCCTAGAAAAAATTTTAGCTACATGATGATATGATGAGGCTATATCTGTATATAAAAAAGATTTAAATAATATTAGAGAAAGAAGTGAAAAATGAACATTAACAGAACATGATTTGGAAAATTTTGAAAGTTCTATAAATGATTATTATAAATTTCAAAAATCTTTGTTATCTCAAAGTATAAATCTGTCTGAATCTAGAGATGAAAATTGAAATGTTGTTTTGAGATGGGTAGATAAAGTGTATTATAGTTGAAAAGAAACAGCAAGAGAAGTAAAAGTATTAATTAAATGAGATATGCGAGACAAGATGAAGGCTTGAGGTAAAATTGTAGGATGATTAGTTTCAATAGATTTACTGACATACCCTATAAGATTTGTGACCCAATGAGTACACGGAAGATTGGCATCAAGTCCAACTGTAAAAGTGCTTTGGAAAGGTGTAGTTAAACCATCAGCTAAACTTGGTGCATTTGTCATAGGAAGAGTGACATGAAATGCAATTAGGGCAAATTTGTGATGAATTGCACCAGCAAGAGCCTATACAGAGGATACTTTAAGAATTGCCATAGCAAGATGAGATGTTTCATTAAACAGAGCGGTAAAAATTGCTAGCAAAAATAAATTTAAAGTATCACTTGCTCCAAATTCAGCAACAATACAAAACAAAGTAGATTTAATGAAAAGGATGTTTAATTTGCCTGACGGTGAAGCAAGCAGATTAGTAAATATTGTAGATAAATTCTGAGATAATCCAAATATTTATAAAAAATTAATGAAATACAAATATGATTGGAACAAATATACTTCTCGGAGAACTCCAACTGATTGGTTTCACTTAGATCGCAGTAAAAAATTATTCAAAATTGATACAAATGCATTGGCAAGATTAGAAAATATCGCCACCAGAGTGGATAATCTCCCAGCTTGAACACAAAAAACAGTGATGCAGTCAATGATGAGATCGGTTAAATCATTAGATCAAGCTGAAAATATTGCAAAAATTGGTGTTTGATCCGATATAACTGAGCTTTTGAAATCATGAAAATTTATGAAAGCAGAAGAATATGGAAAATATTTAGCAAGATATGCAAGTGAAGTAGGCCAATTAGATTCACTTAATATGAGAATGTTTGAATCATTTATTATTAGGGCAAAAAATGAAGGTAAAATTGGATCAAATGTTAATTTATTTGTACGTAATTCAATGAAGAATATTGCAAAAATTAAAAATGAAGGTTTTGCTATAGAAAATGTGGAAAGATTATCATTGAATTCAAGTAAATGGTCTAAATTGGCAGAATCCACAAAAGCAAATTGTGCAAAAATGGCCAATCGTTTGAAAAAAATGGCAAATAATCCCAAATTTAATCCATTTAAAAAAAGTTTAGTTTCAAAAGCCACAGCTATGGACGATTTTGGAAAAACAATCACTCCAGAGTGAATGAAAGCAGTCAAAAACATGTCACTTTTTGGAAAAGAAACCGCATTTGCCAAACTTAGTACACAATGAATGCACGAATTGTCCAGATTGAGTTCTATGCTCAGAAATGTGGATATGGCAAAAGACCTGACAAAAGCCCTTAAATCAGCCAATACACTAGATAATGTAAAAGATATTTTGAGACAACAGTGAATTGTAGTAAATCATATAGATGATGCTGTACTTTTAAAAATTGCAAAATCATGAAATGCAAAAAGAATCAATGATATCGTAAATTATTGAGCATGATTCAATACTGTAAAAGGTATGCAAAAACTTCTTTCAAATCCAATCATAAAACAAGTATGAAGGATAACATGAAGAGCCTTTATAGTTGCAGATTTTGCATTTGTTTGATACAATTTTTATTCTCAATTTAATGAAGTACAAGAAATAAAAAAGATAAATCAAGAGAGATGAGAATGGAAAGAATCGCAATCTTATTTCGATTTGGCAATGTGAGGAATTGGAGCAGTAGCATGAGCTTGTATGCTAATTCCATGATATTGATGGATTGCTGGTTGAGTTTTGTTTGCTTCTATGGCTGTTATGGAAGTATGAAATAAATATTACAAAGATATAGAAAAATTTAAACAAAATCAGGCAGATTTCTTATCTAAATGAATTGCTGCCACAAAACAAGAATTGACTTCTATAGACTCTCGAGATCAGGGACTTTCTCGTACATGGTTTGACAAGATGGATATGTTTGGATCGGAAACAAAAAAACAACTTGGCTCGCCAAAAACCAAAGCAGAAGCACTAAAAGCTTTGATAAAAATGGAAGAATTACAAAAAAATCCTCTTGCATGAGCAGATTTAAATGATCCAGAAGTTATCAAAGATCCAGAATTAGTAGAAGCAATCAGGATATTAAAACAAAATGTGGAAGATATAGTGGAAAAAAGGTTTAATTATTTCAAAACAAATTACCTTGATCAAAACAAACCACTTGTAAAAAAAGACAAGCATGAAGAAAATCAAGCTATATCAGAGATTGAATCTCTTTTGGAAAAATCGACCATAAACTATGTTATGGAGATGGATGATTCTTATACATGAGAAAAAACTCCGGACAAATACAGAGAATTTACGCTAAAAAAACTGAAAGAGTGAAATGAGTGAAATTTTGCCAAACTAGAAAAACTTTATGAAGAAAATCAAACTTCATTATTTCAAATGTATGCAGAATTACCATATTACAAATCTATGCTAATACAATTTGGAGATGAAGATCAACAAAACCTTATCAATTCTTGCAATTATTTTGAGCAATACATGAATTACAAAATGATGTGAAAACCAATTACTTCATATCCATATATAAATATAGACCCAGAAAACATTGACTACAATCCAATTCACAATTTATTGTCTCATTTTGCTTTAATCCCTACAGTTTTGGACTCAAACGAAGCTAAAAACTATCAAAGATTATCGGACGAAGAAATTTTGGACAAATATTGAATTTCTGGTATTTTGGGACAAGATATTTTGTACGAATGTGCCAAACTTCTCAATTATGATGGAAAAAATTCACTAGAAGAATTAAAATATTTCTTCAATGAATCCCAAAAAGATGTAAATTGATTTTATTTCGATATCAAAAAACAATATCGAACAATAAACGAAGATTGGGCTAGAGATGATAAATTTGCTACAGATTCGGAATTAAATTCATTGGAAACAATAGAAAGAATGAGAAGATATATAAATGCAAATGTAAACAAATCATGAAGTGGAAAAATGTTTACAGAAAGTTCTCAAGTTAATCAAGAAATCTGAAATAAAATGCTGAAAATAATTGATGATTATATTTCATTGAGAAAAAGTAATTTAAATACATGAATTGTAGAGTACATAAAAACACATAATCCATCACAGTGATATATTGCACTTCCATATCATTTAATTATTAAGGCAAGGAAAGCGTGACGAAAATGAGCATGAGAGCATTTATATAGGTTTGAAAAAGGAAAAATAATTACAATATAATTTTTATTACAAAAATATTACAAATGGAAAAAGAAGCAAAAATAAAAGAATATATAGAAAATAAACAAAAAGATTCAGTTTTGTGATCCATTGATTCAATAACATCTGAATTCAATTCTCTAATTTGAAAAGAAGAAAAAGAGACCAAAGATGGACTCCACCTTTTTGAACGATTGAAAAATGACAAAGCTTTATTGAAATATGCAGAACTAAAATCAAAAGAAAAAGAATTAAAACGATGAGACAAAGTAAAAATGGAACTATTAGAATTAAGATTATCCGTTACTTGCCCATATTTCAAAGATTTTCAAGCATTTTTGGAGGAATTAAATAAATGAGAATATTCACCACAACCTTGAGAAAATTGAGAATCTTGAAATACTTGACATGAATTTGTAGAATTTCAATGAAAAAGTTTTTGTGGTTTTAGTATAAATAATATTTCATCAAGTCCATATTACAAAAATTCTCAAACTTGAGTTACATGGTGCTCAAAAACAGCCCGTGAAAATTGAAAAAATTTTGGAATTATTTTACCATCGTGAAATGCCTACGATGCATGAGAAAAACCATGACAAGATTGTGTATGAACCTTACCAAAGGATAAAATCAATGATAAGCCAAAAAAGAGACGGAAAGCAATAGAAACGCAAGATTTTATATCAGGAAGTAAATGAAATTATGCAGACATTTATACAGAATCGTGATCTGATTATGGACATAGAGTCTCAGCTTTCAAAGATGATTCTGGACAATGGTATGTATTAGATCCATACACCAGAGTAAATTGAAAATTAGATACTTCACCCAAAAAATTAGAAGACTATATAAAAGTTAAAAAAATATTAAAAGTACATTTTTATGAATCAAAATGATATGTTCCAGATTCGCAAGAAATAGCAGAAAATCCTAAGGTAGAAAAAGCAGTACAGCGAGCAATCAGTATTGCAGAAAATAATTGTCATGGATATGAACGATGAAGTAAATGAAACAATTGACAGTATGATTGCTCGTGACTAGTAAATGCAGCTTTTAAACAAGCTTGATTTAATATTCAAAATAAATTATGAACTAAATCAATGAAAGAAGAGTATGAAGCCTTATGATTTGAATGGATTGCTCCTTATGATCCAAACAATCTAAAAAGGTGAGATATTGTATTAAAAAATCAGTGAGCAGATGGAGAAAGACATACAGAAATTTATACTTGAAACTGAAAGTTTGTATGAGCTCGTTCCAATTATGATAAAAAATCGTGAGATAGTAGTGGAAATGAGATAGCAGAGACTAGTGCAAATTGGTTAACTAATTTTGGATGGAATTGAGTTTTGAGATATAAATGATAATTTTAACCCAAATACCAAACCTTATAAACTACACCTTTTTTTGGATTCTCTCTTTCATCCGCAATATACCTCCTAAACCAAGTTCTTTGCCTTTTTGCTAAGTGTTGAGTATTTTGTTGCAATAATTTTTCCATCTCATCCAAATCATATTTTCACTCCAAATATCCAACAATCTCTTTATATCAAATTCCTTGCATAGATTGTAAAGTAGGGGAGTATCATTTTTTCAAAAGTCATCTGACTTCATCTACAAGTCATGATTTTATCATTTCTTTGATTCTGCGATTTATTAGTTCATTTGTTTCATCTTTTTCTCTCCAGATTCCCATCATCAAAATTGGTCGCTCAACTTCTTTTTCCAAAAAACTCTCAGTTTTTGTCTTTCACGAACTATGAAAAATTTCCAAAGCTCTGACAATATACCTTGTACTTTTTGGATGAATTTTTTTTGCCTCGTCTGGATCAATTTTTTCTAATTCTTTGTGCAAATATCAAGGATTTTTTTCTTCTAAATCAAACATTTTTTTTCTAAATCCAAAATCTGGTCAGATTTCTGGCATTTGAAAATTTTTGTATATTGTATCGATATAAAGACCTGTTCATCACACAATAATCGGTAGCCTTCATCTTGATTGAATCTCTTTTATTTGCTTTTTAACATCTTTTTGCCACTGTCATGCTGTGTATGATTCTTCAGGTCAAATAATATTTATCTGGTGATGTGGGATTTTATCCAAAATTTCTTGAGAAACTTTGTCTGTTCCTATATTCATTTCTCTAAAAATCTGCCTACTATCACTAGAAATTATTTCTATATCAAAAAATTTTGCCAACTCTACTGATAGCTTACTTTTTCCAGTGGCAGTAGCTCATCGAATTATTACAATTCAATTTGGATTTTTCAAAACAAAATCCTGTATTATCTCTCTTGATCATAATACAATTTCTTCAAATCTCATGATATATTTTATTTAGCATATTATTTTTGGAAAAAAGGCATCTTGCTACATCAGACAGTGGTACACATTATACTTCATATTTGCCTATTTCAGTTTCTATCTATTATCGCCATTTCCCAATCTTCTTGTGTAAGCAAATTTTCTCAATTTACTTTGTATTTTATTTTGTATCAATATTTTTTTACATGTGATTTGTCACTTGGTAACTCTTTCATTTCAACCACATAAATCCTACCTCCAGCCACTTTATCCAAAAAATTATTCAACCAATTTGAACTATAGTAAGTCCTAAAAACATCAGAATTTTTCAAATAACTGTCTGTTAGACCCGCAAGTTCTCAAAATTCTCTAGCATTTATTTTTTCATAAAATAATTTTATCAAAGCAGTGTATTCATTTTCAATTTCTTCATAAATGTCACCACTGACAATGTTTTCTCTTTTATTATCAAAACTTCCATCAATTTCATCAGTAGAAATATCATCTCAAGATGTTTCATTATTTGAAATAATAATTCTTTCTGTTTCCACAAAATTTCAGTTTTCATCATTATTCCCTATCTGGATCTCAAAATTATTGCTTTGACTATCATTTCCCACCAAATCCATATTGTTTTCAGTATCATTTTCAGCTCATAAACTAGCACTATTTTCTATTTTTTCCAGCGGTGTTATTTCAGAAAATTTTAAATCATCAGTATTTTTTGCAGTAAATACAAACTTATACAAAATCGAGGCTACAAAAAATAATATTGCAAACATCAAAAGCATTTTTGAGTATTTTTCAGTTTTGTTTTCCACCTGCTCAATATTTTCAATTTTTTTGGATGAAAAAGCGTTTTTTCAAATATTTTGATGAATTTCATTGTTTTCTTTTTCCAAAACTTTTATCTCCTTATTTTTTGAGACGAGTTTTGTATTTATACTATCATCCAATTTTTTTTCTTTTTTTGGTCTTCCACGCTTTAGTTTTCATTTGTTTTCTGCACTTTCTACAGCCAATTTATTTTTGAGCTCTCAAAAATCTTTTTTTGGCCTTCAGCGATTTTGTGTTTGTTTTGTTGTCATTTTTGCATTGTTTTTATCTAAAAACAGCGCCTATTTCATCAACTTTTGAGTATAAGAGAACCAGTATGTAAACGCTTTATTGAAATCATCATAGTCTTTAAATTCTCTATTTGATTTCTTATTTATCACATCCCTTATATTATTATAAAATTCATCAGACAAGTTTTTCCATGTTGAGCTATTTCTCAATTTTGGATATTCAGACCTCAATTTGGAGATAAGAGTTGGCCATATATTGTATATCCTTTCAATCATCTCAAACTCTTTTTCTGTGAATCCATCCACAGGAGAATAAGAAGAATTTCAAACATTAAACTCAACATAGTTAGAATTTCCATCTTCATCCTCTGCATAAATCCTATAATAACCTTTTTTTGCAAACTTAAATACATTCGAAATAGTTTTTTCTCATTTATCAGAAGATGTCATTGTTATATATCCATTTGCCCAAGTAGTAGAGCGATTTGTGAAATATGTGGAGCTAGTCCTAGATACATCTGTCCAAGAATTAGAAGTAGATGATCTATATTTTGCAGAGAAATTTACTTTTCCTCTGTATGAACTATCTGTGTTTACAGTTAATCTCACATAATCAGAAGTAGAAGGTTTTTTGTCATTTGTACTAATTTCTACATTATTGCTAGAAGACGAAGTTCAGACATTGAAGTCTATATAATTAGAATTACCATCTCTGTCTTCAGCGAAAATTCTATAGTATCCTTTTTTTGCAAATTTAAACATCTTGCTGATAGTTTTTTCTCCATTGTCAGAAGAAGTCATCTTATAATAACCATTGTCCCACTCATCAGATATATTGGAGAAATAAGTAGAGCTACTATTTGAAATAGTTTTCCAAGAATCAGAACTAGAAGCCCTATATTTAGCAGACAAATCAATATTTCCACGGTAGCTACTGTCTGTACTAATAGTCAATCTTACATAATCAGAAGTAGATGGATTTTTACTGTTTGTACTCAATCCCAAGTCGTCGCTACTGCTAGAAGATGAAGAAGTTCAAACATTGAAATCGATATAGCTAGAATTATCATAACCATCTTTTACATAAATCCTATAATAACCTTTTTTTGCAAATTCAACCAAATTGCTCAATGTCTTTTTTCAGTTATCAGAAGATTTTATACTAAATTCACCGTCATCCCATATGCTAGAGTAGTCAGAAAAATAAGTGTAGCTCGCTCTAGAAACCGTAGACCAAGAATTTGAATTAGAAGATCTGTATTGTACTTTGTCAAAATATATCGTACCAATATAGTCAGTTTTTACAGTCAAATTTATGGAAGTTTCTATTTTTGGAGATGTATTAGAAGCAGACAATGTTATTTCATCGCTACTACTGCTAGACGAAGTTCAAACATTGAAGTCTATATAAGTAGAATTTCAATCAACATCCTTGGCATAGATTCTATAGTATCATTTTTTTGCAAATTCTAGGAAACTTGAAATAATTTTTTTTCATTTATCAGAAGATTTCATCACTACTTCACCATCATCTCGCTCACTAGAGTAGTCAGAAAAGTAAGAAGTATTTGTCCTAGAAACATTGGACCAAGAAGCTGAATTAGATGATCTGTACTGCACTTTCTCAAATACAATATCTCCCACATAGTTTGAATTAGTATTTATAGTTAGTTTGATAGAATTTCATACTTTTGGAGAAGTAGTAGAAGCAGTCAATTCTATTTCATCACTATTGCTAGAAGATGAAGAAGTTCAAACATTGAAATCGATATAGCTAGAATTATCATAACCATCTTTTACATAAATCCTATAATAACCTTTTTTAGCAAATTCAACCAAATTGCTCAATGTCTTTTTTCCATTATCAGAAGATTTTATCCTAAATTCACCGTCATCTCGTACACTAGAGTAGTCAGAAAAATAGGAAGAACTTGTCCTAGAAATACTAGACCAAGAATTTGAATTGGATGATCTGTATTGTACTTTGTCAAAGTATATCGTACCTACATAATCAGTCTCCACAGTCAATTTGATAGAATTTCACACTTTTGGAGAAGTAGTAGAAGCAGATAGTTCTATTTCATTACTACTAGACGAAGATCATCACACATTAAATTCTACATAGCTAGAATTCCCATATTTATCCTCTGCAAAAATCCTATAGTATCATTTTTTTGTAAATTTAAGCAATTTGCTGATAGTTTTTTCACCATCATCAGAAGAGGTCATTTTGTAGTAACCATTGTCTCGCTCATCAGATATATTGGAAAAATAAGTAGAACTACTATTTGAAATAGTTTTCCAAGGATCAGAACTAGAAGCTCTATATTTAGCAGACAAATCAATATTTCCACGGTAATTATCCTCAGCTTTTATAGTCAATCTCACATAATCAGAAGTAGAAAGCTTTTTATTGTTTGTAGACAAAGTCAAATCTCCATCACTTTCACCACTTCAATCTGCACCATCTACCCAATAACCTTTCCCAAAATGATAATAAGATTCAAAACTTTTCCATTCATTGTTTATAGTGACATATACTTTTATTTTTTTTGCGGCACTACTATTGTAAGTAAACTTTCAATTACAAGCTCAAACTTTTTGTAAAGTATTGTCTGGCAATAATATCTCACAAGATACTGCGCAATAGTCGTCCCTACATTTTACGTTTCCATCTACAGTATATTTGTTGTTACTTCATTTTTCTATACTTACACACACACTGTTGTCTCAGACATTTTGTCTTATGCAGTCGTCTGCTGCAGAAGAGAAACCAGAAAATAAAACGAATCATGCCAAGCACAAAGAAAATACTTTTAATAATTTTTTCATTTTTATGATGATGAATTATAAAAAGGTGAAGGCTAATCTTTCACACATCAATAATTATACTAATTTAAAAACAATAATCAAATGATTATTTTAGATATTTTGACTTTTCATATTTATTTTTATTGATAAAATTTTTTTAAATATCCAAATTGACTTGATATAAAAAAAAAGATTATTAAATACTACAAGTGGATATTTATTTCAAAAATACAAAAATGAAACTTGTTTCAAAAATTATATGTTGGATTTTGTGAATATTGATATGCTTTATTTTGATAAATTTGTTAATCTGATCGGTAAAGTATTGATGAATCCAAAAATATTCAACAGTATTAAATAACACAAATCGACAAGAAAGTATTTCAGAAATATCATTATTTAAACCAAAAACATGGGTATCTGTATTTTACAAAACAGCCCAAGATGAAACGATGATCATAGATGAATTCACGCAAATAGAAGATAGTTTGCCAAATGAAAATAGTGTGCAAAAAACTTCAAATGTGGATAGTGTCCTAAATGAATATTTATCTTGAGATACTCCAAGAGACTCTATACAACAATCACAACCAAATCGCAATCCATATGATCCAGATTATGAAGATGAATTCAATAGCTTTTTTGGTACTACAGCAGAAAAAACTTGAGAAATAATCTCTGTTGAGGAAATTGAAGATTTATGAGAAGTTTGATTTAATATAAATGGAAACACAGACAATTAGTATAAACAAAGATATAATAAACAAATATATTTGTACGACCGCTACAGAAAAATTTTTATTAGACCAAAATATTTGTTTCAATTATCTAGTATTGGTGTCAAATGCAGATATAAATATAGATATCCAAACCAAGTGAAATTATGTAGAGTGAAATATTTTTGCAATTTGTTTCTGAAAATGAAAATTGAAAAGCAAAATAAAAACGCATATAAAAAATTCTGAATGCAAAATAAATGTCTTTATCTTGAGTTTTTTGCAAGATAATAATATCATAGATGTAGACTGAGATGTGGTACTAGGCAAAAATATATCAAATTCTCAATGACATTTGATGGAAAAAAACATAATTTTTTGAGATAAAATAAATGTAAAAATGGCTCCTAAATTGGATGTTTATTCTCAAAATGTGCAAGCCACGCACGGAGTCAGCATAGACAAAATCGATCCAGAAAAAAAATTTTATCTCAAGAGTAGAGGACTATCCAACCAGCAATCTATTGAGCTGATAGTTCATAGCTACATACAGTACATATTGAAACATTTCCATACAATTGATGAAAATCAAAAAAAAGAAATTGAAAATATCATTTTATCCAATATCCAAATAAATGACTAAATACCTTGAATTATTGCTAGATTTGCTAGAAATCGAAAACAAAGATCCGTACATAGAAGTATCCAAAATAATAGAAACAAACAAAGGTAAAGACATCAAAGTTTATCATCAGCATTTTTTTATATTTGAGTGATACAAAAAACTTCTGGACGGAATTTTGTCACCAGAAGAATTTTTGCAATTGGGAGATATGGATTCTGCTTTGAGATTTGATTTGTCCAAACCTGATTCTATTTCTTTCCTCAAATCAAACCCAAAATTAGATCCAAATTCAATTTATATTTTTGATTCTATCGCAGATTGAATATTATCAGCCCAAAAAAATATATATTATGTGTAGTTTAATTTTTAAACCAGTTTGCCCACTTTTCATGAATATAATTTCATTTTGTAGTATGTGGCCAAATATATTCCAAACAAAGCAGTATATGGATAAACTATCATCCTATCCACAAAACTATGTAAGACTAGTCATTCGATACTGAGTCCCACCATTCACAGTGAAAATGCAAAAATTATCAACGAAAGATTTTTCATTTCTTTTGAAGTTTTTTCATCCAGATAATCTTTTTTTAGTGCTTTAAATCAAACGAAATTGAGATACAAATACAAAGCCATCCATCCGATAAATGCTAGTAATCAGTATTCAATCCAAATCTGGAGATATTGATTTTCTGGATTGTACTCTTTTCATTCTCATAGATGGTGAGATGCTGGTCCAGCACTAGCTGCTCACTGTCACAAAAATGGATTTTCTCTGACTTTGTTTACAGCAATTACAAGCTCCTTTATATGCCCTGTATTTGAAAAATCTCTGTATATTATTTGATCCCTTCAATAGTAAGTCACAACTCACAATAGACAAATAATTGGAATCAAAAAACTCAAAAATAATTTTTTGTTTTGTTTCCAGTATAGTGCAAAAAACATTATCACAGTCTGGACTATCCACGCTCACCAAGCCGCACGAGAAAAAGTGGAAAGTAAAACGATTCAGTACAGTCATCATCGCAAAAGCCATTTTTTTGTTCACTTTTTGTACAATACAAGCATAAAAAACAATGGCCAAAAAGCTACCAAGAAAAATCCCAAAGTAATTGGCCTTTCAAACAAAAATTGATTACGAGTAAAACCATCTTTGTACTGTGTATAATAAGCCACCGGTGGTTGCTCTCATACTTTTCACTCATAGTTCCATTGATTATATCAAAATAATTCTATGAATGCTGGACAAAGCCAAATAATCGCCCATCGAATCAAAGCTCCACAAAGTATTCGTTTTATTATCTTTGTATATCGCTCTGCAATTTTTTCTGATTTTAAGTTAAAGAAAAGGTATGAAATAGCGTAAAACAACACAAAAATAAAATATCCAAACATGCTATACCTGATCGAGAGTACGAAATTTGAAATTGATGAATTGAATAATGATATCACGAATGCTATGAGAATTGTCAAAACAAAAATAATCACAAATCATTTGAGTGGAAAATCTTCCCACATTTTTTTTATTTTTTCTTTTTCAACTCTTTTTGCAAAAAATCGAATCACGAATATTGTCAAAGCAACAATCAAGAATTCTTTCCACATCCAAATCAAAGTCCAGAATGTTCAATCTCGTCCAAGACTAAATGTCACAAATGTTTGCAAGAAAAATTGGAGTAATAATACTCCGAGGAATACTTTGGTTATCACAACGAGATTTTTTTTGATTCGATCAAGCATTTTGTGGTTTTATAGATAAATCAATATTGAGTTTATATAAAAAATCACCCCTTATTCAAGATTAATGGATTGAATATTATAATATTGACTTTATTTTAAAAATCAATATATTTCGGTAAATAAAAATCTATTAAATAAATAATAATCAATTAAGACCCTGGGGAACAGCGGAATCTGAACGGTTACTATGTATATATATCGCAAACAATCATGGAAAATGGGAAGAGGCATTCCCAACTCATCCAGAGGCTATTAAATATATAATGGGCCAAAAGGGTATGGTTCTTTATGATGTGGATGCTTATAACATTAAAGGCAAAATCAAACAAATCTCAAAAGATACTCATCAACTCATTCGTGAGTGGGATAATGTCTTTGAGGCAGCCGAAGAATGTAATGTAAAAGCCTTGGATATTATGAAGTGTCTAAGGGGATTAGCCGAGTACTCAGGCGGTTTTGAGTGGAGATTCTGACAATCCTAGTCGTAATTTCATTTATCAAAAAAAACGTGGCATTTTTGCCACTTTTTTATTAACTAATTTCTGATTATATCAATTCACCTCCAATCTGGTAAAACATCATTATTGCAAAAACAGCGACCAATAGTGCTTGGATCATCCAAAATTTCATCACTATCGTAGATTCATGGGTTCATCTTTTTTCAAACAAATGATGCAATGGTGCTACTTCAAATAATTTTTTGTGAAATACTTTTTTCCAAAATATCTGCAAAAAACTTGTGCAAAGATCAACAATGAATGGCAAAAATAGTATCAAGAAGGGGATAATTATTCAAATTCTCATATTTAATAAATATATCAGAGTTGCAAACAATCATCACATAGCAAATGCTCCGCTATCTCCCATAAAAATTTTTGCTGGGAATATATTGAAAAACATAAACGATGCTAAAACAGCACCAACTATTGTAACAAATGTAGTGGCAATATATGTCTGATTTGTATAAGTTATTACCAGCAACGCTAAAAGTTCAAGTCACATCAATCCTCATGCTAATCAATCGAGTCAATCTGTAATATTGATGGCATTAACAATTGCTATTGTGAATACAAAGGTCAGAATTGGCCAGAATATTCATAAGTGAATTTTTCATGCTATTGGTCGTAAATTTATGTAATCAATTCATAATTTGGCATAGAACCATCGAGAAATTAGCCCTGCAAAAATAAACATCATAATCAATTTTGCTTTGGCACTGAGTCACTTTTTTGCTCCATATCATTTTATATTCAAGAAATCATCAAGTAATCAAATCAATCCCATCCCAAAAAATCCTGCCAAAAGCACGTATGTTTCTTGTCTATTTATCAGACTATTGTTTGTCCAACCAATTTTTTGCACCAATACTGACAAAAGTATCATAATTAGTACAATCAAAATCAAAAGTCATCATCACATAGTTGGAGTTCATGCTTTGTGCTTGTGCATTTGTGAAAAAATCACAGATTTTTCTCCTGTCACAGCTTCCTCACGGATAGTCTTTCCTGCATGAATTTTTTTCAAAAATTTGATATACACTGGATATAGCAATCGTCCTAATGCAAAAGCTACCAGAGCAAATAATATAATACTATTTAGTTTAGCAAACATTGTAAAATTTTATTTCATAAAATTTTTAGTCGCTAGTCACTAGTCATTGGTCACTAGATGCTAGAGACAAGTGACAGGCAACTAAAGACTATTAATTTCATATCATCCTGGAATATCTTTGATAGTAAATCACATCCCAGTGATTTTATTTCTCAATTCGTCAGCTAAAGCATAATTTTTCTCAGCTTTTGCTTGTAAGCGTTGTTCTGCTAGTTCTTTTACTTCTACTGGAATTTCTATTGTTTCTTCCTCTACTTTTTCAAATAAATCTAACTTTAAAAATACTTGATCCAATCGATGAATCACTCAAATGATTTCTGCTGTAGGAGTACGAAGTCATGTATTGATTTCAGCCAAAAGTTTTGGAGTATTTAAATCATCACAGATTGCTCATACACATTTATCCAAAAATTCTTTTCATTCATTTGTAGTCAATCGCGATTTTACATTTTCATAATCTCCAGATAATTCTACATATTCTAAATTGCTCAATTTTTTATTCAGATTTTTTCTCTGAGTTTGTGCTTGTTTCAATAAATCCATATTAAAATCCAAAAAGCTCCTATAATGAGCTGTCATATATAGCAATCTCAAATCCAATCAGCTAAATCATTCCTTTTGAAGTCAGTCTACAGTAATTAGCCCACCTGTTGATTTTGACAATTTTTTTCATCATAAATTCAAAAATTGATTGTGCATTCGATATTTTACTCGTGGTTTTTCTCCAAAAGTACATTCACTTTGTGCTATCTCATTTGTATGGTGAATTCATATATGGTCTACTCATCATGTGTGGATATCAAACTGATGTCCCAGATATTTACTCGACATAGCACTACATTCTATGTGTCGCCCCGGAAATCAAATTCATCGAGGACTATCTCGTTCCATTTGTCTTTTTTCTCACTTTGGGGAAAATTTCCAAAGTGCAAAATCCGTGATATTTCTTTTATTATCATTTTGGATTCTAGCTCCAGCTTTCAAATTTTGATTATCCAAATTCGCTAATTTTCCGTAATCTGCAACTTTTGAAGTATCCATATAAATTCCATCATCTGGAATTTCATAGGTATAACCTTTTTGTTCCAAAATTTTCACCATTTCAATTTGTTCTTTTATATGGTCGGTAGCTCTTGGCATTACATCAAAATTTTCTATATTTAGCTCATCCATATACTCAAAAAATTTGGCAATATACATATCAGCCAATTCCCAAACTGTTTTATTTTCCCTTTTTGCTCATTTTTCCATTTTGTCTTCTCCAGTATCCTCATCATCAGTCAGATGTCCTACATCAGTCAAATTCATTACATGCTTTGTCGGATATCACAAAATATCTCTGACTGTGCATCTCAAGAGATCTTCAAAAGCAAAAGCTCTCATATTTCCAATATGTGGATTCCAGTAGACAGTAGGTCCACAGCTGTAAATTCAGACAAAATCTTTTTTTCATTCATCCATGAGTGGCACAAAAGTTTCCTTTTGGCGAGACATAGTATTGTAAATTTTAAATTCCATAAAAAAATATTATAATATAATTATTAAATATTGATACTTATTTTTAAATCTATTGCAACTATAATTATTTTGTTAAAATGTAAAGTATTATTTTTAAACAAAATGCAAAAAAATTTGATTATTTTACAAAAATGGTATATAATTGATTTATACAAAATTTTATTTTAGTAAAAAAATTAAAAAAAAATGTACTTATTAGATTATGAAACAATGGAAAGTTTGATAGAATTTGTTGGGATGGTATTTGCTTATATTGGTATTGCCATTATGATCGTTTGATGAGTAAAAGCTCTGTATTTGCTGGTATACAGATGGATTGTAGACCACAAAATCCCTATGGGAAAAATCCGTATCAAATTGGGACATTACCTAGTTTTGGCATTGGAATTTTTGGTTGCAAAAGACATTTTGGAATCTATCGTAAATCCAACGACTCAATGATTGATAGCTCTGTGAGCTATAGTTGCAATTCGTACAGTGCTTTCATATTTCTTAAACAGAGAAATTTCTGAAGTAAAAGAAGAAATGAAAGCCGATGAAGAATCTAGAGCCTTTGAATCAAAAAATTTGGAAGAAAAAATAAAAAAGGGGAATAACAAAAAAACAACCAAAAAATAAATAACAATAGAATGTGAGTAAATTAATGCCACCAGTTGGTGGCTTTTTTATTTTATAAAAAAAAACTGTATGAAATGAGTCACACAGCTTTTAGCCGTCTTTTTAATTTAGGCGTGGAGGGATTCGAACCCTCGACCTCATCCTTAAGAGGGATTTGCTCTAGCCAACTGAGCTACACACCCATTTAACAACAAAAAAACGACGCTAGCTATAATATATAAATTTAGTAAAAAATCAACAGCAAAAATTTGACAATTTTGCAAATTTTGAGTATAATTAGATCAAGCTTTAGTATTATATCTTATTATGGAAAAGATTGAACACTGATATGATCAGATAAACTTACCGAAAGATCTTGAAAATATCGTCAACAAAGATGATTTTTTGACAATGTATGAAAAAATATCATCTTGGTATTGAAATGATTTTTCTGATAGTGAGATAGCCTTGATAAAGTGAGCTTGGGAAAAGTGATATACAGAATATGGAAACCCATTGAATAAAGTACAAAAAGCCATAATTGGAAACAGGATAGATACTTGACTATTTGAATACAAATATACTCATTTTATCACATTGGACAAAACTATTAGGACTATAAGTGATGCAAACAAACAAAGAAAATTTAGAGAAATTGCTATCAAATTGGATCAAAAATTTTGAAATTTACATTCAAGTGATATAAAAATTATCGAAAATAAATTTTTGGAAGCAAAAAAAATAAATCAAATCCCAGATTTTGATACTATTGTGCAAGAAATAAACAAAAATAAAAGCAATAATGAATTTGTGGACTGACAACAAACACAAAACCCACATTATTGACCATCTGAAAAAGAAGTACAAGAGATGAAAAATTTGGAAATATCGCCCCAATTTCAGTGACTAAAAAATATCGTTTTTGATTTATTGGATTTAGATTCAGGTCAAAAGAGAGATTTGGCAGAATGATTTTTTAATGAAGTGGCTATAAATTTGGCAAATTTTTCTGAAATATTTGGATGAATTCCAGATAATTTTTTTACAAATAAAGAGATAGTCAGCCAGATACTTTATTCTTGCTACAATGTGGCTAATGATTGAGATTACAAACTAGAATATGATATTTTGATTTGAGAACTAAAAGAAAATCTGATCAGCGATGGAGATACTTTGCATAGATATGTAGACTACATATCCCAAAATATTTCCAGTGCCGAATTGTCTCTCATAAAAGATATTGAATTATCACAAGAAGATAAAAAAAATATTGATTTTTTGGTTGAAGAAAAATGACTTGCTAGAGAAAATGCTGAAAAAGTTGTAAAAGAGCACAAATTTTTGCAAGAAAAAATAGCAAATAAACAAGAATTGACAGCAGAGCAGAAAAAAATCTTGCCTTATTTGGAAGAATTGTTTTGACAAAAATGACAGATAACGAAATTGAGAAAAATCCACGAAATGAAAAAATCTGAAATATGAAGAAAATTTGTGGATCAAAAAATATGAAATAGAAACAATATAGAGTATGCTACCTGAAACATGAAAGATATCAAGCCTTGGGCAATAGTAGAAAACAATAAATCTATTTCCAAATATATTTATTGAGATCCAAAAGTAAATTGAGCAAACGAAAAGGAATATGATGGAAATTTGTCATCCCAAGATAGATCACTACTTTTTCAAAAATTAGTTGAAATAAAAAGGGGAGACCAAGATTTTCAAGAAAGTATAAAATATTTGGACAAAAACGGAAATATTGACAAAGACAAAGTGGCCAATGACGGTATTGATATAGCTAGCATTGAGTCAAACAAAAAAATTATTGATGAAATGATATATGAGTTGGCAGTAAATGAATTTGACACAAAAAATCAAACAGAAAAAATAAAGGGAATTAGTATCAAAAAAAGTGCAATGATTTGCTGTTTTCGTGCTATTTCCAAATATTTTGACAAAGCAAACACCAAGTGAGAAAATTTTGCTAGTGAATTTGAAATAAAAGATGTAAATGAAAACATAGAATTTGATGAAAAAACATGAATAATAAAAATGACTTGAACAATTTGAGCAAACAAAAACCATATCTGACTGTATTACAATACTCAAACTTGAGAATTATCTTTTGACAATTTTTTGGCTTATGATCCACAAGTTTGATACAAAATATGACAGTGAAGCGGAGCTAGAGAAAAAATAAATGTCAAATTGCCAACCATGAATGAAATGGAAAAACAAGCAAAATCTGTAAATTTTGATTTGATTGAAAAGTTATCTATCAATACTAAAGATTACATACGCAAGCTTGGATTTGCTATGTGAGAACGCATACGGCTAAACTGTTTTCAGTGATTTATATGAGTAGATATGGAAGTAAATAAGCAATTTGTCCAGCAATTTAACGAAAAAAATATTTTGAAACAAGATATCATAAAAAGTATATATTCCAAATTTTACAATAAAACAGATATAGACGAAAAACTAAAATGATCACTAATTATAAACGAATGAAATGAACCAGAACAATTTAAATTGATCAAGCTGATATCCGATACTATAGACAATTGCAACAATGCAAATGAATTATTGAGATTTAGAAATGCGATCAACAAATTTGATGAAATTTTGGATACAAAGCAAGATATGGTAAAAAAAGATGATTTACTAAAATTTTTGTTCGCTGATAATGTATCTGATATAAGCGATGTAAACGACACAAGCAAAGATATCATGAAAAAAGAAAATGAAGATTTGACACTATCTGGGGAAAACAATACACTGACCTACAAATCTGAAATAAAAAACAACTGAGACAGTCCACTGAATTATTTTATATTTTTGGATTTGCTATCTGAAAATAAATGAAGTCAAAGACTGATAAATTTGGACGAATTTGAAAATTCACTAAAAAATATAGAAATGAATCATCTCAATTTGCTAGACAATTCATCTATCCTTTTTGGCCAAAATTACGAAAAATATGTAAATGAAAATATTTTGCCAAATTTTAGAGAACAAGAATTGGCAGATATAGAGCAAAAACTTGATGAGGCTTATGGTGCAAATACCATTGAACTTTCGCAAGCCTAAAATACTAATGACTTGCAAAAAAAAATTTTTTTCTTATGTTTGGGTTGTAATATTTATTTAAAAAACATTTTTGAACATGCAATTTTATGATGAAGTACAAATACATATAGAATCTGGAAGGGGTGGCGATTGACTAGCTTCGGGTAGGAGAGAAGCAAAAATAGCATTTGGATGACCAAATGGATGAGATGGAGGAAATTGAGGAGATCTCGTTTTTTTGGCAACCAAAGACGAAAATACACTTTTGCCATACAAATACAAAAAAACATTTAAAGCACAAAGTGGAGAGCCTGGTAGGACAAAAGATCAGTACTGAGCAAATGGAGAAAGCTTAGTTTTAACCGTACCTGTATGAACTATTATCAAAGATGAAAACGGAAACATCATCAAACAACTTTCAAAAGACGGACAAAAGCGGACAGCCTTAAAATGATGAGAATGATGAAAATGAAATATCCATTTCAAAGATTCAGTAAATCAGTATCCAAATTTTGCATTACTTGGCGAGCCAGCCAGAAAAAAAAATGTGACACTAGAATTGCAACTTTTGGCAGATGTGGCTCTAATTGGTAGTCCAAGTGTATGAAAATCCAGTCTGATAAACTCAGTATCAAATACAAAAGCAAAAGTTTGAGATTATCCATTTACTACGATCGTGCCAAATCTTGGAAGTATATCTGTGTGAAATTTCCATTTCAATATGATAGATATCCCTGGTTTGATCAAATGAGCAGCAGAATGAAAATGACTTGGAAACGATTTTTTGAGACACATTTTAAAGTCTAGGATTTTCTGCTTTATATGAGATTTGGAAAAATTGGATAATTGACTAAATGAAATTCCAGATTTATTGGATGAAATAGTAAAATACATACACGAAAAAGTGGATGAAAATGCAGAAATCAGTTTGGAAACGAGAGATGGTTCTCTAGTATTGATAGCCAAAAAATTTGACGAAGTAATACTTTTCAAAAAGATTATTTTTGCTTTAAATAAATACGACCTCATAAATGATGATGAAATAGTTTGAGAATACAAAAAGCAGTTTTTGATAAATTTAAATAATTTCACAAAAAAGGAAGTAAATTTTGAGATAAATTCAGATACTTTTGAAAAAAATTGTTTCGTTGTCTCTGCTGCAAGTCATTACTGATTGGACAAATGGATAAACAAAATTGCTGAAATATTGAAAAAATCTCCAGCTGTTGAACATATTTTTGATGATGATGTCCAGGAATGAGAGTTTAGAGATGAATACAATACACTCATAAAAGATATCACCAGCACAGAAAAACAAAAACTTTTGGACCAATGATACATAGATGAGGTTGACTCCAAATACAATAAAGTTTGGGAGATAAGAGACCCAGAATTTTGTAAACGAGTATTTATCACTCGGCGAGGAAACGAGGAGTGAGAAATGTATTTTTGGAAAATGATGGATGAAATTTGATTTATGGAAGAATTTGAAAATTCATGAATAAAAAAATGAGATGTGCTAAAAGTAAAAAGCTATTACGATTGAGAAAAAGATAGATATATTTTGTTTTAATATTTAGTGTCATTCTGAGTGTAACGAAGAATCTAAAAATAGATTCTTCACTTCGTTCAGAATGACGGTTTATATATAAATATTTTTATGACTTATGTGATTTTAAATATTTCAGATTCAGATAAGCACTGGGCTAGTGCGATTTGAGAATATACGAAAAGACTCTGAAAGTCTGTAATTTTGGAAAACCTGAAACCATGCAAAAATGGGACAAGAGAGCAGATAATTGAAAAAGAGACTTTAGAAATTTTGGAAAAATTGAATAAAAAATATAAAAATTGGAACTATATTTTGATGAGTAAAGATGGAGATTTGGTAAGTACTGAAAAGCTTTTGGATATTTGTAAAAACAAAAATATAGTTTTCATCGTTTGATGACCGTACGGTTTAAATGAGAGTGAGCTTGTGAAATTTTGAGCAAAAAAGGTAGCGTTTTGAAAGATTACGCTACCTCATTGACTTGCAAAACTAACTTTGCTGGAGCAGATTTATAGAATTTGAACTATTGAAACTGGAAAATCGTATCACTACTAATCCTTCTACGGTGAAACTTCCATTAAACTTCAATCTTTTTTTTCTATAATCAAGTGATATTTTCAATTTTCATCTCTATAATTTCTTTTTATTGTTTTGACACTATGTCCATTCTCTATTTCACACAACTGTTCTCATGTATTTGAATTATATAGGTAAGTTTTTATCTCTCAATTTTCTTGTCTTGCTACTGCATAAAGTCAGTATCCAGACCAAAGTCTCATTCACAATTTATTTAAATTTTCATCATAAATTTCTGAATCATATCAATTAACAAAAACTTCTATCAACCTTCATTGCAATATTGAATTTTCTCATTTATATCATTCAAATTCAAGTTTCTCTCATGTTGTTTTATTTATAAAAATTGATTTTTTAGCGTAACCTCATACATATTTATGGATGCATAATACTCCTGAATCTTTATTTCGTTCAGTAATTCTGAAATTTCAATCACTTGTTCTAAATTCTGGCCTATAATCATCTTCATAAAAATCTAAAATATCTTTTATCTCGTACAATGCCTCTCATTTCTCATTTTGAATAGTGGCTATATCTCCTTTTTCATTTAGTGAAATAATACAATGATTTATTTCTTTAAATCTTTCTCCAAATGGAAGTCTTCTCTTTTCTCGTTCTTTCTCATCATTTTCTTTCCGTTTCTTTTGTCTTATTTCTTCTTTTTCTAAAAATTTTTGCATATACTCATTTGATTTTAGTTCATCTTCTGTTCATTGAGCGATAATTCATGTTTTGTTTACAATTATATATTTCTTTGGAAAATATTCTTTGGTATCTTGGCAAATACATATTTCCTCATCACAATATTGGACTTGATATTGTTGACTATTTTCAATCGTAAATAATACATTAAATTTTTTATCAAAGATTGTCAAAGATTTTGACTGTAATTTTCACTTAAAATCGTATTTTGAAAATTCTGTTTGTCTAAATCACAAAGAAGCATGCTGTCGGTTGTGCCTACTATAGATACCATCTTTTTCTACAAAATTTCACAATTTTCAAATCTGATCCAATACTTTCCCTGTTTTATCAATAAAATATGATTCATTGTAATCTCATAAATAAGCATCTCATATACGTCAACGCTGTTCGACTCCATTATTTTTTAAATGTACTAATTCTACACAATAAACTCCATCTTTTATTTTTCTAATATTTCTAGGGACTACTCAATCTCATTGTCTATCTATTGGAGAAATTTTTTCTGGTAATATAGGAATTTCTTTAAATGATCCATTTTCCATAATAAACAAATGTGGTAAGTCTGATAGTCGTGGTGAGGTACAGATAATCACATCTCAATCAAATTCCAAATTTTTTGGGCTAAAAGATACTTTTTCTCCATTTATATCTCTTAAATTATTTTCTTCAGCTCGTTTTCGTAATTGTTGAGCAACTTTATTTTGTCTTTCATAAAGTTTCAAATATTCTCAATCATTATCTGCAGTCTCTTTGTCTTCTTGATTGGATAAATTTTCTAAAAGATCAGTTTTTGCAGATTCTGTTGCTGATTTTATTGGTTCATTTTTTACAGCATTTTGCTCGCTATTTTCCAAAGTTGATGTAGAAATTTCATTTATCATGTCAGTTTCATAAAAATATAAAAATTCACATTTAATTATATATCAAAATGAAAAAAAATGCAAATTTTCGATTACTTTTTTCTTGAAAATAATACATGGCATATCCACCATCAAATTTAGATTTCTGTCAAAAGCTCTGTCACAATATCATTGTAAATATCCATTCATTCATCTGTAAATCTTATTCAATTATCCACAATTTCTATAAATCATTGATCTGAATATGATTTTATTTTTTCGTTGTAATTTGGAACTAGGACAGATTTATATTTTTCAATATCCGTAATTCAATTATCGGTCCTCAATCAGAGAAAAAATTCTTCTATCAGCAGATCTTTTTCTGTCATTGCAACAATTTCTGTTTCAGATTTTCACAAATAAAATTTTGAAAATTCCAAGGAATTCATCCAGCGAACTGCTCTTGTTCAGCTTGGAATATTGAGTAATGAGCAAAGTTTTTCGTTTGGATTTTTAAAAAATGATGATGCTGATGTACCAAGTCCTAGATAATCTCACATTTCTCGGTAAACCCTATTGTGTATGCTACTTTTTCACAGCAATGAAAAGTTTGAAATTTCGTATCTTTTGTATCAAGCATCAAGCAAAATATCTTTCAAAATAGCAAATTCTTCATAGATATCATCTTGATCTCAATATTCTTGTCATTCTGAGGCATCTTGCCCGGCTTCAGCAGGGTTAGCCGAAGAATCTAAATTAGATCCTTTACTTCGTTCAGGATGACATTTTCTTTTTTCTTTGTAGTATCGCAAACTTCCTGGGAAAAGTTCCAAAGTATATAGTGAATAAGAATCAACGAATTTACTTTTTGCAAGTGATTGAAAAAAATTTATTGCCGTAGGATTTCGCAATTGATAATTTCAAGTTTTACTCTTGTTGAAATATCCAAATGCTATAAAATCTAAATTGAAAACATTATTATCTTTTTTTAATGGTTGCAAATCACGTAAAAAATCTACAATTCATGGAAATGTAATATCTCTTCAGCTTGCCGCTAACATTTTGTTTTCAAATGACTGGATCCCAAAGCTAAACCTAACTCTAGAAAATTCTCTATATTTTTTTGTCAAAGATTGTACAAAATCATAAACCTCATCTTTTGGATAAGGATTCATCTCAATACTAAACTCTCAAAGATTTTCTGTATCAAAATTTTGAATTATAGTATCTGTGATTTTTTCAATATTTTCAAGTCAAATGAGTTGCGGAGTTCATCCACCCAAATAAATGGATTTTACTTCTTTATCATCCAATATTTCAGAATATTTTTTTATATCAGAAATAATTTGGTTTGTGTACTTTTCAAATTCTGGTTGGATCATTTCTGATTTCATTTTATCCAACGGACAGACTTGAAAATTACAGTAATTACATTTAGTTTTGCAAAATGGGATATGAATGTAAATTGAAAACATGGAGTTAGTAATGAAAAATGAATAATCAATAATTAAGGATTCATGATTGATTTGCAACAATAGTTATTAAAATTTATTTCCTAATTTTTTACTAATCATTGATTTAGTGGTTTTCAATTATTGTCTACATAGATTACTTCAAGTCATCTAATATCTACTCCATATGGGTGCAATGATTGAAACAGTGGCAAAAGCATATCATAAGTTTGCTGTTGTGCTTTGCTCAAAAAATTTGGATCTCTTTTTGCGTCGTTTATGGCATCTTGTTTTATACTATCAAGCAATTCAAGCTCCACTTGGTCAAAATGCGATAAATTGACAAATTCATTTTTTTTATTAGTTATTTTTGCATTGGCTTGTGTCACAACTACATCTGGTGGACAGACATACATAGATATCATTCATGTATCTTTATCTACTTCCATTTTTAGATATTTGCCAGCATCATATTGGAGTGCCAATTTTCACTCTACAATCATTTCTACTTTTTTTGTTTCAGCTCTATTTATTATTTTTTTTCCAAGTTCTTTTACTATCCCATCGTCTTCTTGAATTTGGAAAAGTGGTTTTTCGGCAATATCAGAAGCTATAAAATCTGACTCTTGTGTCAACAATCTCAAAATATTTTCTGGATCTGATATTTCTATCTTGCTTTTGCGGATTTCTGTTTGTCCATCTCATTTCCCAAAATTATCTACAAAATGGTATCACAATGCTCACAATATCACTCAAATCACTATTCAAGTGATCACCAATCATCATTTCCCAGCTTCTTGTGGTTTAATGATTCAAATATATTCTGGATGTTTTTTTATCAATAAAATATATTCCTTATATTTAGTCGTTTCTGTCTCTGTCAAACCAAAATCTTTTATCAAAGTATTTTTGATATTTCAAAAATTTAGATTATTTATTTTTTTAAATCATTTATTTATATCTTTGTAATACCAATCCAAACGATTATTACAACTTTTTATGATTTCTGCAGAATTATTTACTTTTTTCCATCAAAGATCTTTTAGTTTTCATCTAAAGGATTCATCTTTCCCTACATTCATAGTTTCATACAAAGCAAGGAAATTGAGCTTTTGATTAGTAGTTAAATTTGAAAAATTTGCGACAGACAATGGCAACTGCAATTCTCACGATACATAAAATCGCAAATCTTTATATTTTTTGGATATATTGTGCAAAAAATCTTTGACATCTATATTTTTCATTTTTTCAAAATCTTTTGCCATGACATCATTACACGATTTTTCAAAAATTTTTATTGCTCAAATTTGGACATCTTTGTCGTTTGCCAATTTTTCAAATTTTTCTAAATCTTTGCTTATATCTTTTTCCAAATTTGATAATTTATTCTTTGTATCATATTTTACATCCTCAATAGATACATCTTTGTGTTCATAGTTTTCTTTCAAAACATTCATTTTTGTGTAATTTAAAATATAAATTTAATTTTTTCCAATTATATTATAATCACAAATTTTTCTTTGTCAAATTTTTGAAATATTTTTTTGTTGAAAATATTTATTTTTTTATTTGAAAAATTTGTTTGTTTATGTAGTATGATGTTGTTTAGCTTTTTGAAAACATTTTTATGCAACTTTTCAAAAGAGTATTGCTATCGCTTTTCCCAGATGAAATGATGGCAAACAATGTAAATCCTGCTAGCATGTTTATCTCTTTTATCTCTGCAAAAGAATTTTTTTCTGTAATAAATAGAAAAATAATTGAAAATTATAAATTAAATTTATTTGATATCGCAATTGATCCCTTTGAATTCAAAATTGGATTTGGAGAGAGTAAGTGAATAAACAAAAAAGATATTGATTTGTATTACTGATATTGTGGAAGTGCAAACATAAACGGGTATAGATTTATGAATCCTAGCAATATAGGAAATACTTTGTCGCTGGTTGTGAGTATTTTTGTAAATGATATCTTTGATGAGTATGACGATGTCTATTTCATCAATTTCATTTTTTCTGTATATTTGCTAAATTTTGTGTTTTTATCGAGGATAAAAGTATTTCCACACACAGATAAACAAAAAAATTTCAATTGGTTTGTAGATGTTTTTTTCAATTTTTATGAAATGATTTTCCATCAATCTGGACAAAAATTAAATATGGAAAAATTTTTGAAATTAAAAAAAGAACTGTTGTGAGAAGTGGATATTTTCTTTTTGCTATTTGATCATTATCAACTTTTCAACGATGTATATTTTGATCCTATTGATTGAGATGAAGATTTTTATAAATGGATTTTTAATGATGAGCTAAATGATGCCCATATCAAACCACTAATTGAAAATTTTGTAGAGCAGAGAGAAAATTTTGTCTACAAAACCAATTTTTCTCTAGTTGACAAAAAAGTATTACAATATATATTACCTGCAGATATCTTGCTAAAATACTTATTTATTGAGTCAAATATTTCATCTGTAGTAAATGATATACTATGCAAAGTATATGACAAAAATTTACTAGCAAAAAAAATAAGCAAATTCCGTTCATGAAAATGAGATTTAAATGAACTTTATCTCATCATCACCGACTATAGATTGTTCAAAAAAAACTTTTTTGAATGAGTACAAAAATATATTTTAAATTATTTTAGAGAAGAAGAAAAAATTTCTGGAAAATCTTTAAGCGACGAAATCGACGATATGATGTCCGATATTTGATCCGATCCAGATTGATTAAAAGATTTTAAAGTCCCTGAAAGGATAAAAAAAGAGTCCAGAATTATGGAAAAGATACTAAATTTTTATATCACGCTACTTGGAGGGTTGCGAATCGCTAGATGAGATAGTCTAAATTTTAGACTCTTTAAAAAAGAAATGACTAACGAAATCTTGTGATTTTTAAATTGGTCCGACAACAAAGCAAATACAATTCATTACTACTGATCGCTACTGTACAATTATGGAAAAAATGTTTTTTATTACAAAAATGTTTCCGAAAATATTAGAGCTGGAAAACAAAAATTTTTCTTGCCATACAAAAACACTTCCAAAAATATTTACTCAAATATGCATATAGTGAGGATGTTTGAAGAAAATTTTTTAGCAACTATGTTTCAATGGATCAATTACAAAGATGTCAGACTGTATGTAAATAGCAAAAAAATTTTGCAAGTTTTTAAAAATATGTTTGGTCGCGAAATTTCATCGCTTGTAAAAAAAGATAAAAATGATTTTTTGGATACATTGTACAAAACTAAATATCAAGAGATTTTGGAAAACAAAGATTTGTGAAAAATTGTAAAAAAATATTTGGATGAAAATGATGTATTTCGTATCAAAGAAAGCCTATATTCGCTAGATTTTTGGGTATATGATAGATTGCTAAAGTATTTAAATGAAGTAGATCTAAAATCAGAATATTCCGATACCAATATATACGGTATAATCTCGTCTATGATGGAAACTTTACCATGATTTTTGTTGTATATTTCATTTTTGCAAAATGAATCTGGAAATATGGACTTTGATGTACTTTATGAAATTTACTGCGTAGATGTTTTAAATATAACAAAAAAATATAACAAAAAAATGAAAAATGTGATTAAAAAGATTTTGTCTGAATTTGATGAAATTTTAAAATTACGAATCAGCTTGGACGACAATTGATCTTTTTTCAAAATCGCATTATCAAACTGGAAAGAATTCGTAAAATGAAAAGATGATGTATACAAATCAGTATCCGGAGAAGATGTACTTTGGTTTAAATGATTTTTAAAAAATATTACATATTATAATAAGAGATATTTGATACCAAAATAGTTAATAGTCGTTAGTCTATAAGTTCTAGTCGCTGGTTTTTAACGACTAATTACTATTATCTAGTGACTAACAACCAAAAAATTTTTTATCCCATACAAATTTTTTTCTCATGAAATGTCCAAAATGTCAAAATTTAGAAACTAAAGTAATAGATAGTAGAGTAATTGACGACTGACAAACTATTAGAAGGAGGAGAGAATGCGAATTTTGCAACAATAGATTTACCACTTTTGAAAGGAGAGAATTTACAGATTTGACTGTAATAAAAAAAGATGGCAAAAAAGAGCTTTATGATAGACAAAAAATAAAAAGAGCACTCATGCTTTCTTTGGCAAAAAGAGAGTACGATAGCGAAAAAATCGAAGAAGTTTTAAATAATTTGGAAAATCAACGAACTTCAGAATGAGATGAAATTTCTTCACAAAAAATTGGGGATGATATTTTGGATGCTTTAAAAAATATAGATCCTGTAGCTTATATCAGATTTGCATCGGTGTACAAATCTTTTGATAATTTAGAGGATTTCAAAAAATTTATAGAAAAATAAATATTTCGTTTTTTATCCCTGACCGCTACTATTTTTTCAATGATTTTATCCAATCATTATATTTTTCAAGCCATACATTATCACCAGCGGTTATCCCTCTAGGATCAGATAACTTTTTCTTTATTTCCCATTCCTCTTCAGAGGATTTTGGAACATATATTTTGTCGTAATCACAAATAATATTTTGAGAGGAAATTCAGTCTCGATTTTCGTTTACTACATAATAAGTTTTTAATTCAGAATTAAATGTTGCATCAATATAAACCCATTGTCAATCAATATTTACATTTAGAAATACATGATATCATTTTTTATTTGCATATCACCAATTTTTCAAAAAATCTGGCAAATATACCATATCAAACGAAAATGGAACAAAACAAAGTTGTGTTTTATATCAAAGCTGGTCATAAACCATTTTCAATAGTCTATGTTTTACAGCACAGTATCATTCTCTCCTTTCCAATAATTTCTCTGGATTATTTACTCAATTTATTTGATACAAAAAATCTCTCACAGATTCAAAAATTGCGATTCTCTCCGCTATTTTATTTTCACATCTATGCTGGTTTATAAATGATTCTACAATATTGGTTGAATTTAAATTTTGCATCGTCAATGAGTTAATAGCTATTATTTTTCTCATAGATCATACTTATGAGAAATACTTTTTCAAGGTTATATGTTCCAAATCAATTCTTTATCATACTTTTTCAGTTTTTTTGATAAAAACAACATAAATCAATTGATTTTTTGACAAGAAAAATTATAAAATATACGATATTTTAGTTTCGATAATAAATATGATACATATTTATATGGATGAAAGTTGAGATTTATGATTTGAAAATATTTGAACTAAAAACTCAAAATATTTCACAATAACATTTTTGATGTCTGACGATAAAAAAGATTTGGAATTAGTCATGAAAAATACTTATTCTTGGATGAGTTTAAAGTGAATTAGAATCAAAGAATCATTTTTCCATTCAAATAAAGAATCTATAGCATGTGTAAGAAAAGTTTTAAATCTTAGTTCTTATAGAAATATAAAAATTGCCACATTAATTTTTGATAAAAAGAAACTTCCATATAGCCTTAAAAATGAAAAACATAAATTGTATAACTTAATGGTCTGAGAATTACTAAAGATATGTGAACAAAAATGATTCCTTTTGCATAATGATACAATATTTTTTACGGCATCTCGTAGAGAAACAAAAAAAGAATTAAATAACGCTTTTTTAGAATATATCAGAGAAATTACTTCATACTTTCGAGATTTTAGATTACAAATTTGAATACCAAGAATTGAAAAATGATTAGAAGTTGTGGATGCCATATCTTTTTCAGTTTACAAAAAATATGAATCAAATGATTCATATCTATATGATATTATAAAGGATAAAATTATTTTTGAAAAACTTCTTGATTAAATGGAAACCCTATACACAACTCATAAGGGTCACCTCCGGCAACCGGCGTATAGGGCTTTACTCCAACAATCACATTATACTCAAAAAAAATTAAAATGCAAATCTTTTTTCAGCTTTTTTTGACAAGAGTATTACTTATGCTTTTCAATTAAATTTTTCATAGCTACATAAATCTTTTTGTGGTGTTGTAATTCTACTTTTGTTTGTTGTATCATATCATATAATTTATTTTCAAATGACGGCTTGTCTTTAATTAATGATTTTTTAAAATAATTATCATTTGTCACCATGTCATTATATATTTTAGTGAAATCTATATTTCACTTTTTATCAAAAGTATTAAAACAATGAGCAATAACTTCATCTAATATCGCTAAATTTCAATTTTTTTCTATTCATTTTTCCTTACAATAATTATCAAATTTTATATGTTGACCTTCATGGGCAATAGTTCATTTATTCTTTTCAATAATATCTCCAGAATTTCAAACTACTTTTTTTAGTCAAATAAATGAAAAATCTCATTCTGAAATTACACAACCTCATCAAACTATCATACTTTCAAAATCAAGATCATTCTCATCACAATATTTTTTCAATTGAGTTTTTGCATCATCCCTTGATATACCTAATTTCAAAAAATCGTTTATCTGATTATCAAATCAATCATATTTACTCCTATCTTTTAAACTTCTACTATTTTCTTTTTCTTGTATTCAATTCAATCCCACAATTGATGAAAAATATGATGAATTAGAAATTACGACCAGTGTTCAATCTTCATTTACCAATTCAAAATCTTCTTTTTTAATTCAAAAATCTCCTAGAGATAATAAAATTTTCAGTTTTGTTGCTAGTTGTCACTGTTCTATTTTTTGACTATCCTTTACTTGTTTTAATTCATTTGAAATATCTTCATATTCTAAAGTATCAAAATAATCTACCGGCGCTCCCCCTTTTCTATCAATTCATGACTCATCTATTTTTAAAGCTTCAATCATATTTTTGATTAGTTATAAAATCTCATAGCAATATAATTATAAGTAAAATATTAAAATTTGCAAAAATTTAGGCATATAAATATCTGTGGATACACAATTGTAATTGTATTGGCAACATAACTAATATAATACATGATTTTCAATTGATTTTTATATCTTTTCAAGTATATTACAAAAGACAATTTTTTATAAAATTCAAATACAATGTTAAATTTTGATTGACTAAAAATATTAGATAAGCATATACAATTTCTCCAAGATAAATGCCAAAATACAAACCTTTTTTTGGTTGGTTGATCTATCAGAGACATTTTGCTGGATATAGAAAAAGATATTACAGATATAGATTTTACCATGGCAGGCCAGCCAAACGAAATTTATTCAAATATCAAGAAAGACGATGTTCACCATTTCATCACAGAAAAATTTGGTACAATTACACTAATCCCAAAAGATAATAAAGAATTGAAATACGAATTGACTCCACTTCGTACAGAAAACGATTATTCAGACAATCGCCATCCTGAGATGATAAATTGGCAAAATGATATTCTGCTTGATTCAAATAGGAGAGATTTTTCTATAAATTGTATCTACTATTTTTCAGCAGAATTTCCCAAAAACAATCTGACCAAAGAATTTAAAATACAAAAAGATATCAAAGATGAAACCACTTTCCAGAGATCATTGAAAGATAATTGAATAATTTTTTATTCAGATTTAAATCTTTTTATTGTGCAAGATCAAAACTATATTTCCAAATTGTTTCCACAATGACAGTTTGATCAGACTTTTGCTACATATTTGATAGATATATTGCATGAAAATTTTGTTAATTCAAAAAGATGTTCTGAATCAAAAGTTCGTATAATCATTGATCCGCACAGATGAATCCAAGATTTGATAAATAAAAAAATTAAATGTGTAGGAGAGCCTCAAAAAAGATTTACAGAAGATGCTTTGAGGATAATCCGTGCTTTGAGATTCGTATCAGTTTTAAACCAAAAACTCAAAGATAATCAATGAGATAAACCAAAAATTACATTATTTGATATAGATACAGACACACGAAGGTCTACCAAAGAATTGTCAAATCTGGTTCAAAATATTTCCAAAGAGAGGATTCATGATGAATTGATGAAAGTCTTTATTTCATGAGATCCATTTGCTTTTGTCTCTTTGTTGGACGAAATAAAATTACTTGAATATATCTTCCCAGCATTGTTTGCAACCAAAAATATCGATCAGCCAGTGAGATATCATCCATTTGATGTGTATGTACATTCTTTGCTGTCACTTTATCATCTACAAAAAATAAACAAAGATTATTTGGTCAGATTTTCTATGCTATATCACGATGTGGGAAAAGTGGGGCAGTATTCCGCTTATGAAAAAAATCTATCTCGTGAAGAAATTCGCGAAATTTTGGCTGGACCACTAAATCACCGTGTTTCATGACCAGAATTGGCAAAAGTTGATTTTGCCAGACTGACTTTTTCAAAATCTGAAATCAAAGATATTTGCCGATATATTTTCAATCATCATGTGCCATGAGAAATACTAAACGCAAACAAAGAAAATAGGATTAAAAAACTTCGTAAATTGTATAGCGAAGCATGATTTGAAAAAGTAAACAATTTGCTAGATATCACAATAGCAGATAGGCTAGGTCAGTATAATCCAATGCAAAATAGTGCCGATATCACAGATGTGAACACTTTGAGAGAAATGCTAAAAGATTTGGAAAAACAAGAATGACAATTTACACAAAAAGATTTGCAAGTAAATGGCAAAAAAATAATGGATCATTTTCAACTATTACCATGACCAAAAATTTGAGAATTGTTAAATTCAGCTATGAACTGGGTTTTGGTGGACATAAAAAATAGAAACAATGAAAAGGATATTTTTTCATATCTAAAATGATTGATAAAAGCAAAAAAATAAAATATTATATACCATTTTCCCAAAAATGGTTGTAAAAAATAATAATGTTATATCAAATTTTTTCCATTTTTCATAAGTTTAGTTATAATATATATTGAAAAAAACTTTAAATCAGAAAAAAATTTATGACCGTATTACTTACAATATTACTGTGTATATTATGAATTATTGCAATATTTTATGCAGGTAAAGCAGCATATAGATTGGTTTTTTTAAATCTAAAACAAAAACATACACTCAAACAAGCAGAAAATTTGAGATTTATACAAGTGAGATTGGAAAAAAAAGCTGTAGCAAAGTCGTGAGATATTGAAGCTACAGACCATACTCAGCAAATGAAAGACAACATTGAAGTAATGAATCAAGTATTCAAAAATTTCTATTGTATATATGAAGATAATTGGAAAAATAGAGTATTTTGAAATAATTACATAAGCATGGAGCTTGTAGTAGAAAAAGAAACAATAAAATACTTTTTATGAATACCGAAAGAACATGTTTCAACAGTAAAAAAAATGATAGCAGCGTTTTATCCTACTGCTTTTATAGAAGATTGTTCGGCTCCACTATTTTTGGAAGCATGAAAATTTATGGCTTGAGGACAATTCTATCCTACAAAAAATAGTGTTCATCCTATCAAAACATATGAAGCATTTGAAGCAGATCCTATGGATAGTATTCTTTCAGCATTCAATAATGTTTGAAAAAATGAAAAGATGGATCTGCAGATTTTAGTGCAACCATTACACGAAAGTGTTTTGAAAAAGATGAGGAAAAAAGCTGAAAAGATAAAAGAATGAAAAGATTTTTGATGGCTAAAAACTACGTTTTTGAAAGTACGAAAGGCATGATCAAAAGAAGATACTAAACACGAAAAAAAAGAATGAGATAAACATAAACATGATTTTTCACAAACACAATTGCAGGATTTTGATAAAAAAATGGATGATGAAATATTCTTAACAAAATTAAGAGTTTTTGCTGTATCTTCGGACAAAGATAGACCAAAAAAAATGATTGATGAAATGTGAAGATTATTTAATCAATACAATTATATAGGTCTAAATACATTGAAATTGAAAAAGATAAAAGAAATCAGAATGTTCGCAAAAGATGTTGTATTGAGAGATTTTTATACACATTATCCTACTTTTGAAGATCTAAAAGATTTTGATAAAAAAAATATGCTAAATATAAAAGAATTATCTTCTATAATTCATTTTCCACATGCTAGGTTTAATCAAAATCCTAGATTAGATTGGCAAAGAGGTAAAATTGTGCCAGCACCAAATGACTTACCAAATGAGTGAATCGTTGTTTGATACAACAATTACGGTTGAGAAGAAAAAGAAATCAGAATTACAGATAAAGATAGGTTTAGACATATTTATATTTTGTGACAGACGTGAACCTGAAAATCTACAATTATGTATGCACAAGCTGTAGATGATATGGAGCACGGTAGATGATTCACATTTATTGATCCGCACTGAGAGGCTTGTGAATATCTTTTGAAGTGGTTTCCAAAAGAGAGAATTGATGATTTGATATATTTTGATCTTTGAAATACTGCATATCCAATCGGATTAAATCCGCTTGAAGTAGACCCAGAAGATGCCGATGAAAAAGATGTAGTAACAAATGATCTGGTTGAGATGTTTATCCAAATGTATTGACCAGAAATATTTGGTCCACGTATCCAGGATTACTTCCGTAATGCTTGTCTTCTTTTGATGGATCAACCAGAATGATGAACATTGGTAGATATAATGAGACTATTTACAGATGATGCTTTTGCTGAAGCAAAAATTAGAAATTTAAAAGATCCAGTAGTAGCTGCATGGTGGAATAAGACTTACAAAAAAATGTGAGACAGAGAAAAAGCAGAAATTATTCCATTTATACAAGCTAAATTTGGACCATTTACTACTTGAGTATATGTCAGAAATATTATAGGACAGCCAAAATCAGCCTTCAAAATGTTTGATGCAATGCAAGAGAAAAAAATAATTTTGATGAACTTAGCAAAGTGAATAGCCTGAGAAGAAACATCGAAATTAGTGTGAAAAATTATCTCAATGCAAGCAAAACTCTCTGCATTAAAGAGAGCTAAAATACCTGAATCTGAGAGAGTACCACATTACCTATATGTAGATGAATTCCAAAACTATGTATCTGCTTCTTTTGAATCTATTCTTTCAGAAGCCAGAAAATATAAGCTTTGACTTGTAGTAGCTCACCAATATACAGACCAATTGAAACAAGAATGACTAGGATGAAATATGGATATGTCAAAAACTATATTCTGAAACGTCTGAAATATGTTTGTATTCAAGGTCTGAGCACCAGACGCAGAATTCCTTACAAAAGAATTTGAGCCTGAATTTACACAAACTGATTTGACGTCTCCAGAAGCTTTCATGGGAGCTTGTAAAGTATCAGTCAACAATCAGCAATCAAGACCATTTTCATTTAAAGCAAAGGTACTTTATCCTTGATTTCCTCACTGATTACCTTTCCGTAATAGTCCAGAAAAAGTTGAAATAATTAAACAAATTTCTTCTCTTAAACGATGAACAAAGAGAGAACTTGTAGACAAAGAAATCTACTTCAGAATCTGAGTATAAATATATAATAATGTCATTCTACGTACACATTGTCATTCTGAGTGAAACGAAGAATCTTTTATGTGTATATTAGATTCTTCACTTCGTTCAGAATGACAATTTTTTTACTAATTAATATATAGTCTATCAAAATTTTCTTCAACTTTCTTTTCTAATTCAATTCTCTCTATTCATAGGAAATCTGAAATGAAATCGTATAGATGCGTAATCATAGCGGGTGTATTTGTATGTCCTCTAAATTGTTTTACTGGCAAGTATGGAGCATCTGTTTCAATCAATAACTTATCCAAATCAATCATTTTCAAGCTCTCTCTCAAATTTTGTGCACTTGGATATGTAGTATTTCCACAAAATCCAATCCATAAATTTGGAATATTATTCTGCATTTTTGCAATCTCTTGCGGTCAATATCATCGACAGTGAATATAAATTTTCAAATCTTTATAATTTTCCAATATTTCATAAGTTGACTTAAAATCATCTCTTGAGTGAATAACAACAGGCAAACCATATTTTCTCGCAAGTTTCATCTGTCTATCAAATAATTCCTTTTGTAATTCTAAATTTGGTTTTAAATCATAATGCACATCAATTCAAATTTCTCAAATAGCAACGACATGTCCCTTATTTTCTATATACATATTTTCTAATCTTATCAATTCTTCATCAATATTGTCTTGTGTAATTTTTCATTCCACTACTTCCAATGGATGAAGTCCAACTGTGCATTTTATATACGATTTTCATCTATATTTTGTACAAATTGTGATTCAATTCTTATTGTATTCCAAATCTGATCAAGAATTTACAAGTCTATTTCATCCAGCTTTTTCAAAATCAGAAATATATTTTTCCCAATCTTGGAATAGAGCTCAAGAATTTAAATGTGTATGTGAATCAAGCATTTGCTTCAAAATAATATAAATCTAATTCTTTGTATTAAAACTTAAATAGAAATCAACAAAATTTTTTAAAATAGTTGATATTTTGTTAAAAATAAATATAATACAAACCGCATATTGAAAGTAAAATTATAATCCAAAAAAAGAAAGGAAAACATATGAAAGAAAAAGTTTTTAATTTACACATTGCTTATCATTACGCTTTGGGAGTTTTGCCAGTTGTTGATAAACCAATCTTTAAAGATACGGTCTATGAGTTCAAGGAAGGAGATTGCTCAAAAATTGAGACAGAGTTGAGCGAATCAGGTATGCCAATGATTACACCAGAAATTCTGGATGCAATCCGAAGTGAACTCAAACAAAAGCATGGTGTTGATGAACTTACGATTTTGAGTTGGCAGTGGTATGATTGATTTTCAACCGTAATCATGGCTCAGACAAATTTGTCTGGGCCTATTTTGTTTTTCCTTGCTTTTAATTACTATATTATTATAATCCACTAATCACATTTTTAGTTTGTTAAAAAAACAAAATATGGTTGCTATCGCTATTATTGCTTGAATATTGATGTTTATGATACTTGTAATACTTCACGAACTTTGACATTTCACAGCCGCAAGGAAATCTGGAGTAAAAGTACTAGAATTTTGAGTATGAATATCACCAAAAGTTTGTAAACTTTGAACTGACAAAAAGGGTACAGAATACACTGCAAACGCCATTCCTTTGTGATGATTTTGTAGTTTAAAATGAGAAGACCCAAATAATCCAGATGATTTCAATGCACCAGATAGTTTTATGTCTGCTAAATTTTGGAAAAAAATCATAATTTTATTGTGATGAGTGACTGCAAATTTTTTGGTAGCATGGGTACTGTTTACAGTAATATTCACAGCTTGAACTCAACCAATTTCCATTTTACCAGAAAATTCTATCAAATCAGAAAGCACAAGTTTGCTCATGCCTACATATTCCTTTTTGGAGAGAGAATGATTGCTAAGTTGAGAAGTATGAAGTACACCACTGATTGTTAGCTCTACTATATCTGGTTATTTGGTAGAGGAGTTGTGAATCCAAGAATGAGATACAATATTATCTGTAAACCAAAAGCCAGTAAATGCTCGAAATATCTGAACAACACTAAAAAAATCTATATGACAAGAAATACAGATACAATATCAGAGAGACTGACAAGATTATATATGAACTGCAATTTGTCCGTCTGATAGTTGCATTTTGTGAATTACTTATTCATCAGCAGCAAATTTGGAACTAAAAGAAATAAAATATCCATTTCACAAAGCTATGTGGATGTGACTAAAAGAAATCTGAGCACAACGAAAACTTACTTTTTCATCTTTGTGAGGAATCTTGAAAAAAGCATTTTCTTTTGAAAAAGAACAAATGCAAGATTCTCTAAATTCTCTTGCAGGACCAGTAGGAGTTATTGTAGTACTCAAAGAATTGATGTATAGCGGAGACTGGACAGTTTATCTAGCTTTTGCTGGAATGATATCTTTGGCACTAGCAATTTTCAATATTTTGCCAATTCCAGCACTGGACGGAGGAAGAGCAGTAAGTGTAATTATTCAACAAGTTTTCTGATTAAAAAAAGAAAAATATTTCAATATAGAATGATATGTAAATACAGTATTTTTCCTAATTTTGATGTGACTTTGAATTTTGATAATCTACAATGATTTCAAAGTTAGGGTTGGAATTGATTTATTGTATCCAATTAAACGATTGATTCAGCGAATAGCAGGAATATTTTAGCAATCTTCATCTTGTACCAGTGCTTCAAATTTATAAGCACTTTCAATATATTTTGGGAGCGTCTCATTTAGCACATCATTGCTTGTTGCTTTCAAATCTTCATAAGCTTGAGAAATAGTATTATAATCATCGGACGATAGGCATTCGTTTCATTCTGCCATATTCAAAAGTTCTTTGTAATACTTTTCCAAACCATATTTTCTTTCCAATAAATCTCAATTTCATTTAAATGTATTGTGAAAAAATATCTCAACTTTCTGCCACAAAACATCAAACCCAGAAAATACGCTAACTCTTTCAGCTGGATGATTTTGTATATATCACCATGATAAAGCAAGTAATCCAAGTCATATCAAAAATTTAATGATATTTCATTTCAATTGCCTTTTGTCGTACTTGTTTAATACAACTTTTATGTCTTCTTCAGTCATAATTTACATTTAACAATAAAAAAAACGAATTTCAGTCACAGATCATGATATAGTTTTCCAAATCCATTTCAACTACAAAATATTGTTTTTTTTCTCACTTTCTGTAATATAAACACAGATTTTACAATCTATTGCAATAATATATGAAAAAAGCTTTTGTAAATTGCCGGATAATGCCATGATGAGTATTGGATGTTTTCCAAAATATGATACAAAAAGAGGAGTACTCAGAGGCAAAAGTATTTACACTTTTTTCAGATAGATCCTCAATTTCAGTCTGATCAAAAAAACTACAAATAGTCACTGCACTACCCAAACGGATAAATCAAATATTCCTATATTTTTCCAAACATAAAATAAAACTTTTGTCATCATTATTTGACTACCGCAATTTGATGATGTTTTACCCATTTTTTATGAAAATCCTTTCCAGAAAAATCATAAAATATTCACCAAATAAAATCATAATTTCCTCATTTGCAGTTGCAAAAAATATATCAATTTCAAATATCAAAAAGAAATTATATTTACACTCGCCAATGCAATACATTCGAAGTCATTATGATGAATATACACACAAACTTTCGTGATACAAACTTGCCTTGTTCAAAGCAATTACTCCAAGACTCAAAAGACGAGACAAAAAATTCATACAATTTGACGAAGTGGAATTTAATAGCCAATATACGGCCCAACTAGCTAAAGAGTTGTATTGAATTGAGTGAAAAGTAGTTTATCCAAAAATTGATCCAGTCTTTCAAGCGGCAAATTTAGTTTTACAGCCAGATAATTACTATATCTATGTTTGAAGGACGGTAAAATTTGTAAAAGAATTAGACAAAATAATCAAACTTTTCAATGAAACAAAAAATCCACTTTTGATTATGTGAAGTGGTCCAGATGAATTTTTTCTCAAATCTATTGCTTGAGACAATATAATTTTCATTGGTTGGATAGACGATCCTCAAGAAAAAATGAAAATAATTAGCAGATCAAAATGATTGGTCAATATTACCAAAGAAAGTTTTTGAATGTGTACGATGGAATCACTTCTTTGTGGCGTGCCTGTATTTGGATTCAATGAATGAGCTTCAGTTGAATTAGTTGATTCAAAAAGCTGAATTCTTGTCCCAGACAAAAATCATGAAACTCTGGTTTCAAACTTTAAAAAGTTTGTTGAAAAAAACTGGGATAGAGAGCGAATTCAAAAAAAGGCAAAAAAACTAATTACAAACTAATAATCATCCAAAATTTCTTAAATTTTAGTTATTACATAAATCACCCTTTCAATATCTCAATCAAAAAGTGAATATCTATGAGTATTTACTATTTTTAAATTAAATTTTTTACACAAATCATTTAAAACATTCAATTCTACTTCATCATATTGCTTGTAAAAAATGAAATTTCATCATTTTTTCAGTAAATTATAGCTTCGAGAGATGATTTTATCTACATATCATACGGCTCTTGCAGTGATATAATCAAATTGATCAGTGAAATCTTCAATCCTGCTTCGTGTACATTTTGCATTTTTTATTCAAAGTTTATCTATCATTTCATTTACAGCGTCTACCTTTTTCCTCCTGGCATCTATTCAAACAAAATCTACTTCTGGATTTGTCATAGCCAAAGGCAAAAGTGGAAATCATCATCCAGTCCCAATATCACAGACTTTATTTCATTTTTCCAATTCAAAAAATTTATTTAACTCAATGCTATCCAAAATATGTTTTGTCATAATTCAATCATAATCTCTGATAGCGCTCAAGTTGAGTTGATTATTTTTTTCTAGAAATATGTTTATTAGATTATCTCGCATTAATTATTTTTTGATTTAAAACGTCATTCTGAGGCTTTAGCCGAAGAATCTTAAAATAGATTCTTCACTTCGTTCAGAATGACAAAAATACATCACTGTGTATTCTTAATTATTAACAGTTAATTTTCAACTAATGAACGACCCAAGTATCAATCAATGCTGTGTCTCCAGCAGAAATCAATCCGAGTAATGGTTCGTTTTTATGCCCATTTTCTGTAATTAACAAAATTCAAATTTTATCACTGCGTTCTTTCCTTTCCGAAAATATTTTATCTACTTCATATACATTCACTTTTTTGCTGATAAAACGGACATAATTACTGTCAGTTATCAGTCTGACATCTCAAACTTTTGCTCAAATAATATCATTATAATTTGCCAATCGCGACAATATATTACTTTCACTCAAAAGTCACACAAATCTTTCTTCTCTATTGTATACAGGCACATGGGAATAATTTTTTTGTTCCATTATTTGTACCACATGTTTCAGATTATCATCATAGTGGCACACAAAAACCTCTTTGGAAAACAAATCAATACATTTTGGAGGTGCTTTGATTTCTTTTACATATTTTCCCAATTGCGAAATGGAATAGTCAGTAGGCTGTATATATGTATGTCAGTCAATTTGTATTCCATGTGTGATTTGATTTCTGATCTCTCAAAAATATTTCAGCTGAAATTGATGTAATTTTACAAACCAAGAAATATAGTAATTTCATTTGATAATTCTTTTTATTTTTTCATTGTATGGCAAAAATACATCCAATCACAAAATTTTGTCAAAATATTTATCAATTTGGTTAAATAACGCCAAAAACTTCATTATAGCATCTGGTGTTTCTATATCCACCAAATATTTTTTTATTTCTTTTTTTGTTGACATAGTTTCATTTCACATAAAAAGCGACTAGAGACTATCGACTAGTGTCTATCGACTGATATAATTATAACCAGAAACAAAAAAAATGCAAATTTTATATACCAAAAAACTCTTCAAAAGTTTAAGAGAGTTTATTCAAAAAATTCTAAATTATATTTCATATCAATTTAGGTTTCAAACATTTTCATTATCATCATTTATTATATCACTGATAATTCAATCTGAAAGCTTTATATCCATTTCTTGCAACAATTCTTTCAAAGCTTCATGAGCATTTTTTGTGGCGGCTTCCAAAATTCATTCTTTTATAGCTTCATCAGTCATCTCTCTTTCTGCTTGTTCTCTAATTTCTGTCTCCATATTTGCATAACCTCATCATGCCAAAATTCACAATTGTCTATTTGGTGTTTCATTTTTGTCTATTTTTACATACAATATTTCAGCTTCTGGCAATTTTATGCTTACACTTCCATCCAAATTTGTGATGATATCTCATCTAGATATTTTTTTCAAATCAATTCAAGCAACAACTCTTCATTCCAAATTAAAGACCATCTTGTCTTGAAATAAGAAATCATAGATTGTATCATCTATAGTAGTTCATTCAAAAAAATCTTGTCATTCTTTTTCAGCCGTCATAGTTTTGACAAATTCCATCTCAGCTGTTTCAAGCTTGCTGATAGCATTTAGCCTGACCATGATAGATTTTGTGCTATTCAAAACTATTACTTCCTTTTTTTGTAAAAAGAAATACAGATAAAATCAAACAACAACAATAATTACTAAAATAATCAATCTAAATAATGTTTTTAAAATCTTCATATTTGTTGAAAATAAAAAATAAATAATTAATTATTACAATGAGCGATTATAAAAAATATTTTTTAAATATCAACAATATTATATGAACAAAAAATCACAGATCCAAACTATTGTTTTGATTATATTCGGTCTTTTAATCATCTTTTTTTGAATATTTTTATTTCCAAAAAAATTAAATCAATCTACAGTAATATTCAAAAACAAAACTTTTGAAGTAGAGCTGGCACAGACAGATCAAGAGAGACAAAAATGATTGATGTATCGCAAAACACTAGATGAAAATAAATGAATGCTTTTTGTTTTCCCAGATTTATGAACTCAGAGTTTTTGGATGAAAAATACATTGATTCCACTGGATATGATCTGGATTGGTAAATTTGATTGACAAAATAGAGTAGTTGATATCCAGACTGCCAAACCATGTACCACAGCCAAATGCGAAATTTATGAGCCAGCTTGAACTTCACTATTTGTACTAGAAATCAATGCCTGACTTGCACAAAAATATTGAATAAAAATTGGAGATGTTGTTGATTTAAGATTTTAAAACCAATTTATTCTTCCTCTTCTTCATTTCATTCTCATCATTTTAGTATAGGAGAAAAGCGGAAATATTCTAGCAGTTGCAACCCTGTAAATCTTCATACCAATATTATTGCAATAATTATCAGCACTATTATTTCTGGATAAGATAGCAAAACCAATTTCAGCCACACAGAATTGATGACAAGCACAACCACAGCAGATATAAATATAAATTCTAGCAAAGAGATTACCTGCTGTTTGCTAAAAATTTTGTATCATTCTCCAAAAATTTTGTCAGTAGTAAATATCAAAAATAATATAGGGAAAATTACATAAGTATTGCTAAATATCTGATATCATACCAGATTTAATTTTAATACAGAATCTATACCCAAAATCAAAATTGCCATCAAAAAATACATTCCCAATAGCAATGATAGTTTGGCACTGTTTAACAGATACAATCTTTTTGTTATCAGCCTAGTAATCAGTGTGGCAATTACAGCGATTACAAAAAATATTATAGTCATTTTTGTTCAAAGGACAGCCACCGACAATCCAAAAAACAGCGGACTAAATGTCCCAAATACAGAAAATCCTATCACTTGTCTAAATGCAGTCACTATCAGTGAAGCCAGTGTCAAAGTCAGCAAAAGTCAAATCAAATTGATAGGAATTCAATTTGCAATCAAATTATCTATAAAATAAGACAAAAACAGCCACGACGATTTACTTTCAAATGATAAAGAAAATACTTCAATTAAATTTTCTCACAATACATCCTTGTCAAATGACAAATTTGAAATCAAAACAATCAAATCATTTGAATTTATCATATATTTATTTTCATTTTCTAGTATATTTGCATATTTGGACAAGGTCCTTTTCAAAAAATGTTTATTTGTATTATTTACTATAAATATAGATTTGGTCGATAAATTTAATTCATTTGATTCATCCAATTTGGACAATATCTGAAATACCGACTCCAAATCCTTATTGTTTATTATTATTGTGTTTGCATTATCTATAAATACTTTATTTTTTATAATTTCTTCTTTAAATTCATTTTCAAAAAATACATTATTGTTGCTTATTATCTTTGTAAACAATATTCAGTGATCTTTAAAATTGTTTTCATATCACAGCTGAAAATCATCCAAATTGTCTCAAATATACACAATAGATTTATTGTATACATTTATATTTGTCTCAATTTTGTAAGTACAGTCATCCAACTTGGTTTCAGTCACCAGCAAAAATGTTCATTCACTATCACTACTAAAACTAAAACTTTCTCATGTAGAAGTGGTAATTTTTTTGTCGCCATTAAATATGGAAAATTTTGTCTCCAATATATCGTTTTGATTCCGTGTATCTATTGTATGATATTCGGCAATCTGCTGTACAATAATATCAGTATTTCATCTTATAGCAAATCTATCATCAATATTTTTACAAAGATTATCCGCAGATCAAAAGCTTATTACAAAAAATACAATAACAAATAATTTGCTTAATTTTTTTACTATTTTCATCCCTTTATATAAAAAGCTAAATATTAATTATTTTTTCCAATAAAACTGTTCAAATATATTTTCAATTTTTTTTATCATAAACTCTGTTTTTAGCAAATCAATATTTATAAAATCAATTTTTTTCAAAGAATTTCAATGAAGGACTATTTGTTTCAACCACTTTTGCTTCCAATCTTATTATTTTTTTGCCACTTTTTTTTATATCTTCTTGTATAAAATTAAAAAGTTTTGCCATTAATCATTGTCATTGTAATTCCTTTAATATATACAAATTTTCAATAGTATAGTTGTGTGAGAGTAGTTCTTTGTTGCTTACATTGTATCATCAAAATCATACAACAGTTCAATCTTTGTATAACAAAAATAGTTCGTATTTTGGTTTTTCTACAGTACCAACCAAAATATTATTTTCAATATTTTCCTTATAAGCTATATGTCTAATTTTTTCATAATCGCTTATAGTATTATGCGATCAATATTTAAATATTTCGTAGTTGACCATAATTTTATTTTATTAAATTTAAATCATCAAGCTTTATTTTTCCCCTATACATTCATTCAATACTGTTTCATTTTTCTACCCACTCACTAATTTTTTTATATCAATCCAAATAAACTTTTTCCTTGAAATATACAGCTCATTCACTTATTACACTAGTATCTTCTATGCCCTTTTTTATTTTTACTACAGTTTTAAATATAGTCTCTAAATTTTTATTTGGATAGAAAAACAGGGCTAAATTGACCAATTTTGCAAAAGAATATTTTTGAGCTTCTGAAATCAAAAAATACATCTTATAATTAGTAAATTTTTCATAGCCATTTTGTACATATTTGGTCTCATTAAAAATAGCAAATCACTCTTCATCAGTAAGATAAAATCAAGTTCATTCTTTAAATATTTTTCGCATAGTTTTTCATCCATTTATGTACCTAGTCAAATGTGTATCTATTTCATGAGCAAGTATAGAGTCCAATTCTTTTTCTTTAAAAGGGATTAGTCAGCTAATTTTTATTTTTGGTCTTTTACCAAAAATTACACTAATTCTGCTCAAATGTGCCATAGATACCACAATATCTATTCATTTTATTCATTTTTTTTGTAAATATTTTTCTATTTTATCTTTTACCTCATTTATGGTCAATTCCCTTCATAAATCAAAAGATTTTTCACTGCTACTTTCAAAAATTTTGTCTTTGGACATTTTTAGCAATTTACTGTCAATTTTTCCATAAAGTTTCTCATTGTAAAACAGTATATTTTTAAAATCCTTTTTTTTATAAGCATTTATCAAATTTATCCTACACAGCAGTTCTTCTATTTTTCATAAAAATAATTTAGAAAATTTTTCATTATACAGATTTTTATTTAATTCATCTTTTAAAGACAAAAGATTTTTTGTCATAGACTGCAAAATATCATCTTTTGGCCAATTATATCTAAATTGTGGATTATATTTCCCATTATTCAACAAAAACTTATCCCATTCTTCAATATAATTTATAGGTTTTAGTATAGATGATAATATAGTTTTTTTGCTAATTCTGCTAATTTCATCATCAATGGTGTGCAACCTATTTTTTTCATGAATTTCAATATTTTTTGTATCAATTATGCTGATATTTTCTTCAGTTTTATTTATAGATTTGATGAAAAAATTAGAACTTGTATTATTTCACAAAACAATCTCATTTTCGGCCAAATTTTTGTCCAACAAAAATTTTATTCATTTTATAGTGATATCATTTTCTCACAGTACTAGAGTTGTTTCCTCTGGACTAAAAGATTTGATCCATTCATAAATATCTTTTGACACATAATTTTCTGATTTTGTTGTATCTACTTTGACCAATGTTTCATTGTAATATCTAGTTTCATCTGTTTTTATCTTCAATTTTCACCTTTGAGATAGATACAAAATTTTTTGACTTACTATTTCTTTTTCTTCTTGAGAAAATAGTGTTTTTGCTATTTCTACTCATTTTTCCGGATATTTTATCTTTAAATCTGAAATTTTTTCCAAAATCTTTGCCAATTTTATTCAAGTAATATTTTGTAATTCCAGTCCAGCTCTGGCGTTTATCTCCAAAAGCTTTGGCCCATCGTCTGTTATTACCCAGTCCAATGCCAAATATCACAAGTTTACAAAATACTGTATCTTGCTAGACCACAATAAAATATCATCTCGATACGGTATTTTTAGTCATTTCAAATGTTTATATTTTTCAGGAAATTTTTTTGTGTATGACTTGTGGTTTACATAAACTGACTTGATAATCCCAGTTCCTATATCTATTCATGCTCAAATTCATCATGCTGCCAAATTAGCTTTTCCTCCAGATTTTTCTGTTGGGATTCTTACCATAGCTCATACAGGCACTAGATTAAATACGATAATCCTCATATCAGCCAATCCAAATTCACAAAAATTTTTGAAATTATCTCATGGCACCAATTTTTCTTCTACAATCACCTTGTCATTTCCGTTTGTCATAGAATTTTTTCCATCCAAATCATCCAAAACAAACCTCCTCAAATCATTGTCCGATACTATATTGCCTCATATTTTATATTTACAAGGGAAATTTGGCATATTTTGAAATCTATCAAACATCTTGCGAAATTTAAATTTCATTTTTTCAAAACGATTTTTTGGCAATTCTTGCTGTCAATCATCAATGTCTCACAAATATTTGACTACATAAATTCATTTTCATTTTGATCATCTATTTGGCTTGATCACAAAATCTTTACTCGGCAAATTTCCAAAATCAATATCAAAAAGCTGTTTACGATCTTTGATTATCTCATAGGTTTTGGCAAAAGGAATTCATCTTTCAGACAAAAATTTTTTTGTAGCCAATTTGTCATTTGCCAGACGGATTTCCTTTTTTCCATTAAATTTTTTTATATACGATAGGTTTCTAGCATTAATTCACAATATCCCATAATTTAGCATAAATAATCTAATCTAGATAAATTCAACAACTTCCTCAAAATGTTTTTTCATGGTCTTCAAAGGTACAGCTTTGCCTATAAATTCCACATTTTCCAGCAAATCTTCAGTATACAGTAGTGCTTTTTTCAAAACAAACAAATTTTGTTTTGCTCAATATTTTTGTGGAATCAGTTCAATCAATTCATTTATATCATATTTTTTTGTCAAATAATACAAATCTACATAATCTTTTAATTCTCTCCTTGCTGGGATAGTTATTAGCTTCATAATTCAAATCTCTTTGTCGCTTGCCATATCAAAGTATGGAGTGGAAATCAAAGGATAAATCAAAGTCAATTTTTTCACTCAAATAAAACTAATCTTTACTCCATTTACACTAATGTACAAAGTATTTGGTACTTGATAGGTTACTCTATACTCAAATCATTGCCTATTAAGCTGATCTTTTAGCCAATTTATATCAAAATCTCATTCTTTAAAAAAATCAAAATCTTCGCTTTTCCTATGCCCATATTGCAAAGATAGAGCAGTCCCTCAAGCTAAATAAAATCCATAATCTTTGGTCCAACCAAATTTATCTAACAAAGATTTCCTCTTGGAATCTAAGACTGTATCCAGATGTAATTTCATTTAATGTTCATTTTAATGGTAAATCCAGACCATATTTTATGTTTAAAAAATTTCTAGTCAGATCATCTAAATTAAAATAAAATTGCTTTGCAACAAGCAAAATCTCTTCCATTCAGTACCTTTCTTTTAACTCCAAAAAGTCAGACCAAGTCCCAAATTGTAAAACCCTCAAAATGGTATATACTTTGTCCTGTTTTATATCAACTTTTCCAAATCTATCTCGCAATGTTGCCTTGTGCATATTTTATTTCAAGTCAAATAAACTATAACACGGTAATTATAACTTTTTGCCATACTAAAACAACAAAAAATTCATCCTTTTGAAAACTTTTTGTTATCAAAAAAAGCCCCCATTTGGGGCTTGTGAAATCATATGTTTTTTTTTAATTTACTCTTTTTACATAAATCATTTCAGCTTTGATTCACTCATCCTCTCCAGTCAATCTTGGATTTTGTCAGATCCTAAAAGGATAATCTTCTGGCACATAATATCATTTGATCTGGCTCAAACATTTTGTCACATTTCTTTGCCAGTTTATAGTACTTGATGCATAAATTTTTCCATCCACATTTCCATATCTACTAAGTTGACTGATTGTGTGATAATTTCACAAATGTATATTATTTAGAGTATCAGCGATAGACCTAGCTCAAGCTAGAGCAGAGGAGAATGAAACCCTATTTCCACTGTCATCATTTCACACATTTCATATATTGTTGCTTGTGGTCAAATATCTACCCAATGTACTTTCAGCAAAAGCAATACATATAGTCACATCCCTATCAATTTTTGTATTTACTACTGCATCTTCCCAAAATGCTAGTTGTCTATAAGCTCAAACTCCGTATTCATTCAAAAATGATTCAGCTCTTTCATCCACTGTATCACCGCTAGCAAATTTTATTTCAGAAATATCAATTGTCCTAGCATATTTGTCGTTCAAATATTTTATATTGTATTCATCTGGGATGATGTCTTTGTTTTCTATCACACTCAAATCCAAAAACTGCAATGGATCCAGTGCTACTCAGTCCTTAAATACTATAAAAGTCAAATTTGGACCAGCAGAGCTAAATCCAGCACCATTTGTTCATGGTTCTCATCCAGAATATCAGATAATTTGTCATCTTCTTACCACATCTCACTTATCTACTACTATATTGTTCAAGTATAAATAAACTGTAGTATATCATTTTGGATGGACGATCAAAGCCCAATTGATTCAGATTCATGGATTGTTTGATACATGATAAACAACTCCATCTCCTGCAGAGTAGACTGGCGATCATTGTCCAGCCACAATTTGGATTCATTGAAATGGAATTCCATTTTCTTTTTCAAAATCAGGATCTCTGAAATATTTTTGTATTTCTTGGATAGGATAGATTGGCCAAGCTAAAACTTGGAAATTAGATGATCAGGCATTTGTATCGCTATAAAATTTTTCAGCTTGTTTCATTTTTTCATTCATATCAAAAGTTGCATCAGAATAATCTTTTTTTACGATATTTCAGATTATAGACTGTATAGCAGTATAAACATCTTTTATATTGTCAAATATTACACTAAATTTCTGTTCAGCTAGCTTATCTTCTTTGTACAATTCCATAAACTGTACCAAATAATTTTTCTTTTGATTCAATGCAGACAGTATAGCGGAATATGATTCTACATTTTCACTAGCTTGAAGTTTCAATTTATTTAGTGTTTTTATAATTTGTACTTGTCTATCTTCATCCACATCTAGAGAATTCATCATATCATTAAATTGATTCAATATAGATTTTACCATTTGTTCATTTGACAGCGATACAGAAATATTGTCCGACAACGCCAAAAGCCTCACATCGTCAATTTCATTACCATAAGAAATCTGATTATTTAATTTATACAAAAAATTTGAAAATTCTTGAATATATTCTCTAGAAACACTAATTCATTCCCTAGTCTCTTTCAATGCCAATGTATTTTCTTGTATTTGTTTTTTAAACAAAGCAATCCTAGAAACCATAGTAGAAACATATTCTGTAGTTTTATTTATATCTTGGATAACATTTACGATTTCTTTCCTTATTTCTTTATATTTATTTGACACAGATCATTTGTCGTTCAATTCTTTGTCATCCAAATCATACAATTGTTCCACTATTGAATCTATACTTTTTTGCAAAGTATCAATCGTTTGTTTGGCATTTTGTATATCAAATGAATCAGTATCAATCTGCGACTGATAAATGCTTTCTGCTCATGTATTTGCCACAAAAGCCAAAAACACAGCCACAATAGCTATAATCCATTTTAAAATAGCCTTATACGATCTGAAATTAATTGTAGTAAACATTTTAGTATTTGTTAAATATTAAATACACTATTATTATAATACAAAATCAAAAAATAATCAAAAAAAGTCCCATTTGGGACTAATATTAGATTGACAAAATGTAAAAAAAATACAAAATATTTTATTTTTTTCCCAAAAACTTCATTCTAATTCACTTTGCCAAATCCAAATATTCTTCATCAGTATACCATTTTCTATCATCATTGCTCAAATTTTCAGCTCAAATAGGGCAGTCAGGGATTAAGTGAAAATGTAAATGGTTCACAGATTTTTGTATTTCGGTTTCTCAATCTCAAACCAAACCATCTCTCAAAAGTAGATTGACTCCATGATGGATTGTATGCAACTTCCTTGACCATTTATCTACTAAATCATACATTTCTTCTTTTTCTTCACTTGTTAATTCTCTCAAAACATAAACTTTTCTCTTTGGTATAATCAATAAATGATTTTCGACATAAGGAGCACGAGCAGGAATTACAAAAAATCTCTCAGTTTCATCAACTAATTCATCTTTTTCCAAATGTAAAAATGGGTCAAAATCTTTTCACAATTCTTTGAGTGCTTGCTTGTATTTCATAGTAATAAATAATTAAGAAATAATGACTTATTGATATTATTTGCAACCAAAAAATCAAGTGTGAATGAATAAAATTCTTAATTCTTAATTTCTACCACCTCATCCCAAATATCCATTTCTTGAATTTGTTGGCTATGCGTGACTGTATATAGTTTTACATTTCTCTGTTTTACGAAATTTCATAGCATTTCAGCGACCTTTCCGACTGTGTCCTGATCCAAATTATTTATAGTCTCATCCATAAATAGCATTGGAGACTTGATATAGTTTGATATTGCGAGCATTCGTACGAGTTTCAAAATGACTTTCTGTCATCAGCTCAGAGATTTGATATCTCTTTCTCATTTTTCATCATATATTTTTACATCCATTTCCAAATTTTCTCCTTTTTGCTTCAATTTGATATCTATTGTATAATCTACTACTTGTGCGAGTAGAGCATTGATTATATCAGTCAAAATCGGCAAATATCACTCCAAAACAAACAACAATAATTCTTTTGAGAAAATTTGATGAAGATTTTTTACCATAATTTCATCTTGTTTCAGCTTTTCTATTTCCAATGAATTTCATTTGAAATCATCGACCAAGACTTTGATTTCATGCAATGATCTTTCCATATTTTTGTTTACTTTATCCCATTCTTCATATTTTCTGATTTCAAAACTATCTACTAGTTTTTGTTGTTCAGTTTTTTGATTTTCTAAGTCCTGAATTTCTTTATTTAGACTTTCAATATTTCAAGCAATATTTTCAATTTGTTGTGATAATTTGATTTTTTCATTTTTCAGATTTTCTAATTCTTTTGCTCAATTTTCTAATTCCAAGATCTCTTTGTCCAAAGACTGACTTTCCATATTCAAACCTTTCCAGCTTTGCCAGTTTTCCTGTACTTTTTTGAAATCGATTTGTGCTAAAAATCATCTCAATGATTGAATTTGTCTATCTATATTTCCAATTTCTTTGGTCAAATCTGAAATACTTTGATTCTCTCATAAATCGAGATTTTGTCACTTTTTTCCATTCAATAATTTTTCAAATCATTCCAATTTCGTCATAAGCTCAGACTTTTCTTTCTCTAAATTTCCTTTTTGTCTTTCCAATTCTTGGAAAGTTCATCTATTTATTTCTTTTACAAAAGGGCAATTTGAATTGATCTTTGCACAATCAAACTGTGATTCTTTGTTTATTGTATTATCTATTTCCCCAATTCTTTTTTCCACATTTTTCAGCTGTCACTTCGTTCACTCAATATTCATTTGTAAATTTTTCATTTCAATTTCTAAATTCTTATTTTGTGACTCAATTTTGATTTTTGCAGTTTCTATTTGGCTTTCTCTCAACTTTTTTTGATCTGCCAGTGATTTTCATTGGATTGTGATTTGATTTACGAGTTCATCCATCGACTCCAAATCATTTCAGACCTTTAAGTCCATATCTTTTAATTCATTTGGGATTTGCACATTATAATTTACTCATTTTTGCAAGCCTTCCATCTCATTAAATAGCTCTAATTTTCTCTTTTTTTTCAAATTTATTTTTTCAGGATCAAATCATGAAATTTTCTGTTCGATAGAAAAGATTTGCCTTTCAATACCAGATTTTTCGGTATTAAATCACAATATTTTCTCTCTTTTCTCGTTTATATTTTTTTCTGTATTTTGTAGATTCAACAAAAATCATTGGTAATCTTTCATTTTTTCAGCTATCTTATTTTCTAGTTTTCCACTTAATTCCATATCAAATCATTCCATACTGAAATCATTAATATTTACTTTTTCGGCAATCATTTCTAATTCATTCACAAAATCAGATGTTTCGCTACTGATTTCGACTATCTTGCTATTTTCAATATTTCTAAAATCTCTGATATAATTATTCAAACTTATCTTAATTTTACTGTCGAATAGGGTAGTGTCAGATTTTATTTTCAATGTGGTTTGAATTTCCTTTTTTTTGTCAGCGATTTGATCTTTTACATCATCAATTCAGACTAAATTAAAGATATTTTTCATGACAGTAAGTCTGTCTGCTGGCTGCAATTCAAAGATATTTTCACTATCTTGCAATAAGAAAACCGTGCTCAAAAAAACCTCTTTTGGAGGCAAATATCACCTCAAAGTTCAATCCAAATCTGTCTCATTTTTGAAAACTATTTCATCTAATTTTAATCATTTTTCAATTAGTATTTCTTGGATATCTTTTTTTCAATCTTCCAAAATTTCAGAGCCATCAAATTCAAAATTTCAATCTACTGTAAAAAACTGAGATTTGCAGATGTCTTTTGCTTTCCCTTGTTCCAAATTCCTGATTATCAAATATTTTTGTTCATCTTGCTCAAAAAGCAATTTTATGAATCAATTTTTGCTATCGGTATTCAAAATATTCCTCGAGCTGTACTTGTACAAAGCATAGACAGGACCATCAAAAAACAAAAAACTTTTTCCACTTCCAATTGGAGCTTTGATCAAATATTTTCAATTTTTAAAAAAGATATTCTTCTTTTTTCACTTAAATGGTCAGATATTACTATAAGAAATCGCTAATAAATCCACTATGAAATTTTTATAAATTAAAAACAATACAAACAAACTATAAACTAATTTACAATAAATTATTTTTTTTTCAAGTGAAAAAACTAGGACAATACAAAATCATCCTAGTCTTGGTCCAACACAAAAAGTATTGGAGTATATATATGACATTATGCGTATGGATTCCATAGCATACAACAAAGAAAGAGAAGTGTAGTATTAAAAAAACGCGTCTGAATTGATTTATAATATAGGAAGAACCTGAAGTTCTTGCTATCACCTCTCCATCTTTGTGTTATTAACTATAATAAAATAATATTAAAAGTCAAGCAATATTAAAAGAAATTATCAATAAATTCATTATTTACAAAAAAAGCTAGGATCAACATACATCCTAGCTTGCTCAAGCAATGCTTGATATATACAAATTCTCCTTTGATGTCAAATGGTAGGGAGGAAAGCAGTTTACCTACCAAGAATCATGCAAAACAAAGGTAGCCTCCTCCCTGAAGAAAAACTAGACCACAATGATAGTAGCAAAATAAAATTCAAAGTCAAGTAATTTCCAATTTTTATATCAAATTCTTAATCAGCAAACTAAATTTTCAAAACATTATCGTTTATTATCTTAGTTTTTTGCCAACTTCATTTCAAATATGCTCGCATAGAAATTATTGCCCCAATTCACCAACCTATAATCACACTCCACCAAATTACACTTGCTCCCAAAACTCACACCAACAAATAGGCGGCAGCAATTTTTGCTCAAATTGATATTATAGTACTAATCACAAACGGTCTCATAGTCCCAGACGCTCTCAATACCGCTCCAGAATTAAACAAAAATCACATCAAAACATATCCAAAAGCAACGACCATGAGATATCCTTTTCCAAATTCAATGATTTCACTGTTTACTTCACTATCCAAAAATAACTTCATTATCATATCTCACCACAAAAGTATGATTATACCCATAAATATAGCAAAGCAAATCGAAATTATTAGTGCAGATCTAAATCATGCTTTTGCTCTACCAATTTTTCCAGATCATAGATTTTGAGCTACAAAAGTAGCCAATGCCACAGACAAATTCATAATTGGTAACATTGCCAAAGTATCTACTTTGGAAGCAGCAGTGTATCATGCAATTACATTATTTCCAAATCAATTTATTATTGCTTGTATAGCCAAAGCTCATACTGCTACCAAAGAGTGGTTTAACATTGCTGGTACAGCAATTTTTGTCATGCTTTTCAAAAATGAAAAGTCAAAAACTTTGTCCAAATTCTCAGTGTTAAATGTTTTTAGTCTCTTTAGCAGTGTCCATACAGCAAGTATGGTCGCTATTATACAAGAAATCCCAGTAGCCCAAGCTGTCCCCGCAATTCCCCATCCAAATTTGATCACAAACAGCAAATCTAGCAATATATTCAATACTGCAGATATGGTCAAAAATATTAGAGGAGTCCTAGAATCTCCCAAAGCATTAAAGGTAGATGTAGCCATATCAAATACAAACAAAAATCCTACACATGCAAAAATTATCTGCAAATATTGTTGAGATCACAAAATTATATCTGCAGGAGTATTCAGCAAAACCAATATTGGCTTACACAAAAAGATTCAGACAAAACTTACAATTATCCCCAAAATTCATGCAGCTATTAAAGCTGTGTAAGATGCTTTCTTTACATCTTTATCTTTTTTTGCACCAAAAAGTTGAGATATGATTACACTCGCTCATGTAGCCAATCCAATCGGTATAGAAATTAACAAAAAAAATATAGGAAATGCTGCACCTACAGAAGCCAAAGCAGTGTCAGAAATAAATCTTCAAACAATAATAGTATCTGCAATATTGTACACTTGCTGGATCATGTTTCCCAAAATCATCGGCAAAGCAAACAAAATCAACGTCTTTGTAATTTTTCATTGTGTCAAATCTTTGATCATATCTACAAACCCATATTTAAATAAAATTTTTTGCGGATGATTTTATAATCAATATTTTTTTATATTCAAGATTAAATAAAAATATAATAAAAAAGCCCTATGACATATGCTTTTTTAAACAAAAAAATATAAATTTTTACTTAAGATTTCAATACAATAATTCCATCTCATTTTTCCATATCAAATTCTTGATAATCAATTTGCATTTTTTCCAAATATCAGTATAATGTAGACATCTTAGTTTTAAATTTAATCACATCATCCAGTATTATACTGTGTTTTGTGTTCAAAATATTACTAATGTTTATCAAATAATTAGCATACTGATTTTTTTGTCAATCTACAAAGGCAAAATCAATTGTGTGTCCAATCAGTTCTTTTAGCTCTATTTTTTGAAAATCAAAGGGGTATACAATTAAATTTTTCAATCCATACTTTCAAATATTTTGTAGCCCTTCCATATAAGATGGATACGATATTTCAAAAGAATACAATACTCATCACCATTCTTTGATAGTATTTGCCACAAAAATAGAACTATATCACACAGCACTACCAATTTCCAAGCAAAATTTTGGTTTATATTGTCTCAAGTGGTTTCACAAAAAATTTTCAGTCTCAATGCTTATTATAGGTATTTTTCTATCAGTACAGGATGCTCTCAATTCTTGTAAATTCATACAATGTATTGGTAGGAAATAAAATTTGTTCGTCCAAAATACGGACATTTGGTAAATGATTATATATTATACATTATTTTAATATTTACAACTAAAAAGAAAAATGGAAGAAACAACAAATTTATTTTGAAACCTTAATATTGATTTTTTAAACAAAAACAATTCAAAAAGAGGTAGAACTTCACAAAAAGAAAAATCAGAAAATAAATTAACCAAATTTTTTGGAAAAAAACATGACAATGATCCAAAAGAAATGACTTCAGAAGCATTTTTGCGTCATTTATGAAAGAAAAATTATACAGAATTTGATGATCCATACAAACTTATCAAAAAATGAGAAAAACCTGTCAGAATTTGAAGCCTTATGTGATTAGAGCAAGTTTGACAATGTATGTTTATCGAATACGATAACGATATCATCATGATTGATGCTGGTATGGAATTTTGTGGAAAAGAAAACTTTTGAGCAGATTATATCATTCCAGATATTTCTTATATTAAAAAAAATATCAAAAAATTGAGATGAATAGTTTTGACTCACGGGCACTTGGATCATATTTGAGCGCTCAAAGATCTTTTGCCAGAACTGGGATTTCCTATGCTTTACACAACTCCATTGAGCCTATGAATCATCAAAAAAACATTTGAAAATCCAAAAGATGCTGAAAAATTAAAATACAAAATTATCGATCCAGATACAGATATTTTGAAATTATGATCTTTCACTTTGGAATTTGTGCCAGTAAACCACAATATCCCAGAGACATTGGCAATAGCAATCCAAACTCCAAAATGACTAATTTTTGATTCTGCCGATTTCAAAATTGATCATACGCCTGCTATCGATAGACCTGCAGATTTAGCAAAAATCGCCAGAATTTGAGCAGAATGAGTAAAACTATATATCTGAGATTCATTGGGAGCAAACAAAAAATGACGATCAGTTTCAGAAAAACAAATTTGAGAAAATTTGGATGAACTGATTCAAAAGACAAAAAATAGAATGCTTATTGCGACTTTTGCCTCAAATATTGGTCGTATAATTCAGATCGTACAAAGTGCTATCAGATACAATAAAGTTGTATTCCTTTCAGGAAGATCTATGGTAAACAATGTTGAAATTTGTCAGCAATTATGATATATCAAAGTCCCTCAGTGATACATCCGCAAACTTTCAGAAGAAGTGGATACTTTTCCAGATGAAAGAGTTTTAATCCTTTCTACATGAGCTCAAGGAGAGGAGTTTGCTTCACTGACTAGGATGGCCAGAAATGAACATTCTTTTATGAAATTCAGGAAAGGAGACACAATTTTGATGTCTGCAACTCCAATCCCAGGAAATGAAACAGCAGTAAACGATATGATAAACAATTTAGTATTCAAAGATATCCGTTTAATCACAAATGATGATATCGATGTCCATGCTAGTTGACACGGTTGTGCAGAAGATCATAAATTGATGTTGTCTTTGCTTAGACCTCAATTTTTCTTGCCATATTTTATGCCAGCAAAAGAAAGATATGCTCACAAAAATTTGGCAATCGATATGTGAATGCCAGAAAATCATATTCTCATGCCAAGTAGAAATGGAGAAATAATTGAAATGTATGACAATGTAGTAGTTCTCGGAAAAGATACTTTGAAATTGGATACAGTGATGGTTGATGGAAAATGAACTGGTCATATGTCGTGAGAATATGTAATCAAAGCTCGTAGCATTATGGCAGAAGACTGAGTTTTGGCCTTGATTTTCAAAGTAGATGCAAAAACAAAAGAATTAGTCTGAAATATCCAAATCGAATCTAGATGATTTGTTTATTCCAGTGAAGTAAAAGATATTCATACAAAGATAGTAGATTTTGCTAGAGCTAAATATATGGAAAATGCAAAAAGAAAAATGCAAGTAAAAGACAATCTAAAAATAATCAAAGAAGATTTGTGAAATTTTATGGAGCAAATTATAGGTAGAGTCCCAATGATCATGCCAATGTTTGTATACATAAATAAAGACACAAAATTCGATGTGACAAAAGATGAAGCAATTTTGTGAATGACAATCGATGAACAAGGAGGAGAAAAAAAAGAGTAATTTTTAAATAAATAAACAAAAAGCCCCTTCTTGGAAGAGGCTTTTTTATTAGTAAAAATATTTTATGCATATTGTAGTGCTTTTTGATATATCTGAAATCATAATTTTTGATTTTCATTATTGATTTCCATCTGATAAGTATCTCGTTTTGCTTGTAATCATAACCATACATAAGTATCTTCTCAAAGTGCATTTGCTACCAAAAATGCCAAATTTGGAGTTAGATTTCTCTTTCACTTTATTATAAGATTTACTTCTGGTGTAGATAATCAAATAATTTCAGCAAACTGTTTTTGAGACCAGTTTCTAGCTTCCAATTCTTCCTTTAAGTAAATTCACGGATGATATGCTATTTTGATTCTTTTTTTCATTATTTTTTGATTAGGGGTTAAAGAGTTTATTGATAATGGTTTGAAATACGGTAAACTTTCATTATTTCAACCATATTATTTTGTAATATTTTGACTTCCATTCTCCATGATTTATTTAGATCTATAGCATGGAATCATTGTAAATTTCAATGTAATTTATGAAATCTCAAAGTCGGATACTTGTAGAGTTCTATCGAAGTTTCGATTACTTCAATTAATGAACATTGCATTCTAAATTTTGTTGCAACTCATTTGGGGAATCAACCATCAGATCCATTGTAACGAAGTTCTTCCAATTCAGGTGGACATATAACTTTCATGCTTTATTCAAGTAATAACCAAAATATCATATACATTATAACAAAATTTATATTTTTTGCAAATAAATTTACAATTTTTGTTAATTTATTTAAATATTTGCGAATATAAATAGTAAAATAATATATACACTTCCAGTGTATACAAAAAAGAAACTTGATGTCAAATGAATTTTGGACAAATATGTTTTTTTGTATATTGACATATTTTATCTATTTACAAATGTGACATTGAATAAAAAATTAACAAATTAAAAAACAATATTTTTTTCAATTGAATCTCATCCAATAATCCGTACAATAACCACCGAACATTTAGCTTACAAAATGCAATGACAGAAAAAAATATTCACCATACTCCTGTGATGCTTCAAGAAGTGCTAAACTCACTTCCAGCAAATCCAAAAATAATAGTAGATTGAACACTGTGACACGGCTGACATACAAGCAATATGTTGAAACTTTTTCCTACAATCCAGAAATTGTACTGATTCGACCTAGACCCAAATATTTTCAAGGAAACAAAAGAGAAATTACGGCCAGAATTTGGAAACCAAATAGATTTCCAGAATAAATCTTACACAGAAATTCAATCAGTTTTGTGAGATGAAAAAGCGGATTTTCTTTTGGTTGATTTGTGAGTGAATTTGGAGCATTTCAAAGACTGAAATCGTGGATTTTCTACCAATATTGATGGAAAATTGGATATGAGATTTGATAATACAAACGGAAAATCAGCATACGATATTGTAAATACTTATCCAGTCCCAGAATTGACAAAAATATTTACAGATTATGCAGAATTTACTCCAAAAAAATCTGAAGAAATAGCAAAAAAAATCGTTGAAACTAGAAAAAATAAAAAAGTAGAAACTACATTTCAACTAAAATTTCTCCTAAATGAGCTTGGGCTTGGGCAAAAAGCTTGTGCTGTGATTTTTCAAGCATTTAGGATTGAAACTAATAAAGAAATCGATAATGTAAAAATGTTATTAGGAGAGATTCCTAATGTTTTGTCTGTATGATGAAGATGTGGAATTATTACATTTCATAGTTTGGAAGATAGATTAGTCAAACAGTGATTCAAAACATTAGCTGAGACTTGAAACTTTTGATTAGTTTACAAAAAGGCTGTCCAGCCTACATATACAGAAATTCAGCAAAATAGACCAAGTAGAAGTGCGAAATACAGAGTAATAGAAAAAATTATTTAGTTCAAAATATCTCATGAAAAAGTTTGCATTTATATCAACTAACTCAATAAAACAATATTATGATTTTTTGTTAAACAAAGAAAAAGCAAATAAATATGTTGTTGACTTGGTAAAAATATTTTGAATAATATTTTTTGTGATACTTTGTTTATTTTTTTATTTTCGCTATGTATCATTAGCTTCTACAGAATGATATTTTTTGAGAAAAGCAAATAATAATCTTTCATCTTTAAATTTTGAATACGAAATAATAAAAACGGAAATTTTGGAAAAAAATCAACAAAATTGGGCAAATATGTACTGAAACAATAGGACAAAAACCATAGTAGAAGTCTCTCCAGAGCTTGTACAAGTTCCAAACAAAACAGAATTGACATATAGCAAATAAAGAAAATTGTGTGTGTAGACAAATCTCCCCTAACCCCTCTTTGTCAAGAGGGGAATTTTCCTCCTTGATAAAGGAGGTGCCCAAAGGGCGGAGGATTTGTTTATACTAAATGTTCCTTTTCCGTGAACATTTTTTTTGAAATTTTTCTATTATCGTTATAAATTTTTATATGAGTTTGAGTAGAGTAGTCGTATCATGTATCAGCCATTTGATGAGCACTAGTGTATGGCCAATTTTTTATATCTTCAACTAATTCGTGATAGAGTGGATCGTAAGCAACGCAACTTTCAATCCTTTCAATATCATCTGGTTCAATTAATTTTGCTTTAAATCTTCATTCAAATACAGGGACTCATCTATTGTTTTCATCCTTGTTTTTCTTTACATACATAGCATAGCTGACCTGAATTTTTCTCATAAAATCAGAAAGTTTCAACCCTTTTTCAGTGTTTTTTACTACCAAAAGGAAATGGTTTGGTACCATACAATAGGCAGACAATATCAAACTTTTGTATTCCAATAAATTTTCTATCACATACAGCATAAATGTCTTGTAATCATCCGCATTTGAAAATAATACATTATCATTGAATCATTTGTTTGATATCAAATAATAAGAATTTTCCAAAAAATCATCACGGTAGTTAGACATTTTAATCTAATATTAGATAAAAAAGTTTACCACTAACTTCATAATAGAGATAAAATTTAAATATTCAAGGATAAATTTTCTCCCAAAAAATTTGCAAATTTTTGAATTTTTAGTTATAATTAAATTAGATTTAAATTTTAAAATGAAAAATGGAAAGAATAAATAACAATGCAGAAAACGAAAAAATTGAAAATTTTTTACAAATACTAAAAACTAATCCAGAGGCGATTGAAAATCAAGTAATAAAAAATGAATACAAGGAGCTGCTGGAAATAGCATTTGAGAGTGCAAAAATAGATAGTAGAAATTGGGCAAGCTATGTCGTACCAGGGTTGTTAAAATTAGAAATACTAGAAAAAAGTGAAATAAAAGAACAATATAAAGAATTACTAAAAATGGCTTTTGAGAGAGCAAAATCAGATCGTGCTTGGGCAGAAGTTGTGATAGAGCTGTTAAAATTAGAAATACTAGAAAAAAGTGAAATAAAAGAACAATATAAAGAATTACTAAAAACAGCATTTGAGAAAGCAAAATCAGATCGTAATTGGACAGATTATGTAATGCCAGAGTTGTTAAAATTAGAAATACTAGAAAAAAATGAAATAAAAGAACGATATAAGAAACTATTGGAAACAGCATTTGAGAGAGCAAAAGTAGATTGGCATTGGGCAGTATGAGTCGTACCAAATCTATTAAAATTAGAAATAATAGAAAAAAGTGATAAAGAACGATATAAGAAGCTATGGGAAACAGCATTTGAGAGAGCAAAATCAGATGAGTATTGGGTAATGCATATCGTACCAGCGCTATTAAAACTAGAAATACTAGAAAAAAGTGATAAAGAACGATATAAGAAACTATTGGAAACAGCATTTGAGAGAGCAAAAGTAGATTGGCATTGGGCAGTATGAGTCGTACCAAATCTATTAAAATTAGAAATAATAGAAAAAAGTGATAAAGAACGATATAAGAAACTATTGGAAACAGCATTTGAGAACGCAAAATCAGATTCAAATTCACATTCTTATTGGGCAAGACATATCGTACCAGAGTTGTTAAAATTAGAAATACTAGAAAAAAGTGATAAAGAACGATATAAGAAATTATTGGAAATAGCATTTGAGAAAGCAAAATCAGATAGTGCTTGGGCAGAATGTGTAGTGCCAGAGCTGATAAAATTAAATATACTAGAAAAAAGTGATAAAGAACGATATAAGAAATTATTGGAAATAGTATTTGAGAGTGCAAAAATAGATAGTAGAAATTGGGCAAGCTATGTCGTACCAGGGTTGTTAAAATTAGAAATACTAGAAAAAAGTGAAATAAAAGAACAATATAAAGAATTACTAAAAATGGCTTTTGAGAGAGCAAAATCAGATCGTGCTTGGGCAGAAGTTGTGATAGAGCTGTTAAAATTAGAAATACTAGAAAAAAGTGAAATAAAAGAACAATATAAAGATTTATTGGAAACAGTATTTGAGAACGCAAAATCAGATTCAAATTCACATTCTTATTGGGCAAGACATATTGTACCAGAGTTGTTAAAATTAGAAATACTAGAAAAAAGTGAAATAAAAGAACAATATAAGAAATTATTGGAAATAGCATTTGAGAGAGCAAATTCACATTCTTATTGGGCAAGACATATCGTACCAGAGTTGTTAAAATTAGAAATACTAGAAAAAAGTGATAAAGAACGATATAAGAAATTATTGGAAATAGCATTTGAGAGAGCAAAATCAGATCGTGCTTGGGCAGAAGTTGTGATAGAGCTGTTAAAATTAGAAATACTAGAAAAAAGCGATAAAGAACGATATAGGGAACTATTGGAAAGAGCATTTGAGAGAGCAAAATCAGAATCAGATCATATTTGGTTACATTCAGATGCTGATTTTGCAAGATATATCGTACCAGAGCTGTTAAAATTAAATATATTGGATAAAAGTGAAATAAATTTCGATATTAGCTTGTTACAAAATATTACATTAGTTTGAATAAGTTTCTTTGAGAAAAATATGAATAAAATTAGAGAACAAGATATTGAGTTTATAAACCAAATGGATGATTGTTTTTCAAAAGAAGAAATTGAGTATTTATATAAACATGATTATGAATATTTTAAAGGAATAGAAATTGTAGTAAAAGAAAAAGACTACCAAAAAATATGGGAAATAAAAAAAGAATGTTATCCACAGGAAGAAAAGAATAAATTACAGAAAATGGAAGAGTATTTCTGAGAATGAGTTTGGACATATTTTGTAGATAAAGTACCATGAGATAAAAAATTAAAAAATCGTTTTAGAGATCCACATAATGCATTGTTGCATGCAGATAAAATAATAGATTTAGCAAAACAGCTAGAAACCAAATGAATAAGTAAAGAAGAATTTATAAAAAATTATTTATGAGTAGCTTGAGATAGAAATAACGGATATCAACAATTAAATAACTTTTTAGAAAAATATGATTCGGGTCGGAAAGAATCAGTACAATGAGCTATGAATATGACTGAATTTAAAGAAAATATTGAATTTATAGACTTGGCAGAATGAATATTAGAACAAGAAAAGACAGGTGAACTATACAAAAACTTAGATAATTTTGAACAAATCCTAACTTTGCTCCATATGATAAGAAACAAAGAAGCACTAATCAAATTACAGAAACTAGCAAAGAGCGAAGATCCAAAAGATAAAAAGTTGTATGAATACTTTAAATCAGCGATATATCATCCAAGGACAAAACCAATAATAATGGATATGTATGAAAACCCATGAGAATTTTTGGGATTGGATGACACTACATTTAGCAGTTTGAATAGAATTCATCAAGCAAAGAAACCATCAAATATGGTAGAGAATTTTGAATATTTGGATTTTGATGCAAAGGATTTAGTAGATTGCTTACCATTATGAATATATGATCAGCTTAGTTATTTCAAGCCATTTGAGATGAAGTTTTATATAAGTGGAAGTGATGTATATACAAAGGAAGCACTGCAACAAAGAATAAGCGAATTTTTGCTTTGAGCTGATAAGAAAAAAATATCCGTTATTATCACAAAATTAAAGGAACAAGGAGATGAGACAATGTGGTTTAAAGAATGGAAAGCCAATAAAGATGAATTCGTTAAAAACCTATTATGAAAATACTGAGCAGAAGACCTCATAAATATGTTTGTAAATCTGTGATATAGTGAATTCAATAAATACAAAGATTTAAAGCTGATGACAGCCAAAATTAGTCCAAAGAGTGACCCTAATAATCGGTTTAATGGATTTAATTGTGATAGTTTGGCAGAATGACATGGAAAGAAAGTAGTAGCGATGTTTAATCCATATTGTACAGATTTCTGTATCTACGAATGAGAACAAAATCCAAAAGAAGATAATCTGAAAGTGACGAGTTGGGTGACATTAAATAGAGCAATACCAGAGAATTTTGAGACATTATTAAACAAAGTAAAAAGTGAGACAACTCATGATATAGCAAATGTATTGTGAGATAAATTTGAAGATTACAAAGATCCAAGTGAGTATGTGATTACTATGGATAATATCGAAGCAAATCCAAATTTTGGAAGAAAAAATGAATTAGCGGTTCGCAAAATGTATGAGAAATTTTTCTCAGAATATGTAAGACAAAATCCAATATCACCCAATGGAATACCAATCAATACAAGTAAATTTTATTCATGAGTAAGCTACAATAAATTGAATATATTGACAGATAAAGTGCCAAATGAGAGTTTACCAGTATTTGTAAATGCATATAGTGATAATAGTGAATCATATAGTTTGAAATGAGATTTAGATGCATGAGAGCAAAAAGAAAAGCAGAAAAAAGTCTGAATCCATCCATTATCTATAGAGGATGTAGTACAGATATCGTATATGGAATGAAAAATATATCCATCATCAATGAAAGACCATTTATGAAATTTACAGCATGAAATTACAGCAAGTATTTTAAATAATACCTTGAAAAACAGACCAAATCTATCATTTGCATGGTATAATGAAGAATGACAAATATGATGATATATATTGGCATATCAGTGAAAAATGGAAGATGGAACACCATGAATATATATATCAGATTTTGCGATGGACAAAAAATATAGATGACCAGCATGAATAAAGATGATCCATCATTGGATGAAAGAAGTAAAAGAGAAATATCCAGATATGTCTGTATTTACGAGAGCAAGGGAAGAAACAAGTTATCGTATGATAGAAGCATATGCAGAAAAACAGTGATATGAAATAACGAGGAATGAAATAGTAGAGGATGGATGAGAAAATTTCCATCGAGTAGTAATGAATCCAAAAATTTAAATTTTCTCCCCAAAAATTTGCATTATTTTTTTTTCTGAGTATAATTATATTAGTCGATAGTCTCTAGTCGCTTGTCTGTAGTCTTTAGATTCTAGCGACTAGTAGCTAGTGACTAGCGACTTTTATATATTAACAAAAAAACACAATGCCAGATCAAAATCAGCAAGTGAATCCAAATCAAAATGTATCTCCTCAAAATGAAAGTGATGAATTGTTTTGATGAAGCGATGATATTTTTGAAAATAGTGATCTTTTGCAACCAATTAATTCAGAAATAGATTCTGCACATCAAGTCATAAAATCACAAAATGATTTAAATAATTTTGGTTGAGAAATTAAAAATAATAACGAAATAAACGACAATCATCTGGATACTAATGATCTTTTTGAAGATAATAACAAGGTAGATTTAGATGATTTTTCAGCAAATGACAATATTTTTGAATCTGTGCCGGAAACATCGCAAAATAATGATTTGCAAACTCCCCCAGAAATCGTGGATATCAAACCAGAAGAACCACAAACAATAAATAATCAAAATATAAATGAAGAAATTGTAGGAGAAACAAATAATATCATAGCAGAGGTAAACAGTCATGATAATGAAAATTGATATAATTTGGATGGATTAAAAGATCTTGACGATATTGATAGTGAAAAATGAAATGAAAATATATGAAACTGATGATTTGGAAATGTTTTAAAAAACAGTACAGAAAGCGGACAAATTCAATATACAACCAATGAACTTCCAGAAATTACAAATACAGAGCCTATTGAAAGTATTGTAGTCCAAGACTATGAAAAATATGATCCAGAAAGATTTTTTACGGATGTACAAAAAAAATTTGGAGAATTACAACGAAAGACCGAAAAAATCCATGAATTAGTATGAAAAGATCCATCAATTTGATTTGATTTATTGTGATGAAATGATGATAGACAAAAAATAACATACAAAATACTATCGTGAGCCGATTATGTGGAAATTGAAAAAAATGAATTAAATAAATTAGATGAGTCCAATAATACAAACACACTAAAATTTATTTTAAATTGAAATTCCCTATCGACGACAGTAAATGGTGTAGATTTGTTTGATGAAGTCAAAGATCTTCAAAGTGACCCAAGCAAAAAAATGCAAGTTATAGAAAAAATGAATAAATTTATGTTTTTACTAGATGAAGAACACAAAAAAATACAAAAATACCAAAAAGAAAAAGAAGAAAAAAATATGGCAAAATGAGTATTTAGAAACTTCTAATAAAATTTTAAATAATTGATATGCCCACAAAATTGTGGGCTTTTTTATAAAAAATAATTTCTTTAATATCTATCCATATATTTCAATATTTGTCAAATAAAAAACCAGTTTATAACTTGTAAATCAAAAATGGATTGGTATA